>DASZPQ010000084.1:0-70811 GCA_035550275.1 Gaiellaceae bacterium | reverse complement strand
TGACGACTCGAACCCGGAGATATCGACCCGCACCCCGTGCTTCAAGGTCGTGAGCGGCGGACGGTCGAGCACGCCCTTTCCGGTGAGCTCGACCGCATTCGCGACGACCCAGGCGGCGATCCAGGCGGCTCCGGCGTTGCGTTGCCCGCGGCGCGCGAGCCTGGCGAAGCACACGGCAAGCACGAGTGCCGAGGCAGGCACCGATCCCGGGAAGGTCCAGATGTTGATCGCAAGCTCTGACGCGCTGCCTCCGTTCGGATACGGCAGGAGCGCCCGCCACAACGAGCTGCGTCCTGTGCCGATCTGCGCCATCCAATGATCGACGGCGTACTGGTCGAGCCGAGTGAACGCGCCGGCGACGACAAGGGCGCCGAGCAAGACGAGCGCGGCCACCAGCACGAGCCGAACGGCGGCGGGATTGCGCCAGGGTCGCGTCCGCATCGTCTCGACCGCTACTGGATGCGCTGCTGGCGGTGCTGCTGCTCGAGCGCCTCGCGCTGATCGTTCCGGCGAGCCGCGCGCATGAACACGAAGCAGATCACGATCACGATCAACACGGGCCCGACGGCCGAGGCGAGGATGATCCCGTTCCAGATCAGCGACCCGTTCGTCGTGGCCAGCATTCCGGCCACCTTACTGGCCGAGATCACTCTGCCGCCTCGTTGGCGGAGCTGATCGTCAGCAGCTCGGGCTCGCGCTCGTGGTCGACCTGAAGGGTCGTGTGCTCGATCTCGAACCGTGACTCGAGCAACGCTTCGAGCTCGCGCCGGATCCCATGACAGTCGTCTCCCGGATGGACGAGCACGTGCGCCGAGAGGGACGGGAAGCCGGAGCCGATCTCCCAGACGTGGAGGTCGTGGACGCTCGACACGTGCGGATGCGCGACGAGCGCCTGGCCGATCTCCTCGACGCTCATCCCGCCGGGGGCCGCTTCGAGGAGCACCAGGCCCGAATCCCGGAGGAGCCCGTAGGCCGAGCGCAGCATGATCGCTGCGATCGCGAGCGCCGCGATCCCGTCGGCCCGAGCGAAGCCGGTCGCGAGGATCACTGCGCCTGCGATCGCGGTCAGGGCGAATGCGAACAGGTCGGTGAGGAGATGCTGAAACGAGCCCTCGATGTTCATGCTCTCGCGGTTCGCGTGTGACAGCTGGCGTGTCGCGAGCAGGTTCACGGCGATGCCGACGAGGGCGACGACGAGCATGGTCGATCCGCCGGCTGCGGGCGGCGAGATCAGCCGGGCGATCCCGTCGTAGACGATCAACCCGGCCAGCACGAGCAAGGTGAACCCGTTTGCCTGGGCCGAGAGGATTTCCGCGCGCCTCAGGCCGAAGGTGAGGTTTCCGCCGCTCGGCCTGGCGACCAGCCTGATCACGATCAGCGAAAGCCCGAGCGCGAACGCGTCGGTCAGCATGTGGGCCGCGTCGGAGATCAGCGCGAGCGAGCGCGCCAGGATCCCGGCGACGACCTCGACCACCATGAAGCCGACGATCAGGCCGAATGAGACGGCGAGCCGCCGCGCGTCCGTCGTCTCTGTGACGGCGTGCGAATGACCAGCGTGATCGTGATGCGCGGCGGCCATCTCCCCTCGTGAGGCTACCCCCAGGAGCAGCCGAAGCCGACGCGGTCCTTACAAGTTCGCGAGGCTTCGATTGCTACGGTAGTAACGACCTTCGGCTGGTCCCAGATGTCCAGCCCGGAATCAGGAGGGCATCATCAACTCTCTCGCGCAACTGACCGGGAAGATCCTGCTCACAGGCTTGCTGGCGCTCATGCTGACGGCAACAGCGCTCGCAAAGACGAATGCCAAGGTGCTCGCCAAAGGGGCACTCTTGAAGGACGGCAAGACCGGCTACGCACAGGGAACCGCAGCCCACCCGAAGACGCTGTCCGTCATGGTTCAGACGACTCCTGCGGTCAAGGTGAAGCTTCAATATTCGGTCATCTGTACGAAAGGTGGCACCACGAGCGCCGACGGCGCGAACTCCTCGACCACTCCGGTCTCGGGCTCGATGTCGGTCGCAAGCCCTTCGACGACGAAGCTGAAGCTGCCGTTTGCGAGCCCGACGAGCTGCTCGTTGACCGTCTACACGACGCTCCCGAAGAAGGGCCCGAAGGAGATCCTGGAGATCCTGCAGACATAGGAGCCCGAAAAAGCTCGGCGTTTTGACGGAAGCGGGGCCTCGGCTCCGCTTCCGCTGTTTTTGGCTTCAGGAAAGACGATCTGACCGCATTCGTTCTGTATCCCTCGTTCGAGGGATTTCAGCGCGCGAGCTGGCACAAGCCTCATTTCCAGCGCTATGTTCAGCCTGTGAATGCCGCCATCCGTGCGTACGCAACGTTAGGAGTCGATTACACCGCCTCCAAGGAAGATGTCAGGCGCGCCTACCGGGCGCAGCTTCGCCGCTACCACCCGGACACCGGAGCCGGGGACGTCGACGCTCTCGAGTCGATCACCTCCGCGTACCACACGCTTCGCGCGCAGTACAAAGGGTCGTACCTCCCGTCGGCCCAGTGGGCGAGCACACGCCCGCCGGTCGGCAAGCTCGTCGACCTCTACGCCTGAACGAGCGCGCCTGCGCTCGCGCTCGCGATGAGCTCGAGCATTTCCGCATCGGTGCGGTCAGCGGGAGAATGCTCGCCGACGGGCTGGCGCAGGAAGCTCTCGATCGCCGGCATCAATCGGATCGCCAGATCGATTCGCTCGTCACTGCCCGGGCTGTAGGCACCGATCGAGATCAGGTCCTCTTTCTCGCGGTAGAGCGCGAGCAGCTCGCGTAGTCGTCCTTCTGCCTGACGCACCTCCGGGGTGGAGACCTCGTTGGCCAGCCGCGAGACCGACTGCAGTACGTCGACTGCGGGATAGTGGCTGCGATGCGCGAGCTCGCGGGTGAGCACGATGTGCCCGTCGAGGATGCTCCGCACGGCGTCTGCGACCGGGTCGTTCATGTCGTCGCCGTCGACGAGCACCGTGTAGAGACCGGTGATCGAGCCCTGCTCCGATGTGCCGGCGCGCTCGAGGAGCTTTGGCAGGAGCGCAAACACGCTCGGCGTGTAGCCGCGGGCGGCAGGTGGCTCGCCGATCGCAAGCCCGACCTCGCGTTGGGCGGTTGCAAGGCGCGTCACCGAATCCATCATCAGGAGGACGTTCTGGCCGCGGTCGCGGAACCACTCCGCGATCGTCGTCGCCGTGAACGCCGCCTTGATCCGGACGAGTGGAGACTCGTCCGATGTCGCGACCACCACGACCGAATGCCCGAGCGCGTCGCCGAGATCGCGCTCGACGAAATCGCGCACCTCGCGGCCGCGCTCACCGGCGAGGCAGATCACGTTCACGTCGGCCGAGGTCGCGTCCGCGATCATGCCGAGCAAGGTCGACTTGCCGACTCCAGAGCCTGCGAAGATGCCGAGCCGCTGCCCGGTCCCGCAGGCGGCGAAGCCGTCGAGCGCGCGAACGCCGAGCGACAGTCGTTCCGTGATCCGGGAACGCTGAAGCGGCGACGGCGGCAGAGCCACCGTCGAGCGGAGGTCCTCCGTTCGCGGCGCCGGGAGGCCGTCGATCGGCCGGCCGAGACCGTCGAGCACACGGCCGAGCAGGTCTTCGCCAACCGGGAGCAGAAAGGGGTCGCCGGTTGCCGTGACCGGATTGCCGGGCCCGATGCCATGCAGCGAGCCGAACGGCATCAGCAGGGTCGCTCCATCCCGGAAGCCCACGACCTCCGCCGGGACCGGCTCGGCGTTCCGGCCCGCGGCGATCGAGCAGAGCTCGCCCACCTCGGCCCGGAGACCGGACACCTCGATCACGAGGCCGATCAGGCTTTTGACGCGGCCGCGCCGGACCTGCAGGTCCGCGCTCTCGATCGCCCGGACGTACTTGTGGAGCTCAACCGAGCTCACGCTGCGGCTGCTGCTTCTGCCGACTCGGCGAAGACACGGCGCAGCACCTGTTCCGCACGGGCGAGCTGCTCGGTGAGCTGTCCGTCGATCTCGCCCTCCGTCGTGTGAACGACGCAACCGCCACGGACGACACGCCGCTCCGCGCGAACCGTGATCGTCTCGATGCCGTCCTGGTCGTCGCGCGTGCCGAGCCAGGTGCGGACGACGTCGACGTCGTCAGGGTGGACGTCGATCACAAGCCGGTCTCGGGAAAGCGCGCGGCGCAACGCGCCTCCGACGACCTCGCAGACGAGCTCGGGCTGGACGGCGAGCGCGGCACCGAGGATCCGCTCGGCGATCGCGATCGCAAACTCGATCGTTCGGAGCTCGACCGCGGCCGCCAGGTCGCTCTGGGCCGCGTAGACGGCGGCGGCAGCCGCGTTGATCGCCTGGCGCGGTGCCTCGATCTCTTCCGCGGCGCGCGCGATCATCTCGGCGCGGCCCGCCTCGTAGCCGTCCTCCCGCGCTCGCCGCTCGATCTCGATCGCATTCGCCTGCGCGATCGCGACCATCTCCGCGGCGCGGTCGGTCGGCATGACGAGGTTGCCGACCGATTCGAGCTGCTCGAAGACGAACGGGGCGCTCAAATGACCATCTCGGCTTCGGAGCCGCCGCGGGCGACGATGATCGTCCCGTCTTCTTCGAGGCGGCGGACAACCGCAACGATCTTCGTCTGCGCCTCTTCGACCACGCGCCGGAGCTGCGGCGGCATGAACTCCATCTCCTCACGGAGCGTCTCGGCCGCGCGCTGGGACATGTTGGCGAGGATCCGGTCGGTGACCTCGGGGCTGGCGCCGCGCAGGGAGAGCGCGAGATCTTTCTGGTCGACCTCCTTGAGCACGAGCTGCACCGTGCGGTCGTCGAGCTTCAGGAGGTCGTCGAAGACGAAGAGCAGCGCGCGCACGTTCTCGGCCAGCTCGGGGTTCGTGAGGCTCAGGTAGTCGAGGATGTTTCGCTCGGTCGGACGGTCGGAGTTGTTCAGGATGTCGGCGAGCGACGCGACCCCACCGGCAGGCGAGTATTCGGCCTGGAGCACGACGTCGAGCTTCGACTCCATCACACGGGCAACTTCCTTCACGACGTCGGGCTGCAGCTGGCCCATGAGCGCGATCCGCAGCGCGATGTCCGACTGCTCCTCGGGGGCGAGCATCGCGATCACGCTCGCCGCGAGCTCGGGCGCCGGCAGGTTCGCGATCACGAGCGCGGTCGTCTGCGGGTGCTCGCTGCGCAGGAAGGCATAGATCTGGTCCGGCGGTGTCAGCCGGAGAAACTCGAACGGTGTCGCCTCGATGCGGTTCGCGATCCGCTCGAGCGTGTCGCCGGCTCGTTTTTCGCCGAGCGCGCGCGTGAGCACGTCGCGCGCGTAACGGACGCCGCCCTGCGACATGGCGCCGCGGCCGAGCGTCTTCTCGATCACCTCGATCTGAACCGCCCGCGCCTGCTCCTGCGGCACGTCCGTCGTCCGCACCATCTCGACCGCCAGCCTGTCGACCATGTCGTCCGAGAGGTGCTTGAAGACCTTGGCCGCACCATCGGGGCCCAGGGCGACGCAGAGAATCGCAGCTTTCTGC
Source organism: Gaiellaceae bacterium (assembly GCA_035550275.1). Lineage (GTDB taxonomy): Bacteria > Actinomycetota > Thermoleophilia > Gaiellales > Gaiellaceae > PALSA-600. Next base: position 65,307 of record DASZPQ010000084.1, on the reverse strand, counting down.
TGCGGAGTGAGCTCGGTTACTCGGTCATCCATTGCGCGACCTGATTCGCAAGCGCCTGGGGCTGCGATTCGGCGATCTCCTCGAGCTGCTCCTGGATCTTGTCGACCTGCTTCGGCGCCGGCAGCTCGAGCGACGACGGCGCCGCTTCGAGCTCGGCCACGGTCATGCCGCGCTCGAGCTCGCGCAGCCACGTCGGGGTGGGCACGGAGTCCTCGCCTTCGCGCCGCTTCAGCGAGCGCCGCATGAAGAAGAGGAAGAGCAGGGCTGCGAGACCGATCAGGGCATCCTTGGCCAGGGAGATCGGATCGCCGAGTGCCGCAATCGGGCTGGCGGGCTTCGTCGTCGTGACCGGCGTCTTCGCGAAGGGAATCTGCGAGACGGCCATCGTGTCGCCGCGCTTCGTGTTCAGGCCGACGAGGCTCGCGACGGACTTCTGGAGCGAGGCAACCTGAGCGGCGGGGACGGAGCTGTCGACGATCAGCGCGACGTCGAGCTTGTTCACGGCGCCCGGGGCGACGACGCTGTGCTCGACCGTCTTCGCGACGCCGAAGGTCGAGGTCGATGTCGAGTTCTTGTAGTTCGACGTCCCGTTACCCGTCGTTGTCGAGGCAGCGTTCGACGCGGCATTGCTCGCCGTGCCGGCAGGCAGCACCGCACCGCCGCCCTTGCTCTGGAGGGCCTCGCTCTGCGTCTGGGTGGAGAGCGGCACGCCTTTGGCGCCGTAGCTGACCTTCTCGACCGTGGTCTGGTCGGCGTTCAGGTCGGCCTGAACGTGCGCGAGCGCCTTGTTCGGGCCGAGTGTCGAGGCCAGCATCGCGTTCACCTCGGCCGAGAGCTGCGACGAGTAGAGGTCGTTGGCCTGGAGCTTCGATTCGGCGTTGACGACGCCGCCGGAGCTTGCGTTCGGCCAGAGGAGCGTTCCGGTCTGGTCCGTGATCGTCACGTTTTGCGCATTCAGGCCCTTCACGCTCGACGCGACGACATGCGCGATCCCCTGGATCGTCTGGGCGTCGAGGGTCGCGCCGTCGTTCACGAGCACGGCGGCTGTGGCCTTGGAGGACTGCGTCGAGAACAGCGTGTCGTCGGGAATCACCAGCTCGACATTCGCGCTGTTCACGCCCTGGATCTGCTCGATCGTCTGGGCGATCTCGCTCTGCAGCGCCTGCTGGTACTGCACCTGCTGCTGAAAGTCGGTCGCGCCGAGGCTCGTCTTGTTGAAGGCAGAGAAGGTGGTGCTCGAGTTGTTGCTCAGCACGCCTTTCTCGGCGAGCGCGATCCGCGCCTGCGAGAGCTCGCCGGCCGGAACCTCGAGGCCGGTGCCGCCCGTCAACACCTTGTAGCTGATGCCGGAGGCGGCGAGCGTCTGCTCCCACTGCCCGGTCTGCGAGGGATCGAGCCCCGTCGCAAGCGTCGAGTAGCTCTGCTTCGACGCGAGGCCGTAGATGAAGTACAGCGTGCCCAGCACCGCGATCAGGCCGCCGATCAACGTCACCTGGCTTCGGAGCTCGAGCCCCGCCCAGGCTTCACGCAACTGTGTCGGATTCAAGGCCTAGACCTGCATCCGGAAGATGTCTTGGTACGCGCTCACGGCCTTGTTGTCGATCTGCGACGCGAGCTGAACCTCGAGGCTCGCCTGCTCGACCGACATCACGACCGAGGAGACGTCTGAGGCCTGGCCCGTGGCGAGCGCCTGAGTCTGCTGGTTGGCCTGGGCCTGCGCCTGGTCGATCTGCCCGATCGAGTCGGCGAGCATCTTCCCGAAGCCGCCACCGCTGCCGCCTGATGTGGGATCGGTGCTGGGCGAGGCCTTGGGGAGCCCACCGAGCGAGATTGGATTGATTCCCGAGATCGGCAGCAGCATCAGCGCAACACATCCAGGGTCTTCAGATAGAGATCCTTGGCCGTCGACATCGCCTGCGTGTCCGCCTCATAGCTGCGGCTCTCCGTGATCAGGTCGGTCATCTCCGTGACGGTGTTCACGTTCGGCATCGTCACGTAGCCCTGCTTGTTCGCATCGGGATTCGTCGGGTCGTACACCTGGCGGTCCGGCGTCGGGTCGTTCACGATCGAGGTCGCCTGCACCCCGGCCTGCTGGGCGTTGCCAAGCGCGTCCGAGAAGGTCTGGCCGCCGGTCTGAAGCACGACCTCCTGGCGCTGATACGGAAGCCCGTTCGGCCCTTTGGTCGAGTCGGCGTTCGCGAGGTTGTCGGATGTGACGTCCATCCGGATCCGTTCTGCGGCCATTCCGGACGCAGCAATGCCGATCGCACCGAACATGTTGCTCATCACGAACCTCCGATCGCGCTCGACAGCATTTCAACCCGGGTCTTCTCGATCTCGGCCAGCGTCTGGTACTCGACCGCGTTCGAGGTCAAGCTGGACATCTCCGTGTCCATATCGACGTTGTTGCCATCTTCCTGAACCGCCGAGGTGGTATCGGTCTGCGGCGCGAACGACAGGTTCTCGAGATCCGCGGTCGGATCGCCGGATCCGAGCGCCGCGGCGAGGCTCGACTGGAAGTCGACATCGGACCGCTTGAACCCGGCAGTGTTGGCGTTCGCCAGGTTGTTCGAGAGGACCTCTTGCCTCAGCGACGCGCCTTCGAGGCCGCGCTGGACAACAAGATCAGTGAGATCGAAGAGCCCCATATGACGTTCGCTCCCTGAAAGTCGGAAATACGCGCGCCCGTCATGGGCTACTACAGCCTCGATCCGTCGAGGCCATCCACGTTGTCGGCCATTCGCGGCGCGACTTGAGGTCAGGCTCTCGCGTCGACCTTGCTACCCCGATTTGACCCGTACGCGACGATCGCGCGGCTGCCGGAGCGCAGGCGCTCCATCACGCCCTTCGTCTCGGCGAGCCCGGCGAACAGCGACTGCTGCGTCGTGCTGCAGCGAACCAATGCGTGCTGCAGAACCTCGAGCGCCTCGCGCGGAAGCGAGTTCGGCAGCGATTCGAGGAACAGGAGCTGCTCCTTCTGGATCGCGAGCAGATCTTCCCAGCGCCGGCCCTCGACCGCCGCTTCTTCCTGACGGGAGAGCTCGGCGAGTCGCTCGAGGTTCACGCGGACTGAACCGACGAGCCTTCGATCTGGGCCCACGCCTCACGCAGATCGGAGAGCAGTCGCACGACGGTGTCGATCGTCGACGCATCCGTCTCGAGGTTGGCCTGGATCAAAAGTCGTTTGCAGAAGAGGTAGATCGCACGCAGCTGCGACGGGATCTGCCCCTGCCCCATGTCGAGAGCCCGGTTCAGCTCGTCGATGATCGCCTCGCCCGAGCGCATCCGGTTACGCGAGCGCTCGCGGTCGCCCTTCCGCATCGCATCGGCGGACTGGCGCAGGGAGCGGATCGCTCCGTCGTAGAGCATCACCACGAGCCGCTCGGGCGACGCCGTCAAGATCGTCGACTCGGCGTAGGCTCGGCGTGCGCTCGAATAAGGGGTGGTCATCTGCACGTTGGTCACGTAGGGGGACGCCTACGGTCAAGTAGTCGGCCGGACCGGGCGCCGATTGAGGGGAAGGAGGACTTAGCCGCCGCTGCTGCCGAGCGAGGAGATCTGCTGGCTCAGCTGCGAGCCCACCGACTGCGCCTGCGAGAGCGCCGTCTCCATGTTCGTGAACTCGGTCTGCAGCATCTGCTGCTTCAGCGCGAGCCGCTGCTGCCAGTTGGTGACCTGGCTCTGAAGCTCTGTGATCTGAGTCGTGCCGCTGTCGATCGCCGAGTTCAGATAGCCGCCCGAGGTCGTCGGCGAGGTGTACTGGTTCAGGATCGTGTTCAGACGCTGACCGAGCCCTTCCGTCGCGTACTTGCCGGTCGCGTTCGTGAAAAGCGCTTTCACGGCATCGAAGTTCGTGTTCAGGGCGCTCTCGAACTTCGAGGTGTCGATCGTCAGCTTGCCGTCGAGCGACGCCTGGCTGATCGAACCGTTTCCGACCGCTGCGCCGGTCGAGAGACCGACCTGCGCGAGCGAGCTGAAGGCGCCGCCGCCCGTCATCAGGTCGGAGACCGAGTTGCGAAGATTCGAAAGCAGGCGCTCGAGGCCCTGGTCGTTGTAGAGCACGCCGGTCGCGTCGTCGGTCGGGTTCGACGGGTTCGGCACCGGCTGCTCGTTGAGCCTCGTCTCGATGTCGCCGACGACCGTGTTGTACTCGTTCACGAAGTTGGTCAGCGCCGTCTCGATCGACGAGGTGTTCGGCGTCGGCTCACCGATCGTGACCGTCGTCGACGCGGTATGTCCGGCCAACGTCAGCGTCACGCCGGCGAGCGCCGTCGTGACGATGTTCGAGCCGCTCGTGTACGACTTGCTGTTGATCGTGAAGTTCGCGTCCTGGGCCGTCTGCGTCTCCGAGAAGGTGAACCCGGACGTGCCGTTGGTTGTGACGCCGGTGATCTCGGCCGCCGTGCCGGTCTGCTTGTTCGAGAGCACGAGCTGGCCGTTCAGGAGCGTCGCATACACCGGCGACCCAGCGGTCTGGGTGATCCGGTTCGCGATCGTGCTCAGCGAGTCGCCCGAGTTGACCGTGATGTTGGTCGTGCCGGCGCTCGTCGTGATGTGCAGCACGTCGGCGGCGGCAGCGGTGGCAGCTCCCCCCGACGTGAACTGATTCGCGCGCGCAAGCTGGGTGACGCCGATGTCGTAGGCGCCGGCTGCGGCCCCGCCGGTGATCGTGGCGGAGACGTTCGAGTCGGTCGAATTGACGGACTGGACAGGCGCCCACGTCGTGACGTCGGTCAGCGCCTGGTACGACGTCGTCAGCGTGTTCAGCTCGGCGAGCACGCTCTGGTAGGCGTTCTGCTTGTCCTGCTGGATGGTGATCTGGTTCTTGATCGCCAGCTCGGGCTGAGACGCGACCGCCATCAGCGCGCTGATGATCGAGGACGTGTCGAGGCCCGATGCGAGACCGCTGATCGACTGGAGCGCGGTGCTGCTTCCTGCCGCCGTCGTGTTCTGGAGAGAGCTCATCCGCTCGGGCTCCTCATCGGAGGGTTATGCGTCGAGATCGTCGACCGGAAGCTCGCCGCTCAGCGCGTCGAGTCCCTGCGCCGGCGAGAAGTTCTTCACGACTTTGCCGGTCTCGTCGAGCACGGAGACGCGGACACCGCCGTCGGGCTGGACGTCGAACGAGACGTTCAGACCGCGCTGGTGAAGCTCGTCGTGCAGGCGCGCTGCGCTGTCCAGACTGCTCAACACATCCGGCGGCGGGGTCTCGGGGAAGCCGCTCGAGCCCTGAAGCAGGCGGAACTTGGCGGCCGTCTGCTCGGTGTTCCGCACCTGACGGGCGGCTCCGTAGGCAGTGAGATTCGCCGTGGGTGCGAGTTGAGGAGTCTTTTCGATCATGGCAGTTTCAAGATTGACACACGCTTCATCGGCCGCGAGACCGCATTCTTTATTGCCCTCATGCATTCTTTACGACCTTTCACCGTGAGTGGGTGAGGCTGGGTTCGTGACGCAAGTCTGAGAGTCGTTGCCGTGCCAGGTGAGAGCCGGCGCCGATCGTCGACGCCAGGCCTTCCGGCGCGTCTCCGAGCTCGAGGCAGCGCTCGAGCAACCGCTCGGCTTCGCCCGGGTCGTTTACCTCGATCGCGCACAGCGCCAGCTCGAAGACGAGATCGGTGTACTCGGGGAGCTGCTCGAGCGCGCACTCGAGGATTTCGCGGGCCTCCTCGATCCGGCCGCACTCGCGCCGAGCGCGCGCGGTTCGCAGCGCGAGCAGGGGCGCGAAGCCGATCGACAGCCATTCGTCATGGCGGACTCCCTCCCAGGCCTCGTCGAAATGCTGCTGGGCGACCAGCCAGCGGCCGAGCCGCTGATATTCGCTGCCGAGGTTGAACGACGCGTACGGGCCCGGCGCCTCCTCGTTCTCGAGCTCGAGCAGCTCGAGGTTCCGGGCGGACTTCTGACGCTTTTCGACAAGCTGGTCGACATAGCCGAGATGGAAGAGCCGCACCGAGGTCGGCTCGAATCGTTCCGGGAGGAACGTCGGCATGGCACCAGACGCCTCCTCGTGGATCCGCCCTTCGAAGCGGTATTCCGGCCGGTTCCTGAAGAGCCGCAGCGCGGGATGAACGACCTCCGTGCTGCCGTCGCCGGTCAGGTTCCGGACTTCCAGGAAGAATCCCTCGCGCCAGGTGCGGCCGAGCAGCGAGCGCAGTTCCTCCGCGTCGCTCTCGACCAGCCGCTCGTCGGCGTCGAGATACAGAAGCCAGTCGCCGGTCGCAGCGGCGAGGCCGGCGTTGCGAGCATCCGCGAACGAGCCATTCCAGGGAAAGACGATCACCTTGGCGCCGAACCGCTCGGCGATCTCGATCGTTCGGTCGTTCGAGCCTGTGTCGACGACGACGATCTCGTCGACGGCCGAGGCCACGGCCTCGAGGCAGCCTGCGAGCAGCTCCTCCTCGTCCTTCACGATCATGCAGAGGGAAACGGTCAGGCCCGTTGCGAGCTCCGCCGCGGCGGCAGCCTCGCAGAGCCGGCCTGCGAGCTGACGGTCTTCAGGGCGTCCAAGCAGGGCCTGATCGCCCACCAGGTCGAGCGCCGCGGCCAGATTCGACTCGGCCGAGGGCAAGGCGGGATCGAGCGCCAGTGCGAGCTCGAAGATCGCGATCGCGGCGTCGTACTGGGTCAGCTCGTGCAGGAAGACCCCGGCCGCGTTCAGGAGCACGGGCTCGGCAGGCTCACGTTCGAGACTGTCCACGAGACCGTCGGCGGCCGCCGCGTAGACCTCGATCCAGTCGGAGCCGGGGAGGGTCGGCCCGATGTCGAGAACCAGCTGGCAAAGCCGCCTGACAGCCTCATAGCCGCGCTGCCGGTCGCTCCAGGCGAGTGGCCCGCGGAATGCCTGTGTGAGGGCGGCGGCGTCGCCGGCCCGCGCAAGCTCACATGCGCGCGCCAGGAACTGCTCGACCCGTTGCTCCTCAGCCGTCATCGAGGTCGTCGTCGGCAAAACCGGCACGCATTTGAGTAAAGACGGCCGCTGACCTGACGACTACGCGTGCATGTCCCCTGCGTCAGGGTCACAGCGTGTGCTGCCGCTCGTCTGGTGCGGCGCCATCGAAGACCCCTCGGGCTATGCCGACGAGGCTCGTGCCTACCTGCTCGCGCTCGAGCACGAAGGCGTCGAGATCGTGATGCGCGACATCAAGTGGACACACGTGTCTGCCGGTCTGCCGCCGAGCTACCGGGGGCCGATCTCACGCGCACGCGCGCGGTCTGTCCCCAAAGAGGCCGTGAATGTCCACCACCGCGTCGCCGGCGCGAAGCTCGAGCCGAGCGGAACCGGCCCGACCGTGCTCCGGACGATGTTCGAGACGAACAGCATCCCCGCGTGCTGGCTCCCCCGCTTTGCCGAGGTGGACGAGATCTGGGTGCCCTGCACGTTCAACCTGGAGACGTTCGCGCGAGGCGGCGTGTCGCCCAACAAGCTGCACGCGCTCCCGGAAACGCTCGATTTCGATCTCTTCTCGCCAATCGAGAAGGCCGACCGGAGACAGCCGTTCACGTTTCTCACGAACTTCGACTTCACGGACCGCAAGGGCTGGGATCTGCTGATCGATGCCTGGGCCGATGCGTTCGGCCCAGATGACAACGTCCGGCTCGTCCTGAAGTGCATCTCGCTGCACGGGTTCTCGCCCGACGAGATCGAACTGAAGATCGAGCGCCACCTCGGTGGCCGGAAAACCGCGCCGATCGAGTTGAACTCGTCGCTGCTCGCCGTTGCTGAGATGCCCGGGCTCTATGCCGGCGCCGACGCGTTCGTGATGGCAAGCCGAGGCGAGGGCTGGGGCCGCCCCTACATGGAAGCGATGGCGATGGGACTGCCGACGATCGGGACCAGGTGGAGCGGCAATGTCGATTTCATGAATGACGGCAACTCGTGGCTCGTCGACGGAACGGTCGTGCCCGTCCGCGAGGGCGCTCAGGCCCACGCGTGGCCCTTCTACAAGGGCCAGTCCTGGTTCGAGGCGGATCGCGACGCCCTGTCAGCCACGCTGCGCGAGGTTGCAGCCGGCGGGCCCGATGTCGCGGCCCGAGCTGGATCCGCGCGCGCCGAGCTGATCGAGCGCTTCGGCCCGGAGCCCACGGTGGCCCGGATCGTCGAGCTGACGCACGGAGCGCTCGAGCGCTGGCGTCCGCGCCAGTCTCGGCCTGTTTCGGTCACCTGGCGCGGCGACTGGGGCTCGATTCACTCGCTCGCAGTCGTGAACGAGGCGCTCACAGGGGCACTCCTCGACGGAGACGCCGTCGACGTGATCCGCCGCGGGCTTGACGGGAACCCGGTGCTCGAGCCGAACGTCGGTGTCGCCCAGCAGTGGCCGCCGGTGTTCGAGTCACCGTCCTCGGGGCCGTTCGTGCTCTACCAGCCGTGGGAGTTCGGCGAGATCCCCGCCGCCTGGGTCGAGACGATTCGCACGCGCGTCGACGAGGTATGGACGCCTTCTGAATATTCGCGCCAGTCGTTCATCACCGCCGGCCTCTCGCCGGAGATCGTGCAGGTGATCCCGAACGGCGTCGATCTCGAGCGCTTCTCGCCCGATGGGCCCGCGTATCCGATCCCGACGACGAAGAGCACTGTCTTTCTCTTCGTAGGAGGCACGACCTACCGGAAGGGCATCGACCTGTTGCTCGAAGCCTTCGGCGGCGCATTCGGTGCGGGCGACGACGTCGCCCTCGCGATCAAGGGCTTCGGCGCCTCGACGATCTACCGCGGCCAGACGGGCGAAGAGCTGATCGGCGCGTTCCGCGAGCGGCCGAACGCCCCGGAGGTGATCCTCATCGAGGACGAGCTCGCGTTCGACGACGTTCCAGGCCTCTACCGCGCTGCCGACTGCATCGTGCAGCCCTACCGCGGCGAGGGATTCTGCCTCCCCGCGCTCGAGGCGCTTGCCTGTGGCAAGCCCGTGATCGTTACCTCGGGCGGCCCGACCGACGACTTCACGACCTCCGCCTGCGCCTGGCAGGTTCCCTCACGCACGATCGGGCTGCCCTCGGGCGCCCTGCCTGGGCCGCTCGCTCCCGCAGGGGACGGCTTCCTGCTCGAGCCCGACGTCGCAGCATTGACCACCGCTCTGAGAGAGGCCGCCGATCCGGGAACGCGAGCTGCCAAGGCAGCGACCGCGCGGGCGCACGCTGAGCGTTTCTCCTGGTCGGCGGCTGCCGAGCGGGCGACCGCAAGGCTGACTGCCCTGCACGGGCGCCGGCCGATCCGGCTGGTCGAGCCCGCAGCGCTCGCCGAACGGCGCCGGGTCCTGCTCGCCGTCGACCCGGACTGGACGCTTCGCGAGACCTGGGCGCCAGCGGTGCTCGCCTTCGCGGAGGCGTTCTCGGACGCCGACGAGGTGACGATGCTCCTCCCCGGCAGCCCGGCCGAAATGGGCCCCCTCGTCGAGCGAGAGCTCGCCGCTTCGGGCATCCAGGATCTCGCCGATCTCGTGATTGCAAGCCCGGCCGAGCTCGACCCTGACTCACTTGCGCTCGCCGCGGACGCATTTGTGTGCGTCAACGGTCGAAGACCTGCTCGTGCGCGACAGATCGTCGCTGCCGAGCCCACCGCCCTCCGAACGTTCCTCCAAACCCACTAGGAGCCACGATGCCACTGCGAATCGCGACGCTCGACACGACCGAGCGCCAGGACATCCTCACGCCGCAGCAATGGCGTGAGCGCCTCGCCCATCTCAGGCGCACCGCCAGCGCGGCCGCCGCATCCGGAAATGTCGGCGAGATCAGGACTGCGCTCGCCTCGATCACGTCATGGACCGACCCCCACCGCGCATTTCAGGGACGTTGCGCCCTCGCCGAGGCTGCACTCTCGACTCCCGCGACGGGCACGGCCTGGCTCCAGGTCTTCCCGATCGTCGCCGAAGCCCTCCTCGACGCGCTCGAGGCCAATCCGTGTGAGCCGGTGTTGCTGAACACGGTTGGCGTCCTGCTGCACGAGCTCGGGCAGTCCGCGGCGGCGTTGACGCTCTTCAAGGCCGTGGTCCGCCTCGATCCGAAGCAGCCGCACGCCGCCTCCAACCTGCGCCAGGCGCAGGCGGCGAGCGGCAAGCCCGGGCCGAAGCTGCCGCCGCTCGTCGTGGCGAGGACGCGCCCGCTCGCGATCAGGGCCCAGCGGATCGCGACAGCAGCGCGGCCCCCGGAGGATCTGACGGTCTCGCTCTGCATGATCGTGAAGGACGAGGAAGAGATGCTCCCGGGGTGCCTCGAGGCCGTCGCGTCGTCGGTCGACGAGTTGATCATCGTCGACACCGGCTCGACCGACCGCACCGTCGAGATCGCCGAGAGCTTCGGCGCCAAGGTGATCGACTTCCCCTGGAACGGCTCGTTCTCCGACGCGCGCAACGTCGGGCTGAACGCCGCGACCGGCGACTGGCTCCTCTACCTCGACGCAGACGAGCACATGGTCCCCGAGGACGCACCGAGGCTCCGCGAGCTGCTCGGCCGCACCTGGCGCGAGGGCTTCCATCTCGTCGAGACGAACTACACCGGCGGCGACGACTCGGGCAACGCGGTCACGCATCTCGCTCTGCGCCTCTTCCGCAACCGCCCGGAATACCGCTTCGAAGGCCGGATCCACGAGCAGAAGACGCACCACATGCCGACGTATCTGCCCGAGCGGTTCGAGGCGACCACGATCCGCATCCGTCACTACGGCTATCTGAAGAGCCGCGTCAGCGCGAAGGAAAAGTCGCGCCGGAACATCGAGCTGCTCGAGATCGAGGCGCGCGAGACTCCGAGCGCCTTCAACTCGTTCAACCTCGGCTCCGAGTACCTGATGCTCGGCGACCCGAAGACGGCCGCGAAGCATTTCGACGAGTCGTGGAACGAGCTGCGCGCCGGCGGCGACTGGACGGCGGCCGGGTACGCCCCGATCCTCGCCAGCCGCATCGCGCTCGCGCGCCGAGAGGCGGGCCGGATCGACGAAGCACGGGATGCGCTCGCGATCGGGATCGAGTCGATGCCCGACCACACCGACCTCCATTTCGAGCTGGCGCTCTGCGCCCGGGCCGAAGGCGACCTCGAAACCGCCGAGCGCCTGGCGCTCACCTGCCTCGAGCTCGGCGACGCCCCGGCGCGGTACGCAGCTGTCGTGGGCTCGGGAACCTATCTCGCGCTTGCGCTCCTGGGCGAAATCGCAGAGCGGCAGGGCCGCCGCGACGAGGCAGAGGCCTACTACCTCCGCTCGCTCGGCGAGTACCCCGACTACGTCCCGCCCGTGCTCCAGGTGGTCGGCCTGCTGATCGCCCGTGGGGCCGATCTGGAGCAGCTGCGCGCCGAGCTGCCGCTCGATCGCCCGAGTGCTGCCTTGCTCGCCGCGACCGCCTGTCTCGAAGCAGGTCATCTCGACGCAGCCGAGGAGCTCTTCCTCGAGGTGCTCGACCGCCAGCCTGCAAACGACGCGGCTCGCATCGGCCTGGCCGAGGGGCGCCTCGCACGCTGCGCCTGGGCCGAAGCGGTCGAGGCGGCGAGCGCGATCGAGGCCGATTCCCCGCTCGCCGCGGCTGCGGCAGGCGAGATCCTGTTCGCCCATGCTGCCGCAGGCGACGAGCCGGCGCTCCGTGCCGCACTCGCCAAGAGCGAGTCGGCCGGGCTGGCGCTCGGCGACCGTGTCCTCTACGGAGCCTGGGGCGACGCGCTCGCAGGCAGGCCGTGGGCATCGTCACTGCCGGCAGCTGCGGCACGACCCGCCGCAACGGCGCTCGAGGCGTTGCTGCGCGTGAAGCAGTTCCACTCCTTCGAGCTGCTCGCCCGCGTCGCCGAGTCGATCGCGGTTCCCCGCGACGAATGGCGCGAGGTGCTGGCACGCCTCTACCTCCGTCGCGGCTTCCTCGGCTCCGCCGCGGACGAGTGGATCGCGTCGGTCAACGAGCAGCCGACCGCACGGGCCTTCATCGGGCTCGCCCAGGTCGCCTTCGCACGCTCCCTTCCGGACGATGCGGCCGCGTTCGCCGAGCATGCGCTCGCGCTCGACCCGGACGCGGACGACGCGCAGCGGCTCCTCGCGGCCCTGCGCACCAGGGCAGCGGCCTAGCCAGGCAGGGGATTGGCATTTGCCAATCCCCTGCTAAACGCTCAATTCGCCGGCCGCTCTGCCGAAGACCACGATTGGAAGGGCGGTCCCCTGCTCTCCCAACCATTCCCCAATGGATCGTGGCCTCTACATCGCTGCGTCAGGCATGCTCGCCGAATTGACGCGTCAGGACCAGATCGCAAACGATCTGGCTAACGCATCGACCCCCGGTTACAAGCCTGACAACTCCTCTCAGGAGTCTTTTGGCTCGCTCCTGGTGCAGAACAACGCCAGCGGAGCGGCAATCGGCACGATCGGGCAGGGCGCCCGGATCAGCGACACGACTACGAACATGGCGCCCGGAACGCTGACCCAGACCGGGCAGCCGCTCGATCTCGGGCTCGACGGCCAGGGCTTCTTCACCGTTCAGACGCCCGCCGGCAATCGCTACACGCGTGACGGCCAGCTCGGCGTCAACGGCTCGGGACAGCTCCAGACCTCGACCGGGTATCTGGTGCTCGACAACGCGAATCGCCCGATCCAGGTCGGCTCGTCCGACGGCTTGACGATCGGTACGAACGGAGCGATCAGCCGGAACAACAAGCCGATCGCAACCCTCGGGATCGTCTCGCTCACGAATCCCATCAAGCAGGGTGACACGCTTTTTGCCGGCACCGCCGGCACGCGGCCCGTAGGAACCGCTGTCCGCCAGGGCTATCTCGAGGGCTCGGGCATCAATGCGACGACGACGATGGTCGCGATGATGACCTCGCTGCGGACCTACCAGTCTGACCAGCAGGCAATCCAGGCAATCGACGAGACCCTCCATGAGGGCATCCAGGCGGGCGGCGCCTAAAGACGAGAGGGCTCCAGTCGATCACCGGGACCGTCAAAGAGGGGAACCCAGGCCGGACTGCAGTTCGCAGAAGCCCTGGGAGACCGCCGATGTCGGCCTCCCACCCCTCGAGTCACAAACGAAGGACAGAGGCTTCATGGCGAATGGCATTTATGCCGCAGCCGCCGGTATGGCGGCTCAGCAGACAAGAATCGACGCAATCGCGAACGATCTCGCGAACTCCGACACGACCGGCTACAAGACGCAGCAGGTCGGTTTCGCCGACCTCCTCTACGGCAGCGAGGACGGCGTGAGCGTCGGCGGCGGCTCCGAGGCGATCAACCTCGGCCCGGCCATGCAGGAGGGAACGCTCGCAGCCTCTGACAATCCGATCGCGGTCGGGATCAACGGCCCGGGATTCATCCAGGCGCGCGATTCCGCCGGCAGCACATTGCTGACGCGGAACGGCGACCTTCAGATCGATGCCTCGGGCCAGCTCGTCACGTCCGACGGCAACCAGCTCGTGCCGCCGATCACCGTTCCGAAAGGCACGACTGCGGGCGACCTGACGATTTCCTCGAACGGAACCGTCTCCGCCCATGGCAAGTCGATCGGCCAGATCAAGCTCGTGAGCGTCGCCGCTCCCTCCGGCCTCCAGGCCGCAGGCCAGAGCTCCTATGTGACGACCACCGCGAGCGGCGGCGTGACGTCCACGACCAACTCGACGCTCGAGCAGGGAAAGCTCGAGCAGTCGAACGTCGACGTCGCCCAGGCGATGTCGTCGCTCCTCGACGCGCAGAACAACTACTCCCTGCTCAGCCACGCGATCACCACTCAGGACCAGCTGCTGCAGATGGCCAACCAATTGAGGCAGACGTGAGCGAAGGCCTTCCTCCGATCGACCAGTCGCTTATTCCGGCCGGTGTACGCGCCGGTGGGTCGAAGGACGTCCAGCTCTACGAGGCGGCGCTCTCGTTCGAGAGCATGCTCACCCAGCAGCTGACGAAGTCGCTCACCGACACGTTGCAGCCGAGCTCAGACGGCTCGGACGACGGATCGTCGAGCGACGCCGGCACCTCGCTGACCCTCTCGATGCTGCCGCAGGCGCTGTCGCAGGATCTGGAGAGCAGCGGCGGGCTCGGCCTCGCCCCGCAGCTCTACCAGGCTCTGGGCGGCACGATGACGTCTCCGGACAAGGCGGCTCCGGCTGCCGCGTCTTCGACCGGAACAGGCGGGGCGAAGTGAGCGCACTGCTCGACCACTTGCAGCGGCAGCTCGAGTCCTCGCGGCGGTTGCTCGCGATCGTCCTCTCGCAGAGCGCGGCGATCCGCCGGCGCGACGTCGAGACGGTGCTCGCGAGCCTCTCCGAGGTGCAGGCCGAGATGAGCTACCGGGGCCGCCTCGAGATCGAGCGCGAGGCATTGCTGCGCTCTGCCGCCACAACGCGTGGTGTGGCACCCGAGACGCTCGACCTGGAAGCGATGCTGGTGGGCGTCCCGGAAGCCGAGGCGAACGAGGCGCGAGTGCGATCCGCGGAATTGATCGGGCTCGTCACCGAGACGGGCCGCGTTCACGAGCAGAACCGTCTCTTGCTCCGCCAAGAGCTGACCTTCCTCGATCACCTGATGCGCGTGCTCTCGGGCACCCCGAAGGCCGGCTACTCGCCGACCGGCTGGGCGCCGGCGCCCGCCGGGCTCAACGTCGTGGACGCGAGGGCCTGAGCCGTGGCGATCTCGACCTTCATGGGGCTCGAAACCGCGCTGCGCGGCCTGATGGCGCAGCAGCAGGCGCTCGACATCACCGGTCAGAACATCACGAACGCGAGCACGCCCGGCTATACGCGCCAGAGCGTCTCGCTCGCGACCACACCCGGGATTCAGACCTCGCCGGGCGTCCTGCTCGGCACCGGCGTCACGGTGACCGGCTACCAGCGGATCCGCGATGCCTTCCTGGATGTCCAGTACCGGGCCCAGAACATGCTTCAGGGCTCCGCCCAGGCCAGCGAGAACGGGCTCGGCCAGGTCGAGAACGTGATCAACGAGCCGTCGAGCACCGGCCTCAACTCCCTGCTGTCCGCGTACTGGTCGGCCTGGCAGTCCGTTTCCAACCAGCCCCAGGACATGGCCGCGCGCCAGGGTCTCGTCGAGGCGGCTACGAGCCTCGCCCAGGGCTTCAACAGCATCTCGAGCCAGCTGTCGACGATCCAGAGCCAGACGAGCCAGAACATCGACCTGACCGTGGCGCAGATCAACGCCGACGGCGCGACGATCCAGAAGCTGAACACCGCGATCGCGACCGCCACGGCGAACGGCAACTCGCCGAACGACCTGCTCGACCAGCGCGACTCGGCGCTCGACGACCTCTCGAGCCTCGGCAGCGTGAGCAGCGTCAACAACAGCGACGGCACGATCACGGTCTCGATCGACGGCGTGACGCTGACCGACGGAACGACCGGCTACAACGTCAGCGTCAGCGGCGACACGATCTCGAACGACAAGTCGACTCCCGACAGCGCGACTGTCTCACCCACCGCCGGCAAGCTCGGCGCGCTGATCGCCTTCAACGGGACCACCGTCCCGGGCTATCAGACGCAGCTGAACACGATCGCGAACACGCTGATCACGCAGACGAACGCGATCCAGGCGGGCGGCACCGACGTCAACGGCGTCACGCAGGCCGGTGGCTTCGGCCTCGACGGCTCGTCCGGGGTTGCGTTCTTCTCGGGCACCGACGCCACCGACATCGGCGTCACCGTCACCGCAGCCCAGGTTGCGGCAGCATCGGCGGCCGGCTCGCCGGGCGACAACTCCAACGCCATGGCGATGGCCGACATCCAGAACGACCCGACCCTCGTGCCGTTGAACGGCGCCACGATCGACGGCGCCTACAACCAGCTCGTGACCGCGATCGGCTCCGACTCGCAGGCTGCGCAGCGTTCGACCGCGAACGCGAACGTGATCGTCCAGTCGATCCAGAACCAGCGCGACTCGGTCTCGAGCGTCTCGATCGACGAAGAGATGACGAACCTCGTCAAGTTCCAGCAGGGCTACCAAGCCTCGGCTCGGGCGCTGACCACCATGGACGACGTGCTGGAGCTCCTCATCACGCGAACAGGAAGGGTGGGCCTCTAAATGGACCGAGTCACGAACTCGATGACGTCTCGTTCGGTGCTCTCCGACCTCGAGAACACCTACAACGCGATGGCGAAGACCCAGAACCAGCTCTCGTCCGGCGTCACGCTCACGAAGCCTTCCGACAACCCCTTTGGGGCCAGCCAGGCGCTCACCTACAAGAGCGAGCTCGCGGCGAACGCCCAGTACCAGGAAAACGTGTCCAACGGAACGGCGTGGCTCTCGGCAACGGATACCGCGCTCAGCTCGCTGAACAACGACCTCGCGACGGCACGTGACCTGGTCGTGCAGGGCTCGAACGGCGCGCTTTCGCAGACGAACCTGAATGCGATCGCCGACCAGCTCGACCAGCTCGCCGAGTCGGTGAAGACGGAGGCGAACACGCAGTACGCCGGCAGCTACATCTTCTCCGGCACGAAGACGCAAACCCAGCCGTTCACGATCGGTGGAGCGGACACGTACAACGGCGACAGCTCGACGATCTCACGCGAGATCGGCCAAGGCGTGAGCATGCCGGTGAACGTGACCGGCGACACGGTCGTCTCGCCGATCCTGGCCGCGATCCGGCAGGCGGCAGTCGACCTCCGGGCCGGCGGCACACCGGCGAACCTCGGCACAACCGACCTCGACGCGATCGACGCGGCGGCGGACACGTTGTCCCAGACCCAGGCGACCGTTGGGGCGAGCGAGAACCGGCTCACCGCAGCAGCGAGCCGGCTGCAGCAGCTGCAGCAGGCGCAAACCCAGCAGCTCTCGGATGTCCAGGACACCGATGTTGCCCAGGCGATGATCGATTTCTCCCAGGAGTCGTCTGTCTACCAGGCAGCGCTGCGATCCGCGGCCAGCCTGATCCAGCCCACCCTCATGAATTTCCTCAGTAGCTAAAAGGCCGAAAGGAGGCCAAGCAATGCAGATCCAAAGCACACGGTTCGGGCCAATCGAAATCCGCGACGATGCGGTGCTCGTTTTCCCGGACGGGCTCCCCGGCCTTCGGGGACAGCAGTGGGCGTTCGTCGCCAAGAGCGACGACTCCCCGTTCTACTGGCTCCACTCCCTGGAAGATGCGGACGTCGCGGTTCCCGTGACCTCTCCGTGGCTGTTCTTCCGCGACTACGAGGTCCGGGTTCCGGAGGGCGAGGCACGCAGCCTCGGTCTCGACGACCCGAACAACGCCTACATCGTCTGCGTGGTGCGGGCGACCGAGCACATCGCTGACTTCACGATCAACCTGGCGGGACCACTGATCATCAATGCCGCCACACGGGTCGGACGTCAGGTGCTGAACGACGCGGGCGGGTACTCTGTCCGGCATCCCCTCTTTTCCGAGGTGGAGCTGAACGAGGTGTCGCCCAACCGTTCCGACATTCCCGTCACGGCGGCGGCCAGATAGAGAGAAAACGATGCTGGTGATCTCCCGAAAAAGTGGCGAGAGGATCTGTCTCGGTGACGACATCACCGTGACGGTGCTCGAAGTCGTCGGATCAACCGTCAGGCTCGGTATCGAAGCGCCTGCCGAAGTCCGCGTCTATCGCCACGAGATCTGGGAGGCCGTCAAGAGGGAGAACCTCGCGGCGGCAGATCCGAGCATTACCTCTCTTCCGACCTCGTCCGACGGTAAGCCAACGGCCTCCTCGTAGGCCACGTCCCCAGCTCCAACCGGAAAGGAATCCGATCACTATGGGTCTCAGTATTCAAACCAACATCGCAGCGATGGACGCCCACCGCAACCTGGTGAACACGTCCGACATGCTGTCGCAGTCGATGGAGCGCTTGAGCTCCGGGTACCGCATCAACTCGGCCGCAGACGACGCCGCCGGGCTCTCGATCAGCGAGAAGCTCGACGCGCAGGTCTCGAGCCTGCAGCAGGCTCAGCAGAACGCGCAGGACGCTGTGTCGCTTGTCCAGACCGCCGATGGCTCGATGAACGAGGTGCAGTCGATGCTGCAGCGCGTTCGCGACCTGGCTGTCGAGTACAACAACGGCACCCTGTCGTCGGCTGACCAGGCCGCGATCACGAACGAAGTTGCACAGCTGTGCGCTGAAGTCGAGCAGATCGGCGGACAGACGGCGTTCAACGGAATCGCCCTCCTGAGCGGCGGCGCCACGATCACCTTCCAGGTGGGTGCCGACGACGGCGAGGTCGTGACCGTGAATGCGCTGAAGCTGTTCGGCAGCGGCTCGGGCTTCGCAATCGACTCGAGCATCTTCACGTTCAGCGGCGCAACGATCACGCTCGCCTCGATCGACGCTGCAATCGACTCGGTCTCGACGGCCCGCTCCACCTTCGGTGCCGTTCAGAACCGTCTCCAGCACACGCTCAACAACCTGGCCACCTACCAGGAGAACCTGAGCGCCTCGGAGAGCTCGATCAAGGACGTCGACATGGCGTCGGAGATGGTGAACTTCACCAAGCTCCAGGTGCTCCAGCAGGCCGGTACGGCGATGGTTGCCCAGGCCAACTCGGATCAGCAGTCCGTTCTGAAGCTGCTCCAGTAATCGTGCAAGCCACATACCCAGAGGCGCCGAGGCCTTCGACTTCGGCGCCTCTGGATGTTCTTTTCTAGCGCCCTCAAGAACGGCCCTGTCCGGCCGATTACGTCATTAGACGAATGTCGATCTCCGACGTCATGTCCCGCGTCACGGAGCTCCAGAATCTGATCGGTCAGTCCGCAGCGCCGGCGCAGGCACCTGCCCCGACGACGCCGACGACACAGCCGACTTCCTTCGGAGACGCATTGAACGCCTCCACGAGCGGCAGCAGCAACGGCGGGAGCAGCAACGCCGCGATCCTCGCATCGCTCCTCCAGCAGTCCAACTCCGGGCTCACCGGGATGAGCGACGACGGCAGCGATAGCACCGGCTTCTCGATCCCCGCCCTGCCGGACCTCTCCGCCACGCTCGCCTCTGCCCTGGCGGCGGCGCCGGCAGCGGGCACGGCGGCGGGCACGGCCGCCTCCACTCCCACCTCGGCTCCGCTCACCGGCGCGCAAGGCGTGCTCTCGGCAGCACAGAGCCAGGTCGGCGTCTCCGAGGAGCCGCCCGGCTCGAACGACGGGCCGCAGATCTCGGTCTACCGGGACGCCGTCGCCGGCGCCTCCCCGGACCAGCCCTGGTGCGCATCGTTCGTCTCGTGGGCGGCCGAGCAGGCCGGCGAGCCGATCGGCGCCGCGGGCCAGGGGCTCGACTCGGTGAAGGACATCACCGAGTGGGCCGCATCGACGGGCCGGCTCCTGCCGGCGTCGACCACCCCCACTCCCGGCGACCTGATCCTCTTCAACGACCGCCACGTCGGGATCGTCGAGGCTGTCAATAGCGACGGCTCGCTGACCACGGTCGAGGGCAACTACGGCAACGCCGTCCAGTACGTCCAGCGCTCGCCTTCCGAGGCGAGCGGCTACGTGCAGATGTAGCTCGAGAGCCGGCCGCGGCGCCGAAACGGTGCTCTCCTCCTGGCGGCACTCCGTGGACCTGCCTCCCAAGCCGGTGTCAGACTCCTCTGGCCGTCAAGTCTGGAGTGCAACAAATTTGTAACGTTTCATCCACAGCCAGAGCAGAGCGGAATCGCGCACGTACGGTTGCTCGATGCCTCGTCCGCCCCGGGCCTTCGTTGATCATGGGATCTACCACGTCGCTTCACGCGGCAGCGATCGCCAGCCGCTCTTTTCGTTCGACGGTGACCGTTCGACCTTCCTCGAGCGCCTCACAAGCATCGTCGAGCGATACGAACTCGCATGCGTTGCCTACTGCCTGATGGGTAACCACTACCACCTGGTGGTGCAGACGCCCGACTCGCGTCTCTCGCGGGCGCTCCAGGAGCTGCATGGCGGTTACTCCAGGCATTTCAATCGTGTTCATGGCCGTTCGGCTCATCTGTTCCGAAACCGATTCTTGGCGCGGCTCATCGACGGTGACGCGTACTTGCTCGCCGCCTGCCGTTATGTCGCAAGGAATCCCGTTCGAGCGGGGCTCTGCGGACGGGCATCCGATTGGCCGTGGAGCAGTTACCGCGCAACCGCCGGCCTGGTTCCCACGCCCCCGTTGCTCAGCGAATCTCTCCTCCGCGACGCTTGCGGAGGCACGGCCAACTGGCGCAAGCGGTACCAGGATTTCGTCGAGCAGCCTGTGGAAGAAACGTCACAGAATCGTGACGATCAGCTCTTGACAGCCGCGGGAGTCTGACACCGGCTCGGAACGTACGCGGTTAAAGCGACGGGGCGACCTATTGGCCGCCCCGTCTGTCCCCTTGATTGTGACCTGCGTGTCGTGCAGAGGTGCTTACTTCTACTGCAGGAGCCGGAGAACCGACTGCTGAGAGGAGTTGGCCTGCGCCAGCATCGCTGTGCCTGCCTGCTGCAGCACCTGCAGCTTGGTGAAATTGACCATCTCCGACGCCATGTCGACGTCCTTGATGCCACTCTCCGAGGCGCTCAGGTTCTCCTGGTAGCTCGCCAGGTTGTTGAGCGTGTGCTGGAGACGGTTCTGAACCGCCCCGAAGGTCGAACGAGCAGTCGAGACCGAGTCGATCGCAGAGTCGATCGAGAAGCCCGACCCACTGCCGAACAGCTTCAGCGCCGAGACCGAGATGGTCTCACCGTCGTCAGCACCAACCTGGAACGTGATCGAGTTACCGCCGCTGAGCAGCGCGATCCCGTTGAACTTCGTCTGCGAGCCGATCTGCGAAACCTCGGCGCACAGCTGTGCGACTTCGTTCGTGATCGCGGCCTGGTCCGACGAAGAAAGGGTGCCGTTGTTGTACTCGACAGCAAGGTCACGAACGCGCTGCAGCATCGACTGCACCTCGTTCATCGAACCATCGGCCGTCTGGACGAGCGACACAGCGTCCTGCGCGTTCTGCTGAGCCTGCTGAAGTCCCGAGACCTGCGAATCGAGCTTCGTGCTGATTGCGAGCCCGGCGGCGTCATCGGCAGCCGAGTTGATGCGATATCCGGAGCTGAGCCGCTCCATGGACTGCGACAGCTGGTTGGACGTGGTCACCAGGTTCCGGTGGGCGTCCATTGCCGCGATGTTCGTTTGAATGCTCAGGGACATGCTCTTCCTCCTTGAAGAACGTTCGTTAATCCCTCGACTCACATCCGTGCGAGCCGATATGAAACGTGCCCCGCCGTCTTGGCGGTTACCGTCGTGCAAGCATCATCGGCGCCTGCGCCGAGAACTTTAGGGCCCGATCGAGGGGTTGCTCAGATCAGGCGAGAACGTCGATGTGGAGGCCGTCGTCATCGTCCGGCGCTTCCTGCTCCTCGGGCGTCTCGTCCGAGTGCTTACGGCCGCCGCCGTCGTCCTCGCGATCAGAGCGGCGCGTGACCCGTCTCGACGGGCTGACCGGATCGATCCGCACTGACCAGAGAGGATCGAGGGGCGAGCTCATTCAACTCACGCGCCCGTCGGCTTCCGGTGTGAACGGGCAATCGCCCCGGCCTGCGCGATCAGCAGCCGCTTCCAGATCAGCATTGCCGCCGCCCAGGCGACGGTCTGGCTGGCGATCCCGACCTCAAGGGCACGCTCGACCGTTGCCGCGAAGGGCGAACCGCCGTCGAATCCGATCAGAGCCGCAACTCCAAAGCCCGCGAGGCCGCCGAATGCCCGGACGCGGCGAATTGCCGGCCCGGCGTTCGGATGACTCCGGAGCGACGTCAGCCGCTCCTCGTCAGCCTGGACGTCGTCCTCGTCGGACTTCTTCTTCTTCACTTGAGAACCATCTTCGACAGCTGCTCAGCCTCCGCCGGGCGGAGGCGACCCATCGCCGGACCGCAGGAGAGGAACGAGACCGGGATGCGATGGGTGACCGCGAGGCCGACTGCGGCGCCACTCTGCTGCTCGTCGTCGCAGTGGGAGATGATCAGCCGGCTCGGCAGCGCATGCGGCACGAGCGCCTCGATGATCCGCTTGGAGTCCGCCGCGCTCATGAAGGCCGGGAGCACCAGGTGCGTCTCGTCGGGCCGGAAGGCCTCCAGGAGCTTGAGCGTCTTCTGCAGCCGGTCGGGATCGAGGTTGTCGAGCAGCGGCGGTAGATCCGCGATCACGAGCTCGGCATCGCCGAGACCGCCCAGAATCAGGTTGATCACTTCCGGCGCACTCGCGACTTCGAACTCGACATTCAGATCGCGCACCAGCCCGGCCAGGCGGATCGCATCGAGCGCCGGCTCGAGGCTCATCGCGGCCACCGAGCGCCCGGTCTGGGCGTAGGCAGCGCACAACGACGCCGTTGCGAGCGTGCGTCCGACACCGCCGACTCCGATCACGGCGATCGAGCACCGTTCGGAGCTCGCGGGCCTGACGACCGGAATCCGCCGAATGAGAGCGCGCCGCACGAGCTCACGCATCGGGGTCTCCGGATCGAACGGGCGAAGCGAGAACCGCGCCTCGGCGAGGATCTCATCGGCCAGCTTCGGGGACACAGAGGCCGCGAGCAGCTCGTCGCGGAGGGACGTGACCTCGTCCTCGGCGGCTCGCGGCTGGGGTGCGGCTGCTTGCGGTTCCGGCGCGACGTAGTCCGGCTGGGGCGTCGGCCGCGGCTCGAAGCGGGGCTCGGACGGCGGCTCTGGGGGAGCCGCCATCACCGGTCGCTCGGCCGTGAGCGCACTTGAGAGCGTCGTCGCGAAGGGAACACCATGCTCCAGCATCGCTTCGAGGCCATTCGTCGGTCGGTGCAGATCTGGCGCAGGCTCCGACGCCACATGTGCCGCGGAGTCGAACTGCGTGAACATCGGCTGGAAGGGCTCGGCTGTCTCGGGCTCTTCCGGCGCCTCGAAGCGGTCTGACGTGTCATACGCGTCGATGATTGCGCGTCCGGGCATCGTCGGCACCCGCTGGATCACAGCCGGGCGTGCGTCGACCTCGATGCACTTGCGGCCGAAGAAGCCGCCGATGCCGCCGAGAACGCCTTCGCGCTGCCGGACGATCAACGCATCCGGGCCGAGCTCGGTCCGGATCTGGGGCAGGACCTCTTCGAGCGATTCGCCGAAGTAGGTCTTCGTCTCTGTCATAAGGCTTGTCATGCGCTCACCAACCCTGCTGTCTCAACTCGGATTCCGGGGACGACTTCGTTGTACGAAACGACTGCTAGCTGCGGGAATGCCTGCTCGACGAGCTGGCGGACGTGCCGGCGAACGCGGCTCGAGCAGAGCACGACGGGCCGGCGGCCCGCAGCCGTTGCCCGTTCGACGTGCTCGGCTAGCGAGGCCAGAACAGCGCGCACCCGAGCGGGATCGAGGCCGAGAACCTCGCCCTCGGGCGTCAATGCCAGGGATTCGGCGACTTCGAGCTCGAGCGCAGAGTCGAGCGAGATCGCACGCAAGGTCTTCTCGCCGTCCAGGAAGGACGCCGTGATCGAGCGGCCAAGTGCCTGGCGCGCTGCTTCTGCGAGCTGCGCCGGGTCGCGGGTGATCAGTGCGCGATCGCCGATCGCCTCGAGGATCGTGCCCAGGTCGCGGATCGAGACGCCCTCGCGCAGCAAGTGCTGCAGCGCGCGCTGCACCTCGCCGACAGAAAGCTTCTCCGGAACGATCTCCTCGACAGCGGCGAGGTTGCGCTCCTTCAGCTCGTCGAGCAGCTTGCGCGTCTCCTGGCGCGTCAGCAGCTCGTCGGCGTGGCGGCGGATCGTCTCGGTCAGGTGCGTGACGATCACCGACTCGCCGTCGACGACCGTGTAGCCGAGCGCCTCTGCTTCCCCCTGCGCGCGATCGTCGATCCAGACGGCCGCAAGGCCGAACGCGGGCTCGATCGTCGGGATCCCGGCGAGGCCTTCCATCGCATCGCCGGGGTTCATGGCGAGGCGATGGCCGGGAATCACCTTTCCACGGGCGACTTCGGCGCCGCGCACCTTCATCACGTATTCATGCGAGTCGAGCGCCGCATCGTCGTGGATGCGGACGGGGGCGATCACGATTCCGAGATCCGCCGCGATCTGCCGGCGAACGAGGCCGACACGGGCGAGCAGGCCGCCGCCGGCGCGCTGGTCGACCATCGGCACGAGACCGAAGCCGATCGACAGCTCGAGCGGGTCGATCTGAAGCGCACGCTGAAGCGGATCGGTCGGAACGGTCTCGGCATCTGCCGTGACCTGCTTGGCAGCAGCCAGCTCGAGCGCCTTCTGGCGGCCGACGGTGCGTCCGAGGACGATCAGCATCCCGCCGACGAACATGAACGGCAGCATCGGGAGGCCGGGAACGAGCCCCATCGCCGCGATCACGCCGCCCGCCAGGGTCGTCGCGCGCGGCTGCCCGAGCAGCTGAGCGGTGATCTCGGAGCCGAGATTCGTCTCGCTGCCGGAGCGCGTGACGATGATGCCCGTCGCCGTCGAGATCAGCAGCGCCGGAATCTGTGCTGCGAGGCCGTCGCCGACCGTCAGGAGCGAGAAGCGGTGGATGGCGACCGAGAACGAAAGGTGGTGCTCGACGACGCCGACGACGATGCCACCGATCAGGTTGATCGAGACGATGATCACGCCCGCCATCGCGTCGCCCTTCACAAACTTCGAGGCACCGTCCATCGCGCCGTAGAAGTCAGCCTCGCGGCGGATCTCGGAGCGGCGGATGCGCGCCTCGGCGTCCGTGATCTGACCGGTATTCAGGTCGGCGTCGATCGCCATCTGCTTGCCGGGCATGGCGTCGAGGGTGAAGCGCGCCGCAACCTCGGCCACGCGCCCGGCGCCGTTCGTGATCACGACGAACTGGATCACGACGAGGATGAAGAAGATGACGAGGCCGACGACGATGTTGCCGCC
Source organism: Gaiellaceae bacterium (assembly GCA_035550275.1). Classification (GTDB taxonomy): domain Bacteria; phylum Actinomycetota; class Thermoleophilia; order Gaiellales; family Gaiellaceae; genus PALSA-600. The sequence continues at coordinate 40,588 of DASZPQ010000084.1, read as the reverse complement.
GACGACCATGTTGCCGAAGGCGGCGATCACGCCACCGGCGTTCGCGTGGAGCAGGATCAGACGGGTGACGCTGACGTTGATCGCGAGCCGCAGCAACGTCGTAAAGAGAAGGAGTGAGGGAAAGGACGCGAACTCGACCGCCTTCGGCACGTACATCGTCGAGATCAGGATCGCGAGCGCTCCCGAGATGTTCACGGCGATGATCAGATCGAGGACCGGCGCCGGCAGCGGCACGATCATCATCACGACGACGACCACGACCACGAGGGCCGCGGCGACATCGCTGTGCTTGAGGAGCCGCTTCAGAAGGTCGTCCACGGGCTAACGGCTCCGAGCGGAGGGGAAGGCAGAATCGCGCGCGACAGCGCAACGACGCTGGCCAGGGACGGGCCGAGCAGCCACGTTCGCGTCATCGGCAACACAGAAAAGAACTTGAGACTTGGACGTCTGAGGAGGGCTAGGCAACGCGCCGCCGTCGTCCAGCCGCCGTCCTGAAGACGAACGCGAGCACCTCGGCGACGGCGTGGAAGAACTCCTCCGGGATCATCTTCCCGAGCTCGACGTCGCGGTAGAGGGCCCGGGCGAGCGGCGGCTGATGGACGATCGTCACCCCAGCCTCCTCGGCGATCCGGCGGATTGTCAGCGCGAGCTCGTCGATCCCCTTCGCGACGACTTCGGGCGCCGCCTTCGTCGCGTCGTAGCGCAGGGCGACGGCGTAGTGGGTCGGGTTCACGATCACGACGTCGGCGGTCGGAATGTCGATCATCATCCGCCGCCGGGACGCCTCGGAGAGCTTCTTGCGGATCTGGCCGCGCAGCTCGGGCGGCAGGTCGGCCTCCCGGGCCTCCCGCTTCACTTCATCCTTCGTCATCTTCAGCGACTTCTCGAACTTGTGCCGCTGCCAGATGTAGTCGATCGCGGCGACGACGAACAGCGCGACCGCGACCCGCAGGCCGATCGAGAGCGCGAGCTTCGAGACCGAGACCAGCAAGATGCCCGGCTGCATGCCGACGAGGCTCCCGAACGTCGCCATATGCGACCAGAACGCCGTCCCGGCGACCAGGCCGACGATCGTCACCTTGGAAAGCGACTTCCCGAGCTCGACCAGCTGGTTGACGCCGAAGATGCGCTTCAGCCCCGCAAAGACGTTCAGCTTCTGGAACGAGGGCTGCAGCGCCTTCGTGCTGAAGTGCAGGCCGACCTGAGCGACACTCGCGATGATCCCGGCTGCCGCTGCGGCGATCACGACCGGCGCGACCGCCCAGGCGAACGACTCCATCGAGGACATGGCGACCGAGCTCAGCCCGGCGCCGGTGACCGAGGCGTCGGGGTTTGCCGTCCGCTCGATCCCGACTCGAACGATCTCCTCCGTCGAGCTCAGGAGCCGGGGCGCGTCGATCGCGAGCGCCGCCAGCGTGACGAGCAGCACCGACGTCGAGTTGATCTCCATCGACTTCGCAACACGTCCCTCGTGTCGCGACTTGTTTCGTCGCTTCGGTGTGGCTTTTTCTGTGCGTTCAGCTCCTGGGCTTGCCATCAGCGGGTGACCACTAGTGGGTGAACGCCTGGAGCGAGCTCGACAACGTGTGGGTCAAGTCATCCTCCAGGTGCAGGCCAACGAACGGCAGCGACGCGCCGATCACCGCGAAGGAGAGCAGCACCTTCGCCGGCAGCCCGAGCACGAGCACGTTCATCTGCGGGACGGCGCGGGCGACGATGCCGAACACCGCGTCCGCCACGATCACCGCGAGCAGGACCGGCGCCGCGAGCTCGAGCCCGATCAGCGGCACCTGCTCGATGCTGTGGAGCGCGAGGCCGGCGAATGCGCTCGTCGACGGCATCGCTCCGAGTGGAATCAGCGAGTAGGTCTTGGCGAGGCCCATGATCATCAAGCCGATCCCGCCGAAGACGACGAAGATCATCAGCGCGAAAAGCGAGTAGACCTGGCCGAGGATCGCGTTCTGGTTCCCGTTCATCGGATCGACGATCGCTCCGAACGAAAAGCCGACAAGCGTGTCGACGAGCGCAGCTCCTGCACTCACGGCGGCTGCAAGCGCGCCGAGGGCGAGCGCGAACGCAAGCCCGATTCCGACCTCCTGGGCTAGGGTCAAGCTGAAGGCGAGCGGGTCGGTCGGAACCGTGCGCCCCTGTGAGGCAAGCGGCGTCAGCGAGACGGAGATCGCCGCAGCGGCCAGGAACTTGGCGCGCTGGGCGAGCAGATTCGCCGAGAACACCGGAGCAAGCAGGAAGAGCGGTGCGACGCGTCCCATCACGAGCACGAACGCGACGACCTGGGTGCCGGCCGTCTCCGGCAGCGACAGCCCGCCTGGAAGCTGAAAGTTCACGGACCTACAAGCGCCGGGATGCTCTCAAAGAGCTGCTGGGTGTAGCCGACGAGCTGATCCATCATCCAGGGCCCGCCGACGGCGATCACGACACCGGTGACCACGATCTTCGGGATGAACGAGAGCGTCTGCTCCTGAATCGATGTCGCGGCCTGGACGATCGAGACGATCAGGCCGACTGCGAGCCCGGCGAGCAGGAACGGCGCGGAGACCATCATCGCGACGGTCATCGCCTGGACCGCGAGATGAGTGACGGTGCCTTGATTCATCGGGTGACCCCTCTCAGTGGAAGCTGGTTACGAGCGATTGGACTACGAGGTGCCAGCCGTCGACCAGCACGAAGAGCAGGATCTTGAACGGCAGGGAGATGAGGACCGGAGGCAGCATCATCATCCCCATCGACATCAGGGTCGCCGAGACGATCATGTCGATGATCAGAAACGGCAGGTAGATCAGGAAGCCGATCTCGAACGCCGTCGTCAGCTCCGAGACGATGAAGGCCGGGACGAGGACGTGGGTCGGGACGTCGGCGCGGGTGCGCGGCCGCTTCGAGTGCGAAAGGTTGATGAAGAGCTCGAGGTCGGAGTTCCGCGTCTGCTTGAACATGAACGTCCGCAGCGGCTGGAGCCCTTGCTCGATCGCGACCCGCCCGTTGATCTTGTGAGCCTGGTACGGCTTGATCGCGACGTTGTCGATCTTGTGCAGCGTCGGCGCCATCACGAACAGGCTCAGGAAGAGCGCGATCCCGACCAGCACCTGGGTCGGAGGGCTCGTCTGGGTGCCGAGCGCGTTCCGCGCGAAGCCGAGCACGATCAGGATCCGGGTGAAGGGCGTCATCACCATCAGCACTCCCGGCAGGAGCGCGATGCCCCCGAGGAGCAACATGATCTCGACCGGGTTCGAGAGCGAGACCGCGGACTGGGTCGTGAAGATGATCATCGGGCGGTCAACCGCTTCAGGCTTTCGATGATCGACGTCCCGAAGCTCGGGTTGCCGCTCGGGCGCGATCCGGTGCCAATTTGGGGCATGGCGTCGACGCCGAGACGCTCGGCCTCCTCCGCCCCGTAGACGCGGACCGGGGTCACGCTCTGCTCGCTCGAGGCGAGGAGCACGACTTCGCTGCCGACGCGAACGAGGTGAAGCGAGCGCGACGGGCCGAGCGGCGTCGACGAGACGACCTGCATCCAGCCGTCGTCAGGCGCGGTCTTGTCGTTCTTCGTCGAGGAGCGCTTCAGGATCTTGTAGAGCCCGAAGATCAGCGCCGAGACGATCGCGAGGCCGAACAGCATGTGAAAGGCAGCACTGCTCGCACCGGATGCGATGTGCGTCGTGGCCGTGCCATGGCTGGGAGATCGCACGGCTGCGGGCAGCAGCGTGTTATCGCGCTTGAAAGCGAACGCTTCCGGCGGCGCGACAAGGAGACCGGCGCAGACGCCGACCAGGCCTAGCAGGAACCGCCCGGGGAGGCGGGGACCACCACACGACACGGCTCGATCATCGGCAGCCCCCGGTCCCGATTGAGCCGAGCCCCGAATTTGAGCCATCCGAAAACGAGATCCCTCGATCAGGGGATCGCGTTGCCATTCGTTCGTGCCCGATAGGGGGAGTCCCCAATACCCCCTGCGGAGGTGCATCCTTGCTAGCCACTACTCAGACCCAGCGTCTTACCCCTGAACAGGCCGAAGCCCTTTGGCTCGCGTGGAGTTCCAAGCAAGACAAAAGCGCACGTGACCGGCTCGTTCTCGCCTATTCACCGATGGTTCGTTATCTCGCTTCGCGCAAGATTCGGGAGCTGCCGTCGCACTGCGAGCTCGACGACCTGGTCTCGTACGGACTGATCGCGCTGATCGAGGCAATCGACCGCTTCGACCCGAACAAGGGTGCGTCCTTCGAGCAGTACGCATGGACTCGAGTCGCCGGCGCGATCATCGATGAGCTTCGTCGTCAAGATTGGGCATCCCGTTCGGTGCGGCGGACCGGACGCACGATCGAGCGCGAGCGCGACCACTTCTACGCCCGTGAAGGCATGTTCCCGACCGAGGAGCAGCTTGCAGACTCGGTTGCGCTCACCGTCGACGAGCTGCGCTCGGCGCTGCTCGAGGTCGAGCGTGCCGACGTCGCGTCGCTGAACACGACCACGCGGTCGGGCGACGAGGCGACGTCGGTCGAGGTGATCGACACGATCAAGGCTCCTCGGGGCAAGCATGATCCGGAGTTCTCGCTCCTCGGCCAGGAGCGCGTGCGCGTCGTGCGGCGAACGATTGCACGCCTCTCCGAGCGCGAGCGCGACGTGCTGGCCCTCATCCACGTGCACGAACTGCCCGGCGCTGCGATCGGTGAGCTGCTTGGCGTGAGCGAGTCTCGCGTCTCTCAGATCCTGAGCGGTGTCCGCGCGAAGCTCGCCGAGCAGCTGCGTCTCTACGACGCCGAGTCGGCGTCCGCGGCGTAGTCCTCCCTCCCCTCCGCCGCATCACGAACCTCGACTGCCGTTTCTGCGGCGGTGGTCGAGGTTCGAGCTCGTTCCGCGGGGCGGCGGAGCGCAAGTAACAAGTTGTTACTTGCCGCCCGTGCCGGTGCGCGTCGGGCCTAGGCGGCTGAGTCGCCGCTGCCGCCGGTGGCGGCGTCGAGGGCGCGCTCGGGCGCGGTCACCTCGGTGATCCTGAGCCCGAATTCCTCGTCGATCGCGACGACCTCGCCGCGGGCGATGCGCCGCCCGTTGACCAGGAGATCGACGGGCTCGCCCGCCGTCTTGTCGAGCACCACAACCGAACCGGGCATCAGCGACATTGTCTCCCGGATCGTCATACGGGTCCGGCCGAGCTCGACTGCGAGCTCGACCGGCACGTCCAAAACGAGGCTGAGATCGGAGCCTGATGGCCCCATCCCTGCGGGACCCAGCTCGGCAAGCGTTGGGGTTTCGGATACGGCCTCACTCATCGGGTCTGGTTCCTCCCTTCGTTACTGGACAGCGATATCAGTGAACAGCACTTTAGTCACCGGCTCATCGGTTGACTTCTTGAGGTCCCGGAGGATCTCTTTCTCCAATTCTTCCCTCGAATCGCGCGCAATGAGCTTGCTCGAGTCGATTCCGGTCAGGTCATTCGTGATCAGCGCGCGGATCGCGTCGTTCTCCGGCAGGGTGATCACGTTCGCGCCGGATGAGTTCATGGCGGGTGCCGGAGCGCTCGTGACGAGCAGCGACACCGAGACGCGTCCGTAATGGCCACCCGCCAGATTCAGCGTGAATGGATCCGTGAGCGGGACGAGCGTGCCGACGATCTTGGGTGGCGGCGGCGGGACCGGTGCAGCCTTCAGCACCTTCTCGTAGGCGCCCGCTGCTCCTAGGAGCAGGACGAACACGAGCCCGATCAGAATCTTCTTCTTCTTGCCCTTCTTCTCTTTTTTCTCTTTTTTCGCCATGGTATTAGACTCCTTTTTCTCAGCCGTTATGCGCGGCGTAGGATGACAATGTCAACACGTCTATTAGACGCCTGCCCAGCGACGGTTGAGTTCGATTGGATCGGATTCACATCGCCGTACCCAACCGCAGAAAGCCGTTTCGCAGCGACTCCTCGATGCAAGATGAATTCGAGGACTGCGTCGGCTCGCGCGGACGAGAGCTCCCAGTTCGATGGGTAACGAGCGGAGCGAATCGGGTTGTTGTCGGTATTTCCCTCGACCCGAATTGGGTTGACGATCGCAGGTGCCGCCAGCAGCTTCGCGATCTCGCCGAGCAGAGGAAGCGCTTGCGGCTCGAGGGACGCCTGGCCGCTGCGGAACAGCACATTGTCGGTGAGCAGGCGCACGACGAGGCCACGCTGCTGAATCTTCGCGCTCACGAGCTTCGTCAGCCCGTGCTCACGCGCAAATTGCCGGACAAGCGTTTGAATATGGACCAAATTGTCTTCGTCCTGCATCGCCGCCTGCGCTGCAATCTGCGTTGAGATCTTCTGCGAGATGTTGGCCGAGATCGACTTCACCTCGAGCACCTGCGAAGGCGAGCTCTGTTGTACGATAGGTTGCACGGGAGAACCATCCTGTTCGAACGGCGCCTGCTGACCGTTCAGAATTGAATTGTTCTCCTGCATTACTTTTGCTGAAAATGCAGACTGAAGCGACGCTTTCAGCTGGTTGAATTTCGAGATGTTGACGCTCGAGATCGCCCACATGACGATGAAGAGCGCCATCAGAAGCGTGATCATGTCGGCGTAGGTCAGCAGCCAGCGTTCCTCGCTCTCGGCATGCTCGGCTCCACCGCCTCTCCCTCCACGTCCGGCGCTCATCAGGCTGCGACCTCAGCCGGCTGGGAGAACTCACTGCTGCTCGAAGCCGACTCCTGTTCAGGCGCGTCCTGTGGGCCTCGGGCGCCGGGCGCCAGGTAGGTCTCGAGCTTCTCGGCCAGCATGCGTGGGTTGTCCCCGGCCTGGATCGAGAGAATGCCCTCGAGCTGCATCTCGCGGTACAGGAGCTCCTCGCGCGCGAGCTCCTTGAGCTTGTTCGCGACCGGCAGGAAGATCAGGTTCGCGCTGCCGACGCCGTACAGCGTCGCGATGAACGCGCCGGCGATTGCGTGGCCGAGCAGCGAGGGGTTGGACAGGTTCTCGAGCACGTGCACGAGGCCGAGCACGGTGCCGATGATCCCGAGGGTTGGCGCAAAGCCGCCGGCGGTCGCGAAGACATGCGCATTCGCCTTGTGGCGCGCGGCCATCCCGTCGATCTCGGAGTTCAGGATCGCGCGGACGAGATCGGAGTCGGTGCCGTCGACGACGAGCTGAACGCCCTTGCGGGTGTATGCGTCCTCGACCTCGACGAGCTGATCCTCGAGCGCCAGGAGGCCCTCACGGCGCGCCTTGTCGGCCATGCCGACCATCTGCTGGATCGCGGCGTGATGCTCGAGGTTGTTGCCGCCGAACGCCTTCTTGTAGAGCGCGGGAACGCGCTTCATCTGCTCCATCGTCGTCGACGCGAAGGTCGCCGAGAACGTTCCGCCGATCACGATGATGAACGCCGGAATCTCGAAGAGCGCCATCGGGTTTCCTCCTTCGAGGATCACCGACAGGAGCACGCAGGCGATGCCTACGCCAATACCAATCGCTGTGTTCGCCTTCACTGCGGTTCCAATCCGTTGGATTTAAGAAGCGACCGTCCGTGGTCGCCAGCCTCGTTATCGGCAACTCGGCCGCGAGGATGAACGTCTTTTTCAAATCCCCCGAACGAGGGGCCGAAAAAGAGGGAGCGCTACTCGTGGACCGCTTCGGGCCGGCTGCCTGCGAGATGAACGATCTCGGCGAGGGCATCCGCCTGCGCAGCAGTGCTCTGGAGAGCAGTCGCGATGATCCCGGCCCGCCAGCCCCGGATCAATCCGAGCACCTCCCAGGGCTTCTCGATCACGATCAGCTTCGACGAGTTCGTCAACGACACAACCGTGTCCGGCGTCGCTTCGATCGTCTGGATCAGGTCGCAATTCAGGAAGACGACCTGGTTTGGGTGGGTTAGGCGGTGGAGGGCAATCATGGGATTAAAGGGGAGGGGCCGATGGCGTCGAGACGCCACCGACCCCTCTGTTATCGGCTATTAGTGGCCGAGGTTGATCAGATCTTGGAGAATCTGATCGGCCGTCGTGATCACGCGGGAGTTCGCTTCGTAGCCGCGCTGAGCCGTGATCATCGTCGTGAACTCGTTGGCGAGGTTCACGTTCGACATCTCGACAGCACCGGTGGTAAGGGTGCCCATGCCGTTCGACAGGTCGCCCGCGACGCTGTTCACCGGCGTGCCCGAGTCGTTGGTCGGCTCGAAGAGGTTGCCCTCGACGCTCTGGAGACCATTCTCGTTCGGGAACTTCGACAGGCTGATCTGAGCCAGCTGCTGCACGACCCCGGATGAGTCGGTGTACGTGACGACGCCGTTCTGGTCGATCGCGACGTTGCTGCTGCCCGTCGGGATGGTGATCTGCGTCTCGTTCGCGGTTGTGGCCGGGAACGAGGTCGAGGCCGAGTCGTAGCCGTAGCCGACGACGAAGTCGCCGTTCTGGGTGACGAGGTTCCCGCCCGAGTCGAGCGTGAAGTTGCCCGCCCGCGTGTAGGCATAGGCACCGGTGCCGCTCGATCCGATCGCCGTCGAGGGAGCGACGCGGAAGAAGCCGTCACCCTGGATCGCGAGGTTGAGCGGGTCACCCGTCTGCTGCAGCGACCCCTCCCCCATGTTGTTCTCGATCGATCCGAGCGAGACGCCGAGGCCGACCTGCATCCCGTTCGTGCCGCCGGTGGTCGTCGTCGGCGAGGAGGCTCCGCGCAGGACGGTGGAGAGCGCGTTCTGGAAGTTCGTCGACTCGGACTTGAAGCCAACCGTGTTCACGTTGGCGATGTCGTTCGCCGTCACGTCGAGCATCGTCTGGTGAACCTCGAGACCGCTGATCGCGGAGGAGAGTGCATTCATCAATTTGGGTTCCTCATCTCTTTCCGGCCTGTCGCCCCCCTCGCGGGTCCAGCGTCGGCCTTGCCTGTAGTTGTCTGAGCGTGTGTGTGTGTGTGTGTGTTTGTGTGTTGTGGTGCTCGGTTATGTGAGCTGGTTACGCAATCAGGGCGCTATCGATGTTGGTGAACACCTGCTCTTTCATGTGATCGCGGTCAACCGCGGTGATCACGGTTCGGTTCGGGACGGAAACGACAAAGGCGTTCTGGTCGACGAGCACGAGCGAGTTACGGCAGCCCTTGGCTGCTGCGCGGTCGACGCCGCCTGTGAGGCGCGACATCGTCGTGGGATCGAGGTTGATCCCACGCTGCTCGACGCGCTGAAGCGCATGTCCGCTGAACTTCAGCGGTGCGGTCTCCAGCTTGCCCGCGAGGACGGCGCCGAAGCTGGCTCCGCCTCCCTGCTGCACCGGCCGGGTGACAGGAGGTGAGGCGGGAGCCCCGCCGACGGCGCCGAGGCCGTCGATGCCGTTCGGATCAGCCACCGGCGGTGGTTCCTCCGGTGCTCGTCGATCCTGCGTCGCTCGAGCTCGGGTCGCTGCTCGGCAGCGAGACCTTCGTGATCGAGCTGAACGGGACGTCCGAGCTGCCGATGTGCAGCGTGACGGTGCCGCTCGCGTTCGCGACCGACGAGACGACACCGCTCTGCGCCGATCCGTCGCTCGCCGTGTAGTCGACCTGGGTTCCGATCAGGTTCACGGCGCTGCTCATCGCCTGCTGCGCGCCCATCGCCGTCATCGTCGACTCGAGGCTCGTGATCCCCTCGACCGTCGAGAACTGCGCCTGCTCCTGGATGAACGACTGGTCGTCGGTGGGGCTCATCGGATCCTGGTACTTCAACTGCGCGACGAGCAGCTGGAGAAAGTCCTGGTCGTTCAGGTTGGTGCTCGGGTTGACCGGCGCGGACGAGCCGGAGCCGGTTGTTTGACTGGTCGGATTGACGCTGCTCATCTGGTTCGTTCCTCCTTAGGCAAGAACATCGATTTGGCTTCCGGGAGCCGGCAGGCGCCACGGGTCGAGTGCTGTCTCGATCGCGGTCCCGGTCAGCCCGGTGAGCTCGTCGTCTGGGTCGGCGTCGTCGGAGCCGCCGTCCGTGTTGGCGCCCTGTCCGTTGGACGGATTCCCGCCGGCCGGCTGGCCGGAGCGGTCGTGCACGTCGAAGCCGAGCAGTGACATGCCCTGGCTCTCGAGCGCCCGCTTCAGGTCAGGAGCCGCGTCGTGGAGGATCTGCGCCGCCTGCGGGCTGTCTGCGCGCACGGTTGCCGACACGCCGTCCGCCCCGTAGCGCAGGTGGATCTCCACGCTGCCGAGGTCGTTCGGGTGCAGCGTGATGCGCGCCGAGGCGCCGCCGTTCTGGGACGTGACCTTGATCGCCGTCTGCGCCGCGTCGGCGAGCTCGGCGAGCCGGACGGGCGTCTGGGGCGTCGCTGCAGGCGAAGCCGTGGTGGCTCCGACATCCTTCGCCGCCGGCTGATCCTGGACGGCTACGGTCGGGGCGGCCTGCGGGTCGGCGGCCGGCGCGAGGCGGGAGGGCTGCTCGGCTGCTCCCGCCTCGTCGCGTGACCGCCTGGTGTCGCCGCCCGTCCTGGACGACGTCACATCGGTTGCGGGGGTCGCAGCAGTCGAAACTGCCGGAGCAGTCGACTCTGGCGTCGTCTGGGTCTGCGTGGCCACCGGAACGGCAACCGGAGCAGTGGTGGACGCGTCGCCGGGCGATTGCTTCTGCTGCGAGCCCTGCTGTGAATCTTGCTGTGCCCCCTGGTCGCTCGCCACGCTCGGAGCCGCCGGGGCACTTGTGGCTGCGGGCGCCTGGGCGGTCGGCGAGGCCGTGGGCTGAGTTGCCGGCGCCGCCGGAGCGGCGGGCACGGGCGTTGCGGGCGGCGGCGTTCCTGCGGGCGTTGCCGCAGTGGCAGGCGCCGGCGTGCTCGCGGCGGGCTGTGCCGGATTCGCGGCCGTTGCCGCGTCCGGCGTCGATGCGGCCGGGGCCGCCGGAGCGGAGGCCTGCGTCGAGGTCGCGGCCGGAGCCGGAGCCGCGACGGCAGGAGCAGCCGGGGCCGCGCTCTCGCCGGAGGCCGGAGGAGCGACGACGGGTGCCGCCGGAAGCTGCGGGGACGGAGCGGCCGTCACGGCGGCAGGCGCAGGAGCGACCTGGGGAGCCGCAGCAGGTGCGGGCGCCGGCGGTGCGGGCTGCTCGACCGCAACCGCAGCAGCCGCAGCGAGCGACTGGTTCACGAGCGCAGCTGCCGTGGCCGCAGCCGCGTTCGGGTCGGTGCCGGCGTCCGTGGCGGGATCCGTCTTGGAATCTTGTGCCGGCCTGGAAGAGTCGCTTCCGGCCTGGTCACCCCCCGCCGTGGCGGTCCGGGTGGATGGTTTCGCCGTTTCGCCTGGCGGGCCTTGGGCGGCTGCCAGGAGAGGGGCGAATGCCGTATCCGGCGGCGCCCCGCTCGACGCAGCGTCCGTCCCGTCTGCGGGAGGCGCGGCGCCTGTCGGGTCGGCAGGCGGTGGCGCAGGTGGTGCGAGCATCAAGCTCACTGAGAACTCCCATCGTTGACGAGCTGCTGATAGCGGCCAAGGACCGACTGGACGTAGTTCTGGGTCTCCGGATACGGAGGGATCCCGCCGTAGCGGGCGACAGCTCCGCTGCCTGCGTTGTAGGCGGCGAGCGCGAGCGACGTGTTTCCGCCGTACTCGTCGATCTTGCTGCTCAGGTAGCGAGCTCCGGCATCGATCGATTGATACGGGTCATAGGGATCGGTGACTCCGAGCGATGAAGCGGTCGAGGGCATCAGCTGCATCAGCCCTTGCGCGCCGGCGGCGCTCGTCGCGTAGGGGTTGAAGCCCGACTCCTGCTGGATCACGGACTGCAACAGGGCAGGGTCGACGCCGTAGCGCTGGCCGGCCGCGTCGATCGCAGCCGAATAGGTCGAGGCAACCGAGCCGCTCGCTGTAGCGCCGGCGCCGTTTGCGACGTCGAGCGCATCGGAGAACCCGGTCGAATCGGGATTCGTAACTGCCGGAGTGCTCACAGCGGGAGCCTGGGGCGTGAGCTCCTGCACCCGCGTCAAGACCTCTTGAAGCGTGGAGCTCATAGCGCCTCCCTCGCGTGCAGGTAGCTGCGCAGGACGGCTTCGCCACCCTCGATTGCATCGACCCGGCGCGTCTCAGCGTCATGGGCCGAGCGTCGCCGGCCTTCGAGCCGGTCGAGCATGCTGCGGTGCTGCGTCGCAGTGGCGAGGCGCTGCCGCGTCTGCTCGACATTCCGCTCTTGCCGCGCAACGCGGGCGACTGCCTCGGCGCACTGGCGCTCGATCAGCTCCACGTACAACTGGCGGCTCGCGAGCTCGCGGGCCGTCATCGATCCTTCAGGCGGCTGCTGGGCGGCCTCGAGCCTGCTCTTGGCTGCCTCCAGCTCCTGACGAAGCTGGTCGGCGCAGGCGAGCTCGCCCGCGAACTCCTTCAGCACGGACTGCTCGGCCTCCTTTCGCAGCATGCGAATGGGCTCGAGCCTGAAATGAAATGGTCGCTTGTTCATCGTCGCAGGGGGCGGGACGGCCCGGGTTGGTCTATCGGCGGCTCGCCAGAGGATTTGAGGTTCATTCGAGGGACTTGATTTCCGAGCGGACCGGTCGATGACGGGGATCGCCTCCGGTTAAAACCCGCGAGCGCACGAACCTTCAGGTCGAGGAGAACTTCCCCACCCAGATGCCAACGGTCGCTGAGCTTCCCTCCATCGCCGACACCCGGAGACCCGGACGGCGGCGGCTGCTGCGTCCCTTGATCTGGTCGGCCATCACGACGGGAGCCGCGGACCTCGCTCCGCTGCTCGACTCCGACTTCACGCTCGTCAGAGCATGGAGCACGCCGTTCGCCTCCGCCTCGCCCTCGGCAGGTCGCGCGTGAGGCACGTCAACGCCCAGCTCTCGTCCCGCTCCGCCAGCAGATCGTGCGCGTGGCAACCGCGCGGCACGGTCTCCCTCCGGCGCGGTTCAGCCTGCGCGATGACGCCGCCACGGAAGACAGCGTCGGCCTGCCTCACACCACGGGGCACGAAATGAGCGACGTCCTCACACCACAGCAGAGCGCCGATGTCGCCGGCGACCCGCTCGCGACACCCGGAGCGCCGGCGCGCCGGCCACGCCGGATCCGCGAAATCGACTTCAGCCGTCCGACCAAGCTCAGCCCGCTCGAGCAGACCCGGTTCGAGCAGGCCCACGCGGCGTTCTGCCGCTCGATGTCGCTGCGCCTTTCGACCGAGCTCCGCACCTCGATCGAGTTCGAGGTGGTCAACTCGGCCCAGCTGACCTGGGCAGCCGCGCTTCGCGACGTGCCTCAGCCGTCGATCCTCGCCGTCGCCGCATCGGGCCCCCCGAAGCGCCGCCGTGGTGATGAGTCCCCGGAGGCTCAACCCGCCCAGCCGATAGCGGAGACGAGCTTCTTGATCTCGGTCGAGCAGCCGCTCCTCTTCCGCATGATCGAACGGCTGATCGGTGGGTCCAACACCGACACGCCGATCGATCGCGGCCTGACGGAGATCGAGACGGGTCTCGCCCGTCGCATCTTCGGCTCACTCCTGACCCAGCTGTCGACGGTCTGGCAGGAGCTGCTCGGCGTCAGCCTGAGGCTCGTCGACATCGAGTCGCAGAACGTCAGCGTCGAACTGGCAGCGCCGAGCGATCCGACACTCGTGCTGACGATGGTGGCGCACGATCGCGCCGGCTCGGCGACGGTCTCCCTGCTTGTCCCCTACGCCTCGATCGCCGCGGCGACAAAGCGGCTCAGCGGCAAGTCCGGCGAGAACGACGAGTCCCGGCAGCCTGGCGACGAGTCCGTCGAGGCGATGCGATCGGCGATGGGCGGAGTCGACGTCGAGCTTCGCGCCGAAGTCGGCGCCGTTTCCCTGACGATTGGCGAGGTGCTCGCCTTGAGCGTCGGAGATGTGCTCAAGATCGGGCCGGCCGGTCATGAAGGCGTCTTTCTCGGCGACAAGCGCTTGAACCGGGCCCGGCCGGGCCGCAGCGGCAGCCGTCGCGCGGTTCAGATCGTCGACCAGTTCGAGGACTTGAAATGACGGATTTGCCGATCGAGGAGCCCGAGGACGGCGCGGAGCCGATCGCCGAGCCTGTCGAGGAGTACACCCCCGGGCCGGTTGCCGGCTTCAGCGCGGAGCCTGTCGAGGAGTACACCCCAGAGCCGGTTGCCGACTTCAGCGCGGAGCCCGTCGAGGAATACACCCCCGAGCCCGTCGCAGAGGCCGGCGTCGCCTTTGCCGAGGCAGGGCCCGACTTCGCCGCCGAGCAGGCAGCACCGTCCGCCGCGGCAGAACCGGCGACCAGATCTGTCTCGGTCCACAACATCGTCGTGCGGGTCGGGGCCGAGCTCGGCCGCGCCACCCTGCCGCTCGCAAAAGCGGTCGGCCTCGCGCCGGGGTCGGTGGTCGAGCTCGACCGCGCTGCGGACGATCCGATCGACCTGTACGTCAACGGCCGGCGGTTCGCGACGGGCCAGCTGTTGCTGGTCGATCAGAACGAATGGGCGATTCGCATCGAGCATGTGCTCGACGTTCACCCGGCGGAATACGCGCCCGGGCTCGACCTGATCTGAGCTTCCTCAGACGGTGGCGCCGGCACGGACTCCGTGCCAGTCGTTCGCCGCGGCTTCGAGCTCGGCGACGGAAGGACCGTCGAGCCCGAGCACCGCACGAAGGTCGTCGAGCCACGCGAGGATCTCCGTGTCGACGACCTCGTTCAAGGCCTGCTCTCGCTGGAGAAAGTCGTCGGGCCAGACGCGCGGCTTGGCCTGATCCGAGCGTCCGCGCTCGAACTTGGCCTTGCACTCCTGCTCCGACTTCGTCCAGTAGTGGTTCATCCGGAGCGTGTGGACGCTCGTCTGCGGCGCGATCGCCCCGTCCAGGCGCTGCTGGTTCTCGGTGACCGCGTAAAAGCCGGGCTTGTAGACCGGATAGTGCGGGATCTCGAACCGCGCAGTCCTGGCCGGCCGAACGACGCTCGAGATGCGCGCGTTCAACGGGTAGTAGTTGCGCAGATCGGTCGGATCGAGCCCAGGCGCCTTCAGGCCTGCAGGCAAGTCGAGGGCGGTCTCGTGACCGGCGCGGCGCAGATAGTTCTCGAGCACCAGGCCGGCGGGCGTCTCGACGTGCCCGGAAGTGCCGAAATTGACGTAGTTGACGGCCACACCGCCGACAGCCGGCTGCTCGAACGGGCGCAGCGCCGCGTGCAGGTCGCCACCGGGGGCGAAGAAGAACTCGTCGGCGTCGACGAAGCCGATCCACTCGGCCCGGTCGGCGTACGTGTTCGCGCAATGCGTGTACGCCGAGTTCTGCCCTGGGTCGGCCGGCCAGTTGTGCAGCGTGACGATTCCCTCGCGCACGTATGGCTCGAGCACCGACGCGTAGTCGTCGTCGCTGTGATTCTCGTAGAGATAGAAGTGCTCGACGCCGACCAGGCGGTGGAACTCGATCCACTCCTGGAAGTAGCGCGCCTCGTTCTTGAAGATCGCGCAGAGGGCGAGGTAGTCACGTGCTGCCGGAGCAGGGACGCGCTGGGCCTTTGGCGCCGGCGCGATCCGCGGCAGCGCGGCGAACGGCTCTCCGGGCTCGCGTGCGCTGATCAATGCAGTCGCCGACTCGGCCGCGGCGCGATCGTTCTCGGAACTTGCCTCGACGGCGAGCGCGATCAGCTGAGCCGTCTCGGCCGCCTCGCCGAGCAGCGGGCCCAGGCGGGTCGCGGTCTCCTCGGCAGTCCAGCCGGGCGCGTAGATCACGAGTGCCGCGTCGGGATCTGCCCCAAAACGTGTCAGGTAGAGCTCGAAGAGCTGTGGATCGGCGCAGAGCTCGTCGGCGAAGACGAGCACCCGTGGAGCCGGAGCCGCGCTCGGGACGGCGCCGATCAGCTTCCTCAGAACCGGGGCCACGCTGGCGGCACGCGGCCCGAGCCGGTCCAGCGCCTCGATCACGGCAGCAGAACGTTCGGGGCGGGGCCCACGATCGAGCAGCCGCCCGCAGACGATCACGAAGGGGTTCTCCCAGCGCGCTTCCGAAAGAAACGCGGCGCGCTCCGCCGCGGCGGGCCTGGCCGGCGGCTGCGGTCGCGTCAATGCCTCGGCAAGCGGCGCGAGCCTGGGCTCGTCGAGACAGAGCTCCCAGAGGAAGACGCCGAGCGCGTATCCTGGATCGTCGCCGCCTTCCGGCGGGCTCACGGTCCAGTCGACCGCCTCCGTCACCGGCGCGCCTGCTTCCATTTCGGCGAGAAGCCGGGCGGCGCGATCGATCAGCGAGGCTTCCATACGACCTCGAATTGGACGATCTCGGGGTTGGAGACGCGGCGGAGGTGCTCGGAGTTGAGCGCGCCGGTCTGCGTGCGATAGGCGGCGATGCTGTCGAGCTTCCGCTCGAGGCTGATCCCCTCGAGCCGCTTCACCTGTGGTTCGAGCGACCCGAGCGAGAGCCCGCCGTTTCGCAGGTGCTGCTCGAGGTGCGCGTCGGGGTTCAGAAAGGGATCGGAGTCGACGCCGGTGACCCATTTCGGCCAGCCGTACTTGATC
The DNA here is from genome assembly GCA_035550275.1 of Gaiellaceae bacterium. Lineage (GTDB taxonomy): Bacteria > Actinomycetota > Thermoleophilia > Gaiellales > Gaiellaceae > PALSA-600. The sequence goes on along the minus strand of DASZPQ010000084.1, from coordinate 24,213 downwards.
GAGTACGGATAGTCGGCGTAGAAGAAGACGGGCGCGCCCTTGCTCAGGAACCAGCGGCCGATGTCGCGCACCACGCCGTGGTCGGGGTGCCCGCCGATCGCGGCCGGGAAGACGACCTTGTCTGCGCCCTCGACGAACGGGATCAACCGCTCGACGATCGGCTCCTTCGGCAGGTTCGGCCCGCCGCCGTAGAGCGCCTCGACGAAATCGAAGTTGACGGGGACGATGCCGGCGAGCGCAAGCGCATCGCGATCCTCGAGCACGCGTTCGGCGTTGCGCTCGGCGACGGTGCCGCGCGCGCAGGTCAGCTGCTCCCAGTAGGTCGGGGCGGCGCCGGGCGGGAAGCCGGTGAAGACGTTGACGACGCGCGCATCCGGCCGTTCGAGCAGATCCCAGGCCGAGAGGACCGCGTCGTCGAGGTGTGGTGAGACGACAAGCGTGGCCACTTCGCAGGTCGTCGGCCGCGAGCGCGCAGGTTTTAGCGGAAGTGCATTCAAGAGCTGCGAGCTGCCGCCGATTACGGCACACGTCAGGTCCGTCCCCGTCCCTGGAGTGTGGCCCCGCATGGGAAAAGTCATTGCACCTCTCGCCAAAACGAGCGTGCCCGCGAACACGGTCTTCGACCGGCGGTTCGTCCTGGAGTGCTGTGAGCGCTTCCACATCCACTGGCGGAACATCCGGCTCGAGCTGACGCCGGAGAACTGGATCGGCTTCGTCAACACCTTCGAGCAGGCGATCGCGACCTGGCGCGCGAACGGCTCTCCGCGGCAGCACGAGCATCTCGAGCTCGCGCGCTATCTGATGGACACGAGCGAGATCGTGCACCCGACCGAGGTCGAGGTGGAGCTGTGCGAGAACCTCTACAAGAATCTCCGCGAGACGCACGGCGCCGACGCCGAGTTCTGGGAGGAGGACGCCTTCGTCCACTTCCACTACCGCGACATGCGCTTCGAGATGTCGATCGAGGACTTCCTCGGCTTCTCGAAGGCGATGGCCGACGGCCGCGAGCGCCTGCAGACGATCGCCTACCGGCCGCTCGCGAAGCTCTTCGAGCAGCTGAACGACCACAACATCCTCTACACCGTGCTCCGGAACTGGGAAGGCCTCCCCGGCAACGTCGAGGTCGGCCCCCACTCGGATCTCGACCTGCTCGTCCACCCGGCGCACGTCGCCAAGCTCGACCAGCTCTGGAACACGTCGCTGACGCAGCCCGAGCCGTATCGCGTCCAGCGAAAGGTGCCCGTGCTCGGCCCGAATGACGAGGCGACCTTTCTGCTGCTCGATGTGCGGACGACCGCCGACGGCTATATGCCCGAGGACTTCTCGCACCGGCTCCTGGCACGCCGCGTGCCGCGCGAGATGTTCTTCGTGCTCCCCCCGCGGGAGCACTTCCTCTCGCTGCTCTACCACGTCGTCGTGCACAAGGGCGTGATGAGCGCGGACTACGCGCACAAGCTTCAGGGCCTCGCCGCCGAGGCCGGGATCGAGTTCCCGGTCGAGAAGATCAACGATCTCGGCCACCACCTCGGGCTGCTGCACGAGCACGGAGTCGACCCGGTCCCGCCGCACGACCTGTCCGTTCTCCCGAAGCTGCTGTTCATCGAATCGGTCGAGAGCGTGATCTCGAGCCGGCTCCTCGACGTCCACGAAGGACGCGCCTACCACAGCCGCGTCTACCTGCTCGAGGCGGCAGACGGCACGCCGTTCGTGCGGAAGCAGACGTCGTTCGATCTCGCCGAGCGCGAGCGGATCCTGCTCAACCGGCTCTCCGGACTCCATTTCCCCCGCGCGCGCGCCGTCGCGCCTGGCCACGGCTACACAGCGTGCGATCTCGAGTTCATCGACGGCTTTCCGCTCACGGACACCTCCCGCTTCGCCGAGGAACACGCGCCGGCGCAGGCGAAGGAGTTCGTGCGTGGCTGTATCGACGCGCTCGGCGAGCTTGCGGCCGCCGGGATCGTGCACCGGGACCTGAAGCCGGACAACATCCTCGTCCGGGACGGGCAGCCTGTGCTGATCGACTTCGGCTGGGCAACCGCGGCTGATCTCCCGCATGTCACTCCGGCCGGCCTCGGCGACTCGGGCCGCCCGGAGGATGGCTTCTGCGACGTCTACGCAATGGGCGTCGCGCTCGGTGAGGTCAGCGCCCTCTATCCGGAGCTGCTGCCCGTGATCGAGGCGATGAGCCGCCCGGCCAAAGGCGACCGGGTCACCGATCTCGCCGAGCTTCGCATCCTGCTGGACGCAGGCGCTCCCGATGCCGTCGCCGTCGGCGCGAACGTCGCGGCGCTCGTGCAGCGGCTGGTCGACGCGGGCTCGTTCGAGACTGCCGCTCTGGCCCTCGAACGCGCGCTGCCCCACGCGCCCGATGCTCCCGCTCTTCATGCGGCCGCAGGGTCGCTCGCGCTCGTGCGCGGCGAGATCGACGAGGCGAAGGCCGCGTTCGACCGCGCCCTTGCAGTCGACCCGCAGTTCTCCGAAGCCCGCCGCGGGCTCGGCGATGTCGCGACCGATCTCGGCCGGATCGACGAGGCGGCCGACCTCTACGCCGCGAACGAAGCTCCCGCGCCGGTGACGATCGTGATCCCGGTCTTCAACCGCCTCGATCTCACCAGGCAGTGCCTCGAAGCGCTGCGCCGGGCGACGCCGAGCGACCTCTACGACATCGTCGTCGTCGACAACGCCTCGACCGACGGAACGTCGGGCTACCTGCGACGCGAACGGGCCGCAGGCCGTCTCAAGGCCGTAATCAACGAGTCGAACCTCGGCTTCGGACGCGCGTGCAACCGTGCGGCAAAGCTCGCGCGCGGCCAGTACGTGGTCTTCCTGAACAACGACACGATTCCGCTGCCTGGGTGGCTCGAGCCTCTGATCGCAACGGCGGCCGATCCGTCAGTCGGTGCAGTCGGCAGCCGGCTCTTCTACCCGAACGGCACGCTCCAGCACGCGGGCATCGCGCTCCCGAACGGGATCCCGACCCATGTGCACCGCGCCCAGCCCGGTGACTTCCCCGCGGCGCTCGAGCGGCGCGACTACCCGGCTGTGACCGGCGCAAGCGTGCTCTTCCGCCGCAGCCTGCTCGAGCAGCTCCAGGGGTTCGACGAGATCTACGAGATGTATGTCGAAGACGTCGATCTCTGTCTGCGGGTCTGGGAGGCCGGCTTCCGGGTCGTCTACGAGCCCGCCAGCGCACTGATTCATCTGGAGTCTGCCTCGATCCGCGACGTCGCACGGCGCGACGAGCAGGTCCGAGCCGGCTGGGCGACGATGCACACGCGCTGGCATGGCCGCTGGCCCGAGCAGCTCCCCGGCGGTGCCCCGGTGCTGCCGGAGCCGCCTGCTCCTGAGCCCGCCCTGGAGGTTGGCCAGCTACGGAGCTTCGTCGCGCTTGCCTTCGCCGACGAGCTGATCGCCAATCCAGGGCTCCTGGCGGCGTATGCGGACCACGTCGGGCCCGATGACGAGATCACGCTCGCGATCTACGCGCCCGACCAGGATCCGGCGACCGTCGAGCGAGAGCTCAGCGCGGCGATCGCCGCGGCCGGGATCGACGATGCCCGGTGCCCAGACCTGCTCGCGATCGCGACTCCAGGCTCACCGGAGACCGAGTTTCAGCTCGCCGGCTCGGCCGACGCGATCTTCTCGAACCGTGAAACCGGGTCGCCGTTCGAGCAGCTCGCGTGGTTCGGAATGAACGATTTGAGTGAATTGCGCGGTCTCGCGCTCCCAATCGTCGGAGCCCCAGAACTTGTTTCGCACTGATTAACCGGCGATTTCCGGGCACTCTTCGTGTCGACATTTGTCATTTTCAATTCATACCGAAATAACGCTCAAGCGCCCGGCAAACTTGCCGATCAAGTATGCGCACCGGCCGGAGTGGCCGGATCGTCAACAGCAAGGAGGCTGTACATGATCCGTTGGAATGCTCGTTCCACCCGCGTGGCTATGGTTCTCGGCGCGCTCGCATCGCTTGCGATTGCAAGCGGCGCTGGCACCCGTTGGGGCTAGGAAGCACGTAGGTCGAATCATGCGGCGTCCTCGTGACGCTGGGCGCGGCTTCCCGCCCCGGCTATTCGGATTCGTTCTCACGGTTTCAACCGTGGGAATGGCCCTAGTGGTCGGGGCGGGACTCCGCCTTGCTCAGCAGCCCGTCGGTCCGAGAGAGCTGATCGGCGTCGTCGTCTTCGTTGCGCTGACGCTGCTCGCCGAGCTCCGCCCAGTGCCCGTCGATCTCGAGGCGACGCACGTCGTCTCGCTCGCCTTCATCTTCGTCGTCGCGAGCCAGCTCCTCTATTCGTGGGAGTGGTCAGTCCTGATCGGCGCGACAGCGATGGCGCTCGCTCAGCTGCCTGGCCGGGTCCCTGCGTTCAAGCTTGTCTTCAACTCGGCCGTCTATGCCGTCGCGGCCGCCACTGCCTCGCTGCCAGAGGTCCTGGCTCACGCGCATCCGAGCCACACCGGCTATGGGGAGCTCACCGCGTTCGTCTTCGCCTCGGGCGCCATCTTCGTGATCACGAACGTGATCCTCGTCTGCATCGTCGTCGCGCTTGCGACCGGCGGGACAGTGCGGGAGATCTTGCGCGAGTACATCCATCACTCCGCGCCGGCGTTCTCGATCATGATCTTCCTTGCCGCCCAGGCAGTCATCTTCTGGCGCCTCTCGCCGCCGCTGATCATCCTCGTCGGCGCGCCGCTCTTCACGCTCAACCTCTACCAGCGCTCGTCGATCCGCGGCCGCGTCGCAGCGAAGGCGGCGGCAACAGACAGCCTGACGGCGCTGAAGAACCACCGCGCCTATCAGGAGGAGATCGAGACCGCACTCGCGACGGCCGCCGAAGAAGGCACGCCGTATGCGCTCTGCATGATCGACGTCGACCGCTTCAAGCAGGTCAACGACCGCTACGGCCACCCGGCCGGCGACGCCGTCCTGCACCTGCTCGGCTCCCTGATCGAGGAGATCGTCCCCGGCCAGGGCTACCGCCTCGGCGGTGACGAGTTCGCGATCCTCGTGCCGGGCGAAGCCCAGGTAGCCGGCGACGTGCTCGCCGAGCTCCAGGCCCGATTCCGCATCTCTCAGGTCGACGCCGTCGTGGAGCGCCCGACGATCTCTTCGGGGATCGCGACGTACCCCGTGCACGCGACGGAGCCGGCCGAGCTGAAGAAGTGCGCCGACCTGGCGCTCTACCAGAGCAAGCACAACGGGAAGGACTGCGTCAGCGTCTACACCGGTGCAGAGCTCCTCAGCGGCAGCTTCGGCGACGGCGCGGTCGTGAACGCGGCGCAGGACATGCGGCTCCAAACCGCCGAGCGGCTCGTCGCCGTCGTCGATGCACGCGATGCCTATGTCGGCCGGCACTCACAGGGCGTCGGCCAGCTCGTGGAGTCGATCGGCGCCGTGCTCGGCCTCGATCCCGACGAGCTGCGGCAGCTGCGCCTCGCCGGCATGCTGCACGACCTCGGCAAGATCGGCGTCCCGGACGAGGTGCTCAATCACGGCGGCCCGCTCTCGGCCGACCAGGAAGCCCTCATGCGCAAGCATCCCGAGATCGGCTACGAGCTGCTCGACGGGCTCGACCTCGATCCGGTCGACACCTGGGTGCTCCACCACCACGAGCACTGGGACGGCAGCGGCTATCCGCACGGGCTCGCAGGCGAGGAGATTCCGTTCGGCTCGCGCATCATCCTCGTCGCCGACGCCTTCGAGGCGATGACGACGCACCGCAGCTACCGCCGGGCGATCGGCATCGAGGCCGCGATGTCGGAGCTGCGCGAAAACGCGGGGACGCAGTTCGATCCCGACGTCGTCGCCGCCCTCGAGCTTCACCTGTCGACGACCTCGAAGGTCGGATCCACAGCGTCCTCGACCCAGCCGACATGGTCTACCTGAACTTCACGCTCGTCGGCCTCGTCGCCGGCCTGCTGCTCGGAGGCAAGCTGAGCGCGCTCGGCCACCTCACGGTGCGGCGGCTCTGGCTGGCCTACGCGGCCGTCGTGCTCCAGATCGCGGCGTTCCCGTCGGGTGTCCTTCCCTGGTCGACTCCCACGGACGCCGCACGCGTGCTCTGGCTCTGCTCGTACGTGCTGCTGATCGCGCTCGTGGTCACCAATCGGCGCGTGACCGGCTTCTGGCTGATCGGCCTCGGGATCGTCTCGAACCTGATCGCGATCCTCTCGAACGGCGGATTGATGCCGGCGAAGCGGGCAGCGCTACGGGCGGCCGGCGTCTCGTTCGATCTCCGCAACAACAGCGTCACGACCGCGCATCCTCACGTCGCGCTGCTGGTCGACCGCTTTGCGTGGCCACGGTGGCTGCCGCTCGCAAACGTCTTCTCGGTCGGCGACGTGCTGATCGGCCTCGGTCTGCTCACCGTGGTCGTCGTCGGCATGCAGCCGCGACTACTCGCGCGCGTGCCGTTCTTCTCGCAGCTGCTCAGATCACCGGTCTAGAAGACCGGAGCGGCTCAGTCGTCCGAGTCGCTGTCGTCCGAATCTGCGGCTTCGACACCGAGCACGGCGATATCCCAGGCATGCATGTACGCCCCGATCGCGCCGCGGACGTTGCCCGCTGCGGTGCGCTGAGCGCCCTTCTGGAGCTTTCGCGCGGCCTTCTTCGCCGGCTTGCCGGTCAGACACGCTGCCGTGACGGCCAGATTCGCAAGCGTCCCGGCCTGCGTGACGATGTCGGAGATCACGTCGGCGACGTCAGTGCTCGAAGAGCCCGACGTGCTCAGCGCATCCGCGGCCCACTTCAGATCGAAGAAGACGTTGTCGCCGGCCGCCGGATCGAGCACGTACTCGTCGTCCCACTGCGCGCTGATCGTCGCCTCCGTGAGGTCTCCTACGGCCTCGGCAACCTTCCTGTCCACACTGCGCACCCCGGTCGCCGGAATCGCGACCAGCGTGGCCAGATCCGCCTGCAGGGCCGAGAACGGCGAGGTCGCGGGCAGCCTTTCACTGACACTCGAGCTGCTGCTGCCGTTGGGAGCGCATGCCTCCGAGCTGGTGCTGCCGACGCTGGTGCTCCCCTCGGCCGCGCTCTTCGCAGCGAACGCCGAGCCGGCCGTAATCAGCGCGCTGCCCCCGAATACAACCGGCGGGGTATAGACCGCAACTTTCTTCAGCAATTCGCGCCGGCTGACCGACTGTTCGAAAAGGGTGTTGTCGCTCAACGCAACGCTCCTTGGGGTAGGGAACCGCAGTCGCAAGAACCTACCACGGTTTTGGCAACGCCGACAAGAGCTCCCGCCCGACCGAAGGGTCAGGCACAAGCAGGCGATACGACGGGATTGCGGCCGCAAGGGCGACGAGCCGTTGCGTCGTCTCGCCGCCGAGCCTCCCTCCGCCGAGACACGCGCCGAGCAGATCGCGAAACGCATCTTCCGCGGACGACGGCGTCGCCGCGAGCAGCATGCCCTTCATCGAAGGCGCCTCAAGCCGCAGGATCGTCGCCGGCGTGATCTGACCGGCGCTTGCGTCGCCCGGCAGGTTCCACATGCGCGCGAACCGGCCGTCCTCGGCAATCAGCATCGGGCGCTCGTCGTCGAGGCCCGGCAGCTCGCCCCACCAGGTCGAGCCAAAGGAGACCTCGATTCCGGCGAGCTCGCCTCGCACCACGCCGTCCTCGCCGAACCGGAAGAGGTCGTCGCCGAGGCACGTGCCTCCGTCGCGAATCCAGGCCTCGGCGACATCCGAGCGCAGCGCGGCGGGGCCGAGAGCGAGCACGGCCGATCCGTCGCCGTCTGTGAGGAGCGTGCCGGCAAACGCATCGGCGCCGAGCCTGCGGAGGAGCACACCACGCACGACCGGCCCGATCTGGCGGATGCTCCGGCACTTGTACAGCTCGTCTGCAACCGCAACCTCCCACCCTCCACGGAAGGGGAGCACCTCGATCCGCAGATCGACGTGCGAGGCGTCATCGGCGCGGAACCGCGCGAGTGAGACGTCGAGCCAGCTCTCCACTGAACCGTCGGGCGCCAACACGACCGCGACCCGGTCGCCGCAGCGGTACGCCAGCTCGCGGTTCCACCTGATCCTCGGCACCGGCCGAAGCTCCGGCTCCGGCTCGGATCCCCCGTCCTTTGTGACTGCGAGACCGAGCTCATGCCACTCGGCAATCGCATTTCTGACGTCGACCTCGGCGCGCCACGCCGACTCGGGCAGCGACTCTGAGAGCTCGGCAGCGATCTCGGCCGGCTGAAGCCCTTCGACCCACGCCGCCCAGAGATACGAACCGACCGGATCGAGCAGGTGTGCCTGCCGCCGGCGAGGCTCGTGCAGCACGAGGCTGTCGCCGACCGCGAATTGGGAGATCCCCTCGGCAGGCCGAAGCGCCCGCGCCGCGCCTCCCTCGCCGGGACGGGGAAACGCGAGCACCGATGCCCCGAGCGGCCCTGGCAGCAGCGGGCGAAACGCCCGCGCGCTCCGGGTCTCGATCGCCCCGACCGTGCGCAGGAGGTCGCGGACGAGATCGTGCTTCAGCTCCCGTTCCTCACGCTCGGCGCGGCTGTCACCCTCGGCGGGCTCGGCCTCGACGGACAAGCTCGGGTTCAGGTTGCACTCGAGCAGCCAGGGCCGAAGGTCGGCGTCGATCAGCAGGTCGACGCCGAGCAGCTCGAAGCAGCCGGCAGGATGGTTCGTGCCGCGCCAGGTGGCTCGAGCGAGCTCCTCACGGGCGGCCGCAACCGTCGCGGCGAGCAGGCGCTCGATCCACTCGAACAGCGCCTCCGGATCCGCGCCGCTCGACCGGAGCAGCTCTGCGTAGGCGGGCCGCGTGAGGTTGTCGGCCGAGGTCGCAAGCTCAGGGTTCAAGGCCTGGACGTCCGGATTCGTCAGGTGGCGGAACGGATCGCCGAGCGCGCCCTGCTCGATCGAGAAGGGCCGGCTCGCGAGCTTCGTGAACCCGTCGTCGAAGACCCAGACAGTCAGCGGGTCGAGTGCCGTCACGAGCAGATACCAGCGCAGCGTGTATTTGCGCCCGTCGATCAGGTGTGGCCGGTCGAGGTAGCGCTGCACGAGCCAGTTCCCACCGGCTTCGACCTCGTCGGGCGAGCGAAGCACCGAGATCCCCTCGCCGCGAGCGCCCGCCTTCGGCTTCTGGATCCACAGGAGCTCGGGCGCCGCCGCCGCGCGCGCCCGAAACCGAGCCAGCTCGCCGGGCAGCGCAAACGTCTCCGGCCCGATCTCGTCCTCGGCCAGCGCGCCCGCCAGCGTCCACGCCAGGCGGTCCTTGCGCACGAGCGCCGCAATCCCGGGGAAGTGGTTGACCAGCTGGCCGGGCCTCAGGTGCGCATAGGTCGCGGCAGAAGCCTCGCCCATCGACCAGAGCAGCGACCAGTCGCCCGCCGAGATGGTGGTGGGCTGCCACCCCTCCTGAACGAGCACGTCGTGGACGAGCGGCTCCACGCCATCGGGGTCGATCGCAAATCGCCGCACGAGCTCCATTCTCAGCGAGACTATCGCCACGCCGATGACGAAACGAGACCGCCGCGAGGTGCTGCACGACGCGCTCGAGTTGATCGGTGAGCGCCTTCGCGACGCCGGCATCTGGCATTGCCTCGCCTTCGGGACGCTGCTCGGCGCCGTCCGCGACGGCGAGCTGATCGAGTGGGATCACGATCTCGACCTGATCGTCCGGCCGGCCGATCTCGCCCAGATCGTCTCGTCGTGTACCGACGAGCGAGTCTCGTTCGCCCCGATCAAGATCGCCGGCGCGTGGCTCGCCCTGCGCTCCGGCGGGCCGGGCGGTGTCTCCCACGCGACGCTGCCGGGCGTTTCGATCACGGTCGATGGCACCGGGGTCGGGGAGCTGTGGGCGCCCGTCTTGTTCTCCGACGGCGTGCTCAGGGTGTACGACCTCGACGAGGAGGTGTCGCTCTGGCCCCAGACAGCGCTCCCCGCGTTCGTCTTCGACCAGCTGCGCGACGTCGAGGTGCGAGGTCGCAGCTACCCGGCGCCCGAGCGCGCCGAGACGTTGCTCGAGTGGATCTACGGCGAGGACTGGCGCACTCCGACGCGCTCGGTCGCCGACGGCGGAACCCGTGTCGAGGATCGAGCCGCATCGGGCGACCGTGCCTCGCCCGCGCTTCAGGAGCAGATCGCCTGGTGTGAGGCTCAGGGCTGGGACCGCCGGATCTACTCGATGCAGCCGCGCTGGCCGCGGAAGCTCGCAGGAGCAGGCCCGTTCGGCAGCTCAGACCGGGCGGCCGCAAGCAGCGGCTCCGACTGGTGGCGGTCGCTCGCCGAAGTCGCCGAGCACTACTGAAACTCGGCCGACTCCCCCACCCTGCGGATCAACTCGCTGGTCGACACTGCGGCCCCGTCGATCTCCCGCGTGTACGGGACGACCGCGAAGATCCCACGCGCCAGCGGAGCTGCGTACCAGTAGGCAAGCCGATCCTCGGCCATGTCGTCGCCATGCACCACGAGGTCGATCGCATGGGCGTCGAGGAATGGATCGTCGACGGGCATCGGCGCGTCGCCGACGACCTCATCGACGTAACGGCAGGCGCCGACCACGATCATCCGCTCCACGAGCGGCTGAACCGGGCGGCGCTTGTACGAGCCCGCGGCCTCATCGCCCATCAGGCCGGCGACGAGCTTGACGTCCCGTCCGTCCGCGCGCTCCTCCGCAAGCGCTCGCGCGTGTTGCAGAAAGCGGACGTGCCCGGCATGGAAGAGGTCTCCGACCATGTCGACGTAGACAACGAAGCTCATCGCGGGAGTCTCGCAGGCGGCAGAATCAGCGCGTGCACCTCGAACGCGTCGAATCCGCTCTCCGCGCCACCCATGCGCTGCTCGAGGAGGCGGGCATCTGGCACTGCGTCACCTACGGCACGCTGCTCGGCGCAGTCCGCGACGGCGCGCTCATTCCCTGGGACCACGACTTCGACTTCTTCATCCGCGCCGGCGACCTTTCGCGCGTGCTCGCGCTGGACGGCTCGCGCGACGGCCTCCGCTTCCTGCGCACGACCAAGAGCAGCGCGGAACTGGCACTCGGCGGAGGCCGCGTTGGCACGTTCGACGCGATGCGCATCGCGGTCTTCGACGGCGAGACGCATCTCGGCGACCTCTTCGCGCCGACGCTCTTCGACGACGGCGTTTTGCGGATCTACGACCTCGCGACCGAGGTCAACTGGACGCCCCACAGCAGCTTTCCGCATTTCTTCGTCGAGACGCTGTCCACGGTCCGGATCGGCTCGGACGAGTATCCGGGCGTCGGCCACGCCGAGCAGTTCCTCGCCGGTGTCTACGGCGACGACTGGCAGACGCCGTATCGCTCGGTGATGGACGGCGGCGAGCTACGGACCGGCTCGACGACGCACGGCGACACCTACGAGCCGAAACTCGCGGACGAGATCGCCTGGTGTGAGGCTCGAGGCTGGGACCGCAGCCGCTATGCGGGCCTGCCTGCTTGGCCTCGAGAGGTGGCCGGCGCCGGGCCGATCGGCCCGACCGAGCGGACGAGCTCGTCGAGCGGCGCGCTCTGGTACCGAGACCGCGCCGAGCTGCTCGCCCACTACTAGAGGTTCGAGATCCGCGACGGGCGGGAATCGCTTCGAGATGACAATCGAACCGCCATTGCCACCAGACGAGCCGCCGGGGGAGCCTGCGCCCGATCCCGATCCTGATCCCGGTCCCGGTCCCGGCGAGCCGTACCCGCCGCCCGATCCGGGCATCCCGTATCCGGCGCCGGATCCTCGCTAGCGGGCTGCGCTCGCGAACGCTCGCAGCGCCGCGTTGAACACGTCGGGCTCCTCGAGGTTCGGGAGGTGCCCGACGTCTTCGAGGAGCAGCAACTGAGGCTCGGGAAGCGAGCCGACGAGCTGATTGCGAATGGGAGCGGGCGCATAGTCGTCCTCGTCCCCGGCGATCACGAGCGCAGGGACGGTCAACGCAGGCAACAGGCTCGAGTAATCGGGCCGCTCTGCACGTCCTCGAAGCGCCGCCGCGGCACCCACCGGACGAGTCGTGATCATCATCTCGAAGACCGCGCCGACGAGTGCGGGATCCTTTCGTGCGCGCGGCCCGAAGAGCCGCCCGCCCATCTCGAGCGCCGTCTTCAGCATGCCGTTCTCCTCCATCTCGGCAGCGGCAGCCCGGCGCTGCTCGGCTTCGCCCGGCCCAACCGGTGCCGCCGTCGTTGCGGCAAGCACGAGACCGGCGACGCGCTCCGGATAGCCGAGGCCGAGCTCCATCGCCACGAGCCCGCCCATGCTGAGCCCGACCACGACGGCCGTGGCGATCTCGAGTGCATCGAGCAGCTCCACGACGGAGTCGGCGAGCGCGCGCATCGAGATCGTCGCGCCCCGCACCGGCGACTCGCCATAGCCGGGCAGGTCTGGAGCGACCACGCGGAACTCATCGGCGAGGCCCTCGAGCTGCGGCTGCCACATACGGCGATTGAACGGATGCCCGTGCACGAAGACGATCGCCGGGCCCGACCCGCGCTCGTCGTAGGAGAGGTTCGCGGCGATTGGCATGCCCGTCATTCTTCCCCGAACAGACCATGCCGCACGCGGATGCTTACCGAGTGAGAGCTTTGGGTAGGCCTTGACCGATGTCCGATCCTCGACAGGCAACGGCGGAGCTGGCGGCGACTCGGTCGCCTCGCTGGACCCGGCTCCTCGGGTGGCTGGTCTCGGTCGCGCTCTGGGCGATCGCGTCCGACGGAAGACCCGTCCTCGCGCTGCTGAGCGTCCTCGCAGCAATGGTGATTCGCTGCGTCTACGTCGTGATGACCCGCTGGGGGACGGGACGTTCGACCTTCTGGTCGTCCTGGTTCTTCGTCGTCGCCGCGGCCTGCGAAGTGGCCTGGTTGATCGTGGGCTCCCACCTTTGAGCCGGAAGCGCAAGTTTTCGCCCCGGCCGGCATCTCAACTCTGTCTCTTCGCAGGGGACATGAACGCAAGCAGGCATGTCGAACGCCCGGAGCCGGTTGGGGAACCCGCTCCGGGCGTTCATTTTTGGAACGGCGGCTAGCGGCCGACGGCGGCGAGGAGCCCGGCGAGCTGCCTGCGCTGCCCTTCCGCCCAGATCCCGCTCAAGGCGCCCTCGGCCGCTTCTTCCGCGGTGGCACGCGCCTCGTCCGCGACGCGGCGTCCAGACTCGGTCAGAACCACGAGCGCCAAGCGCGCATCACGAGGGTTGGACTCTCGCCCGACCAGGCCGATGCGCTCGAGCGGCGCAAGCTGGCGGGCGACTCCCGACGTCGTCACCCCGAGCCGCGAGGCGAGGTCGGCGCGACGGAGCTTCTCGCCCGGCGCTCCGCGGAGCTCGAGCAGCAGCGCGAGGTCCGAGAGGCTGACGCCGTGATGGTGGCCAAGCGGTGTGTCGACGTGGCGGAGGACAAGCGTGCGGGCCAGGGCAAGGTCGAGAACGGTCTCGAGTGGAGTGCGCTGAAGATCAGTCATAGTCATCATCCTATCATCGACTCCTCAACGAGTTGTCGAGGCTACGAGCCGAATGGAGGAATGCGGTGTGAGTTTCCGGCTCCTGAACTGATCGTCCTGGAGACCGTGTAACCTCGAGGGGTGGGACAACGGATGCGGCCCGTTGCCGCACTGGCGTCCATGGCGTTGGCGGCTTTTGTGCTCCTGAGCACCGCGTCGGCGACGACACATTCCGTCCTGCTCATGTCGTCGGCATCGTCTCCGACGTACGGGGACCCCACCGTGCTCACCGCCTGGGTCACGGGCTCGGGGAACGTCGTCTTCAAAGATTCGGGGACGGTGCTCGGCACCGAGCCGGTGAGCAGTGGACGCGCCACATTTTCGATCGACTCGCTGGCCGTCGGCACCCACGCCTACAGCGCTGTGTTCAGCGGCGACAACTCGACGGGAACGCTCTCCGTCACCGTCGGCAAAGCGGAGCCTTCGATGACCACCGGATCGCCCTCGGCGGCCGACGGCAGCGGTGCCGTCACCTATGGGGCGGGCGCCTCGCTGATGGCAAGGGATCTGCCGTCGGATGCGACGGGAACAGTCGTCTTCAGCCAAGGATCCTCCACGCTCTGCTCGGCGTCGGTCGCCTCCGGCCGCGCCTCGTGCACGAGCTCTGCGTTGCCGCTCGGCACCTCGACGGTGACGGCGACCTATAGCGGCGACGGCAACTACCTCAGCATCTCGGCGACGTCAACCGCGTCCGTCGGGAAGGCGCAACCTTCGCTGACAGTCAGCTCGCCCACGCCGGCGAACGGCGCCACGGCGCTGGGATCCGGGCTCGCCGCGAGCCTGAGCGCGCATGGGCTTCCCGGGGACGCCACCGGAACGGTCGCGTTCACCGACGGGTCGATTGCACTGTGCTCGGGGCCGGTGAGCGGCGGCCAGGCCTCCTGCTCGACGTCATTGCTGCCGATCGGCACCTCGACCGTGACCGGGAGCTACAGCGGTGACAGCAACTATTTCGGCGCGTCCGGGACAGCCGGCGCGACGGTGCCCAAGACGACGATCACCGGCGTCACGGCGTCAAGCCAAGCTGCTGCGAACCTGGCACGGACGTTCACCTTCAGCGCAAAGGGGTTTCCCACGGGCGCGACCGGAACCGTCTCGTTTCTCTTCGGAACAGGAGCCACGGTGCTCTGCCAGGCACCGGTCCAAGCAGGCGCCGCGACCTGCTCGGCAACCGTTCCCGGCGCCGGAACCGTGGTTGCGAGCTACTCCGGTGACGCGTCCTACTCCGCCTTCACCTCCGGCGGCACGGGCGTGACGCCGGCGAAGTCGACGTCCACGCTCTCCCTCGACAACCCCTCCGGCGACGTCACCGGGAACGTCGGCGATGACGTTCAGTTCTCGGCGACGGTGGAAACCGTGGAGAACGATGCGGTCGCTCCGACCGGCGTCGTCAGCTTCTTCATCGGCACACGCCCCGCCTGCTCGGGGTCGATCTCAGACGGGCAAGCGTCGTGCGACGCCTCGATCCAGGCGGGAGACAGCGGCACCCTCTCCGCCGCGTACGCCGGCGACTCGACCACAGCTCGTTCGACTGCCACCGGGGGGAGCCTCGCCATTTCGCCCCCGGCGCAGACGACGACCCAAACGCAGCCGACAGACACATCGTCGACGTCGACGACGGTGCCAGTCACATCGACGGAGGTTTCGACGAACACGACCTCGACCGTCGAGACCACTCCCGCGACGACGAGCACGACAGCGGTCGCGCGCGCCCTCCAGATCACGATCCAGACGCAGATCGGCATGAAGGCGGCGGGCTCGCCGCTGACGGTCTCCGGTAGCGGGCTCATGCCGGGCTCCACCGTCGAGGTGACCGTCCATTCCGCCCCGATCGTCCTCGGCCGGATCACGGTCGGGCCCGATGGCTCGTTCTCGCAGCAGTTCACGCTTCCCGATGGCCTCCCCGCGGGCTCGCATCATCTGGTCGTGACCGGGATCGGCTCGGACGGATCTCCGCTCACCCGAACGGTCGCCTTCGGCGTCGACACCAAAGGCCGCTTCGCCTCGGCGATCACAACCACCACGACGACGCAGCACGCAATCCCACCGGTGCCGCCGCCGACGGCGTCGACGGCAACGACGACCACAACCCCCGCACCGGCCGTTGCCCCGCCCGTCGCAGCCCCGCCGCTGCCGAAGTTCGAGCCCAAGCATCACCCACACCAGGTGGTGAGCACGTTCGTCGGCAGCTTCGCCCTCATGTCGGTGCTCGGCGCCGCGGGCGCAGCCGGCGCAGCGGGCGCCGCTGGAGCAGCGAGCTCCCGCGGAGGCCATTCGGAGCGTCACAGCCACAAGGGCGGCAAGGTGACCTCGGCAAAGGTCAAGCACCGCAAGTTCCAGTGGAAGGGCGAGGCGGCAGGAGACCTCGGCTGGACCTGGCGCACGCCGGGTTGGGACACGCTTGACCTGCTGAGTCTCTCGCTCCCTGTTCGCCTGGCACCGCCCTCACCGCTGGCGGCGCGCCTGCTCACGGACGCGAGTTATCTCCGCGCGATCTTCGGGCCGATGTCGTTGATCTTGCCGGTGACCGCGACCGTGCTCGGCGTCGGAGCGGCCCTCGACACGGGCGGCAACGCCGTCCCGCCAGCTCTCGGCTTCGTGATCGCCCTCGCCGTGATCGGCCTGTTCGACGCCTTTGCCGGCTTCCTCGGAGCCCTCATGTTCGCGATCGGCGTGGCCGCACAGGGCGGAATCGATTCGGCCGGCGCCGTTCGCACGATGCTCGGGATCTGCGCGCTCTGGTTCGCGGTCGCGCTGATCGCTGCGGCATCCCGCCCGTTCCGGCGTCCGATCGAAGACCTCGACGCTGAAGACCTCTGGACACACGCCGCCGATCTCGTGATCGCGGCGCTGATCGGCGCCTGGGCGACCCAGAAGATCATCGGTGCGCTGCCGGGGCTCTCCGGCTTCGAGCTGCCGCTCACCGCGCACGTGAACACGGTCGCACTGATCGTGCTGATCGCGATCGTGACTCGCTTCGCGCTCGAGACGACCTCCTCCCTGCTCTTTCCGAAGCGCCTGACCGAGGTGCATCCGGCGAAGATCCCGTTCTCGAGCCCGCGGCAGCGCCTATTGTCGGTCGCCTTCCGAACGGGAATGTTCGTCTTCATCGCCGTCGCCTATCTCGGCGAGTGCTGGGAGCTGTGGGTCGGCGCCGCGCTCTTCGCGCTCCCACAGGTCGCCGGGATCTACGAGAACAGCTTCCCGAACTCGGAACGGCTCTACCGCATCCTTCCAGGCGGAATCACGAAGACCGTGCTGATGATGTTCATCGGCGAATGGTTCTTCACGAAGTTCCACTCGCGCGTCTCGACGGCTCACCTGCTCACCTACGGGTTCGTCGTCCTCGCACTGCCCTCGCTCGCCTTTTCGGCCCTCGAGCTGGTCGGCCGCGACGGCGAGGATCGCGACGAGACGTGGCTCCATCAATTCGCCGGGCTCGCGATCCTGATCCTGGGCGTGCTGTTCGTGTTCGGCCGCGTGAAATAGCCGGCGCGACCACGCGCGAGCAAGGCATCCTAGGCTCGTTGCCTCTCGCCGACTACCGCCGCAAACGTGACCCGAAGCTCACTCCGGAGCCCTTCACGAGCAAGTCCAGGCGCGGGAAAGAGCCGATCTTCGTCGTCCAGCGCCACGACGCGCGGCGGCTCCACTACGACTTCCGGCTCGAGCGAAACAAGGCGCTCGCCTCATGGGCCGTGCCGAAGGGGGTGCCACTCGAGCCCGGCGCAAAAGCACTGGCCGTCCACGTCGAGGACCATCCGCTCTCCTACGCGACCTTCGAGGGCGAGATCCCGAAGGGCCAGTACGGAGCCGGCTCGGTCGAGGTCTGGGATCACGGCGTCTACGAGCTGCTGGAGGAGAAGCCCGACGGCCAGCTGACCGTCCGCCTCAAAGGCGAGCGACTACAGGGCGACTGGTCGCTGATCCCGGCGCATCTCGACGGGAAGGAGCAGAACTGGCTCCTGATCAAGCGCAGCGACGAGAACGCCGCTGCCGCCGAGCCGCGGCGCACCTACAGCCCGATGCTCGCGACGCTCGACGAGCGCGTCCCGACCGGAGCGAACTGGCTCTTCGAGGTGAAGTTCGACGGCTACCGCGCCCTCGCCTACGTCCGCAACGGAACGTGCCGGCTGGTCTCGCGGAACGAGAAGGAGCTCGGCGATCGCTTCCCGGGCATCGCCGAGGAGATCGTGAAGGCGACGAAGAGCCCGAACGCCGTCCTCGACGGCGAGATCTGCCGGCTCGACCCGGCCGGCCGTTCGAGCTTCTCGGAGCTGCAGCAGGGCACCGGCCCGCTGGTCTTCTACGCCTTCGACCTGCTCGAGCTGGACAACGAGCCCCTCGTCGACCTGCCGCTGACCGAGCGCAAGAGCCGCCTGAAGCAACTGCTCGACGGCCGCAATCGCACGATCCGGTTCTCGGACGATTTCGACGACGGCGAGGCGCTGCTCGTGGCCGCCCGGGAACAAGACCTCGAGGGGATCATCGCCAAGCGCGCAACTTCGCGGTACGCGTCAGGCAAGCGGACGCGCGACTGGCTGAAGATCAAGCTGCACAACGAGGACGAGTTCGTCGTCGCGGGGTACACGCGAGGCGAAGGCCGCCGCGGCCAAACCTTCGGCGCGCTCGTGCTCGCAGTCAACGAGGGCAAGGAGCTGCGCTACGTGGGGAACGTCGGCACCGGCTTCAACGACGCCGAGATCGACAAGCTGCTCGCGCTGCTGAAGCCGCTCCACCGCGACTCCTCCCCGTTCAAGGCAGCGCCGAAGATGGCTCGGGTGCGCAAGGCCGACGTGCAATGGGTCAACCCTCAAGTTGTGGTCCAGGTTCGGTATGGCGAATGGACACACGACGGCCGGCTCCGCCATCCCGCGTATCTCGGGCTGCGAGACGATCGGCCGGCAAGAGCGGTCACATCTCCAGCCCCGTCTCACAAAAAGACCGGACGTCCCGTTTCATGAATCGCAGACACGATTCGAGAGGAGCCCGGAATTGAGCACGACTCACAAGACGATCGACACACCGCTCGGCGAGCTCACGCTCGTCGCCGAGAACGGAGCTCTCAGCGGCATCTATTTCCCCGGTCACTGGACGAAGCCCGACCGGTCGTCGTTCGGCGAAGCGTCCGAGCACGGCTTCGAAGAGGTCGAGCGCCAGCTCGCCGAGTACTTCGCCGGCGAGCGCACGAGCTTCGATCTGGCGACCTCCACCGCCGGTGACGCCTTCCAGCGCCAGGTCTGGGAGATCCTCGACCGGATTCCGTACGGCCAGACGACGACGTACGGGCAGATCGCGCACGAGCTCGGCAACCCGACGCTGGCACGCAAGGTCGGGAACGCGGTCGGCCACAATCCGCTCTCGATCGTCGTCCCGTGCCATCGCGTCGTCGGCAAGGAGGGCAAGCTCACCGGCT
Organism: Gaiellaceae bacterium; assembly: GCA_035550275.1. GTDB lineage: Bacteria > Actinomycetota > Thermoleophilia > Gaiellales > Gaiellaceae > PALSA-600. The sequence continues at coordinate 5,349 of DASZPQ010000084.1, read as the reverse complement.
ATGCCGGCGGTCTGGAGCGAAAGCAGCGGCTGCTCGAGCTGGAAGGCGTCGCGTTGCGAACCGATGTCGCGATGACAGTCAGGCGATAGCGACGCCGTTCCGAAATCGCGTCACTCCCCTGGGCGAGATCGTGGCGATCCCGCTCCGGGGAGCGTGGACCGGGAACCGCGGCATCCTTCATCGCGGCCACGAGATCGTCCGCTCGCATGCGAGCGATCTCTGGATCACCTGCGCCCTCGAGTTCCGAGGCCGCTGGCGCGGGCAATGGCAGCCGAATCGCTACACCCATCTCTTCTTCCACGACGAAGCCGTCTCGTTCGCCGCGGGCCACCGCCCCTGCGCCGAATGCCGGCGCCAGAGCTACGACGCCTATCGCGCCGCGTGGGCTGAGGGGCTCGACACGGAACTGCCGTCGGCGAAGCAGCTGAACCAGCAGCTGCACGGCGAGCGCATCGTCCGCGGCACGCACGCTCGCCGGCTCCATGAGCTGCCTTGGAGAGGCCTGCCCGACGGCGCGTTTGTCCTGTTCGACGGGACGCCGGCGATCGCGATCGGCGACCAGCTGGTCGAGTGGACGCGAGACGGCTATCGAACGAAGCACAGCCGGCCGACCAGCGGGAACGCCCAGGTGATCACACCGCCGGCGAGCATTGCCGTGCTTCGTGCCGGCTATCCGCTCCAGGTTGACGAGAGCGCCAAACTCTCGATCTCAACCTGAGGTTTACTCAGACAGCGACACTCGCTCGGAATGCCCGCATCCGATCGACGGCGTCTCGAGCAGGGACACCGTCAAGCTCGGCTTCGCGGCGGTCGCGAACCGGAGCTGACAGACCGCGTGAGCCGCGGTCACGACCTTCCAGAAATAGGTCTCCGGAAGCTTGGTCGTGCGCATCGGGCTCCAACCCTGGCCACGGCGAACATACGAGCTGACGGACACCCGCGCAGTCGGCGAGGCTCCGCCGGAGGTCTTCGCTGCAAGCAGGACGACGCGGTAGTCGGCCGAGGAGATCGTCGCCACGGTCTTGGACTGCTGCGCAGCTCCAAGGCTCACAGACGAGAAGGCCAGCGCCAGCAAGGCTCCGGCGACGACAAGGCTTCTGAAGATCACGTGCTTCACCTCCGAGGATTCGACGCACAACGGACTGTATGCATCTACGCCGCCGCGGCGGTCTCCGTCACAGAGACGCTCGCGAGGCCGCTAGAGCCGGCTCGCGGCGGCTTCGGGGCTCGGCGCCGACTCGTTGTTGGCGGCGACGACCGTCGCGTACTGATTGCGCCCACCGCGCGACCACGATGCCGCCGCGGCGATCAGGCACATCACGATCGCGAAGCCGAACGCCTCGTGGAGCCCGGACCGGAACGGCTGGCTGAGCAGGCTCGGAAAGAAGCTGCGTCCGCTGATCGTCGCGGCGTTGGCCGAGCTGAGATGCGCGAGCACGTGCGGGCCGAGCAGCTCGTCCGCCGGGTTGTACCCGAGAAACGCCGCGAAGAGAACGGAGACCGGCGGAAGCTGCCCGATCTGAGTCGCCGTCGCCTGGGCGACGCCGTGCGCCTCGAGCCCCGAGGTGAGCGTGTGCGGCAGGCTCGACGAGAGGCCGATGATCATCAGGGTGAAGAAGATCCCGATCGACAGCACCTGAGCCGAGTTCTGGAACGTCTGGTTCATGCCGCCGCCGGCACCCCGGTGCTCAGGCGGCAGGCTGTTCATCACGCCGGCCCGGTTCGGCGAGGCGAACGCGCCCATCGAGAGCCCGAGCAGGAACAGGATCACCCCAAACTCGGGATACGAGAAATCGACCGGAAGCAGGAGCAACAGGCCGAACGCGATCGCCGAGACGAGCATGCCGCCGGTCGCGAATGGACGCGCCCCGTAGTGATCCGAGAGATAGCCGGAGAGCGGCCCCGCGACCAGGAAGCCGAGCGTCAGCGGAAGCATCAGGATTCCCGCCCGGAGCGGCGTCGAAGAGAAGCTGTAGCCGTGCTCGGGAAGCCAGATCCCCTGCAGCCAGATGATCAGCATGAACATCAGCCCGCCGCGAGCGACGGCCGAGAGGAAGCTCGAGAGCACCCCGAAGGTGAAGGCCCGGATGCGGAAGAGCTCGAGCCGGAACATCGGGTCGGCCACGCGCTTCTCGATCGCCACGAACGCTCCCAGGAGCACGATGCCGCCCGCGAGCGCGGCGAGCACCATCGGATTCTCCCACCCCATCGGATGGCTCCCGTAGGGCCGGATTCCGTAGGTGACGCCGATCATGATCAGGATCAGGCCAACGGCGAAGGTGACGTTCCCGGCCCAGTCGATCGAGGCGTGCTGGCGCGTGCTGAGCTCCCGGAGCCTCAGCCGCGACCAGATCGTGCCGAACGCGCCGAAGGGAACCGCGACGAGAAAGATCAGCCGCCAGTCGATCGGCGCCAGCAGGCCGCCGACCACGAGGCCGATGAAGAGACCGCTTATCCCGACCACGTTCGTGAGCCCGAGCGCGAGCCCGCGCTGATTCGCCGGAAACGCGTCGGTCAGGATCGCCGCCGTGTTGGCCAGCAGAAAGGCCGCGCCAATGCCCTGGATGACCCGAAAGCCGATCAGCCAGTCGGCGCCTGCGCGTCCATGCAGCCAGTCGATCGAGAGCAGCAATGACGCCGTGGTGAAGATCGCGAAGCCGAGCGTGTACATCCGGACACGGCCGAAGAGGTCGCCGAGCCGGCCGAGGCTGACCACGAGCACGCTCGTGACGACGAGAAATCCGAGGATCATCCAGAGCAGGTAGAAGCTGTTTCCCGATGCGAGCGGGTCGAGGTGGATGCCCCGGAAGACATCTGGCATCGCCACCAGCATGATCGACGAGTCGATCGTGGCAAGCAGCATCGCAAGCGTCGTGTTCGAGAGCGCGACCCACTTGTACCGGTCTCCAGGAGCCTCCAAAACCGACGGCGAGCTGCCATTTACGGATCGAAGACTTACAGTCATACTGAACAGTTTACCTGTATAATCTGGGTCGTGTCGGGAACAGCGCGAACCTCGAGATCTGCCAGCGAGCTTCGGATCGTGGTCGGCCAGCTGATCCGGCGGCTGCGCTCCGAATACAGCTTCTCCGTCTCTCAGGTCACCGTGCTCGCACGGCTCGACCGCGAGGGGCCGCAGACGACGAGCGCGCTCGCCGCGGCAGAGCGAGTCCGCCCGCAGTCGATGGCCCACACGATCGCCGAGCTCGAAGCGGGCGGGCTGATCGCCCGCCGCCCGCATCCGCTCGATCGCCGCCAGATTCTGATCGAGCTCACCGAACGCGGCCACGAGAAGCTCACCGAAGACCGCCAGCGGCGCGAGGGCTGGCTCGCCCAGGCGATCGCAACCGAGCTCTCAGCCGAAGAACGGGCGATCCTGGATCAGGCGCTGCCGCTGATCCGCCGCCTCGCGCAGAGCTGAGCGGCTACTCAGGCCGACTGCAGAGAATCTCGCCGTTCAGCACGGCGAACCATCCATCGCCGTTCTCGGCCCAGCGGCGAAAACCGCCCGCGATCTCCTCGAGCGTCTCGCGCGTCGCGAGGCCGTAGGCGATCGCCTGGTCGGCGAAGACGGAGCTCGTCGTTCGCTCGGCCCAGAGCCCTCCCCACCACTCGCGTTCCCGCGGCGTCGCGAAGCACCAGGCACTCGCAGATGCGGCCAGATCGGCGAGGCCGGCCTTGTGCGCCCAGGCCACGAGATGGCGTCCGCCGTCCGGCTCAGCATCGTTCGCCCGGGCAACGGCGTGGTAGAGCTCGAGCCAGCGGTCGAGCACCGGCTCGCCCGGATACCAGGTCATCGTCGCGAAGTCGACATCCCGCGCCGCGACGACGCCGCCCGGCTTGCACACGCGTGCCATCTCGGCAAGCGCGGCCACGGGATCGACCAGATGCTGAAGCACCTGATGCGCGTGCACGATGTCGAAGCTCGCATCCTCGAAGTCGAGCGCGTAGACGTTGCCGGTGACAAAGCTGAGGTTCTCGAGCTCCGGCGCGAGCGCGCGAGCCTCGACCAGCGGCGTCTCCTCCCGATCGAGCCCGACGACCTCTCCCGGAGCAAGCAACCGGGCAAAGTCGACCGTGATCGTCCCGGGCCCGCACCCGATATCGAGCAGCCTCAGCCCCGGGCGGAGCGAGGGCAGCAGGTAGGCCGCCGAGTTCTCGGCCGTCCGCCAGCGATGCGAGCGCAGCACGCTGTCGTGGTGCCCGTGGGTGTAGGTCTCGTCACGGCTCGACATGGAGTCAGTCTTGCATCAGCTGGCGACCAGCTCGATCTGTGGCTTCGCTCGTCGGCTTCCGCCGACGGCGTCAGCTCAGGCGACGCCCGTTCAACCAGCTGACCATCGCGGGGTCGCGGTGATCGAAGAACAGGGATTCGCCTTTGTCCATCGCGCCTATGCGAGCCATCTCCTCGTCGGTGAGCTCGAAGTCGAACACCTCGATGTTCTCCCGCATGCGCTCCGCTCGTACCGACTTCTGGACAACCACGACGCCGCGTTGAATCAGCCAGCGCAAGACCACTTGCGCCACCGACTTGCCATGGAAGGAGCCGATTTCACTCAGCGTCGGGTCGGTGAAGAGGTCGTTCTTCCCCTCGGCAAACGGCCCCCAGGCCTCGATCTGCACACCGTGATCGCGCATGAATTCCTGCTCGGATTTCCGCTGGAAGAATGGGTGACACTCGATCTGGTCGACCATTGGCGCGATCTCGTTATGTTCGATCAGATCGACGAGCCGGTCGGGGTAGAAGTTCGAGACTCCGATCGCGCGTGCAAGTCCCTGCCGGTTCACCTCTTCCAGCGCACGCCAAGAGCCGTAGTAGTCGCCAAACGGCTGATGGATGAGGAACAGATCCACGTAGTCGAGCCCAAGGCGCCGCAGAGAAGCCTCGAACGCACGCGTCGCCTTCTCCTCGCCTTGATCTTCGATCCACAGCTTCGTCGTGATGAACAGCTCATCACGCGGGATGCCACTGGCCTTGATCGCGTCTCCAACGGCCTCCTCATTGAGGTAGGAGCGGGCCGTGTCGAGCGATCGATAGCCGGCAGCGAGCGCGTCGATGACCGCCTGCTCGGTCTGATCGGGCGGAATCTGAAAGACGCCGAAACCCAGCACCGGCATCTCGACGCCATTGCTCAAGCTCACGGTCGGGATCGTTCCTGTAGCCATTTGCGCTCCTTCTCGACTTGTACCCAGCCTACGGAAACGCGTGCGTTTATCCAGCTAAGCGTCACGGTGGCGAAAGAGCTTCCAGCCGCCGGCGGAGCCGGGCTTCGCCCGGCGGGAGCCGGAGCACGGCCCGCGATGGCACGACCAGGGAAAGGGGGCCCACGGGGGAAAACCGCAGGTTTT
>DASZPQ010000083.1:0-12312 GCA_035550275.1 Gaiellaceae bacterium | reverse complement strand
AGGTGCCGAACACGGGCCGGTCGAAGCTCTTGATCGCGTCATCGAGCCCATACAGGCCCATCAGGCGCATGAAGGTCGTCGACTCCCCGCCGGGAATCACGAGACCGTCCAGACCGGCGAGCTGTTCGGGCTTTCGCACCTCGACGACATCGGCGCCGAGGCCGCGCAACATCGCACCGTGCTCGCGGAAGTTTCCCTGCACTGCGAGGACTCCGATCAGGGGCTGCGCCATGTCGAAATGGTATCGACGGCCTCGCTCTGAGAACCTAGGGCCATGAGCGTCGCACGCCTTCGGCTTGCTTCCGTGGGGGAAACCAGGTTTCCCCCACGTTGCCCCCTTCTTCTGTTTCGTGTGGGGGAACCTTCCGGTTCCTCCACACCCCCTCCACGCGCTCATGGGCCGATCGGCCCATGAGCGGCCTCGCAATCCTCCTCGCGCTGGCATCCGCCGCTGCCTGGGGGCTCGCCGATTTCTCGGGCGGGATGGTGTCGCGACGGCTGCCGACGATCACGGTCACCGTCATCTCGCAGTCCGCGGGTTTCGTCGCGCTCCTCGTTGCGCTGGCAGTCCGCGGCGGCGGCCTCGACGGACGCTCGTTCTGGCTTGGCCTGCTCGCCGGCCTCGGCGGCGGCACCGGGCTGGCGGCGTTCTACAAGGCGCTGTCGCTCGGGACGATGAGCATCGTCTCGCCGCTCGCGGCCTGCGGCGCGATCATCCCGTTTCTGATCTCGCTCGTCACCGGCGAGCGGCCTTCGACGCTTGCTCTGGTGGGCGCCGTCGTCGCTCTCACCGGAGCCGTCCTGGCGTCGGTCGAGGAGCATCGCTCCGGCGTTCCGGAGCGGACCCGCGCGATCGCCCTGGCCCTCGTCGCAGCCGTCGCCCTCGGCCTCTTCACCTATTTCCTGGGCCTCGGCAGCCGCGAAGGGGATGCCTTGAGCACGCTCGCCGGAGCGCGCGTCGGCTCGCTTTCGTTCCTCTTCGTGCTCGCATTCGCACGGCGCGCGCCGCTCCGCCTGCGAGGCCGTTCGCTGGCCGCGGTAGGCGCCGTCGGCCTCTGTGACGTCTCGGCGAACGCCCTCTTCGCGCTGGCCAGCGGGCGCGGGCTGCTTTCGATCGTCTCGGTGCTGGGATCGCTCTATCCGGTGATGACCGTCCTGCTCGCCTACGTCCTGCTCCGCGAGCGGCTCACGCCGCTCCAGATCGCAGGTGTCGGCATCGCCCTCGCCGGCGTCGCGGCGATCAGCGCCGGTTGAGCGAGACGTGCAATCCTGACGGCATGGAGTCGCTCCAGAGCCAGTTGCTCATCTCCTCGCCGGCTCTTGTCGACCCGAACTTCCGGCGCACCGTCGTGCTTCTGACCAGCCACGACGAGAACGGCGCGATGGGACTCGTGCTCTCACGCCCCTCCGAAGTGCTCGTCGTCGACGTCGTGCCCGAGCTGGCCGGCTTGCCGGGACTCGACGAGGTCGTCTATGCGGGCGGCCCCGTGCAGCCTGAGGTTTTCGTCGCGCTGGCCGAGTTCGACGATGTCGAGGACGCTGCCGGCCCGGTGGTCGGCAACGTCGGCTTCGTCGCGGCGGGATCGGTCCCGGACGATCTCGCGATCCAGCGGATGCGCATCTTCGCCGGCTACGCGGGCTGGAGCGCCGGGCAGATCGAGGAGGAGCTCGAGGAGAAGTCGTGGATCCTGGTTCCGGCGGAGCCTGGCGATGCGTTCGCAGCCGATCCCGACGAGCTCTGGCGCACGGTGTTGAATCGCAAAGGCGGCAGCTACGCGCTGATCGCCGCGATGCCGTTCGACCCGAGCCTCAACTAACCCAGGCCCCACTCCGGCTTGCGTTTCTCGAAGAACGCGGCCATGCCCTCCTGGCCCTCGTCGGAGCGGAGCGTCCGAAGGAACGCCGCCAGCTCCTGCTCGTCGCTGCGCTGCTCGCGCGTCGCGCGCAGGAGCGCCTTGATCTCGCGCAGCGAGTTCGGGCTCTGAGCCGCCAGCGTGCCGGCGACCTCGTCGATGCCCTCTTCGAGCTTGTCGAAGACGAACTCGACGAGCCCCCACTCCTCGGCCCTCGCCGCGGAGATGCGCTCGCCGGACATCAGCAGCCAGGCGGCCCGGCCGGGCGTCAGCAACCGCGGCGCCCGTTGCGTGCCGCCGCCGCCGGGCAGGAGCCCGAGCCCGGCTTCGGGGAAGCCGAGCTGCGCGTCCGAGTGGGCGATCCGGATGTCCGCGCCGAGCGCGATCTCGAGACCGCCGCCGAAGCAATAGCCGTGGATCGCCGCCACCACCGGGACAGGCGCTGCCTCGAAGAGGCTTGCGACCGCCTGGATCCCGATCGCCCGGCTCGCCTCGGGACTACGGAAGCTCGCGATGTCCCCTCCCGCCGAGAACGCGCGCTCGCCTCGGCCGCGAACGACGACGACCCGTGTCTCGGCAGCGAGATTCGCGATTCCGTCGCGCAGCGCCTCGAGCGTCTCCGCGGAGAGAACGTTCAGAGGAGGGTTGTCGATCCAGAGCGTCTCGATCATGGCGTCGCGGCTCCCGTGAACTGCTCGCGCAGCGCGGTCTTGCGGAATTTACCGGCCGCCGTCTTCGGAATCTCGTCGACGAACTCGAAGCGATCCGGCAGCCACCAGCCGAGGAAATGCGGCGTCAGGAACGCGCGCAGGTCGTCGGGATCCGCCTCGGCGCCCTCGCGGAGGACGACGACGGCCAGCGGCCGCTCGCCCCACTTCTCGTCCGGAATCGCGATCACCGCAGCCTCGGCCACCGATGGATGCCCCATCAGCGCGTTCTCGAGCGCAACCGACGCGATCCATTCGCCGCCCGAGCGAATCAGATCCTTCACCCGATCCTTGATCTCGATGTGACCCTCGGGCCGGATCGAGACGATGTCGCCGGTGCGGAACCAGCCGTCCGTCGTCCAGCGCTCAGCCTGACCGGAAGCGTCGTAATAGCTTTCCGCGACCCACGGGCCGCGCACTTCCAGCTCCCCCATGCTCTCTCCATCCCAGGGCAGCTCGACTCCGGCCTCGTTCCGGTGACGCACCTCGACGAACGGCAACGGCGTCCCTTGCAGCGACAGGAAGTCGTACCGCGTCTCGCTGTCTCCCTCCCAGAGGTCGACCGGGAGCGAGGCGACGGTTCCAACCGGCGAGGTCTCCGTCATGCCCCAGCCGTGGACGATCACGAGCCCGTGGCGCTCGCCGAAGCCCTCGATCAGCGAGCGCGGTGCCGCGGAGCCGCCGACGAGCATCCCGCGCAGCCGCGAGAGATCCCAGCGGCCTGGAAACGCGTCGAGCAGCTGGAGGATCCCGAACCAGATCGTCGGCACTCCTGCGGCCCAGGTGACGCCCTCCTCGACGATCGCGTCGAGCAGGCTCTCCGGATCGAGATGCGGCCCCGGGAAGACGAGCTTCGCGCCCAGCATCGGCGCGAGATACGGATAGCCCCAGGCGTTCGCGTGGAACATCGGCACCACGGGCAGCACGACGTCGCGCGCCGACCCGCCGATCCCGAGCGGGTTGCAGGCCCCGAGCCCGAGCGTATGGAGGATCGTCGAGCGGTGCGAGTAGACGACGCCCTTCGGCAGCCCGGTCGTGCCGGTCGTGTAACACATCGATGCGGCTTCGCCCTCGTCGAGCTCCGGGTCGCGCCAGTCGTCGGGATCCGCGCCTGCGAGCAGCTCTTCGTAGGAGTCCTCGACGACGAAGACGTGCTCGATCTTCGTCCCGGCAATGAATGTCTCGAGCAAGGGCAAGAGGCCTCGGTCGACGATCACGGCGCGATCGCCGGCATGCATGGCCGTGTAGCCGATCTCCTTCGGATGGAGGCGCAGGTTCAGCGTGTGCAGGACGAAGCCGCCACACGGAACGCCGTAATAGGCCTCCAGGTGCTGGGTGTGGTTCCAGCAGAGCGTCGCCACCCGGTCACCGCGCTCGAGCCCGAGCTGCTGAAGCGCAACGGCGAGCGCGCGGGCACGCCGGAATGCCGCGCCGTAGGTCGAACGCGCAAAGGACGTGTCCGGCAGGCGGGAGACGACCTCGCGCTCGGGAAAGTACGTCTCGACGCGCCGCAGGATCATCGGCAGCGTCAGCTGCGTGTCCATCATCAGGCCGTCCATGGCCTCACTGTATGACAGGGAAGGAAGAGGCGCCGTCCGGATTCGAACCGGAGTACGCGGCTTTGCAGGCCGCTGCCTAACCACTCGGCCACGGCGCCAGGAGCGAGAGGATCGTATCGGCGCTAGAGAGAACGCAGCGCCGTGAGGTCTTCCGCGGTCGGCTCCCACGCCCCTGCCGCTGCGTTTGCGCGCACCTGCTCGGGCTTCGTGGCGCCTGCGATCACCGAGGCGACCGCAGGCTGAGCGGCGAGGCCTCCGATCGCGAGGTCGAGCAGTGTGATGCCGCGTTCTGCGGCGAACGCTTCCAGCGCTTCGAGCCGGTCCCACGTCGCGTCGTCCACATCGAGGCTGCCGGAGAGCCGTGTCCCGTCTGGCACCGGCGCATCGCGGCGGTACTTGCCCGTGAGCAGGCCCCGGGCAAGCGGGAAGTACGGGATCAGGCCGAGGCCGAGCTCCTCGCACGCCGGGACGACCTCGGCCTCGACGTCGCGGACGAGCCATGAGTACTCGTTCTGCACCGAGACGAAGCTCGCGAGCCCAAGGTCGCGGGCCGCCGCATCCGCCTCGCGGATCTGCGCAGCCGACATGTTGGATGAGCCGATGGAGCGCACCTTGCCCTCGTCGACGAGCTCGTTCATCGCGCCGAGCGTCTCCACGATCGGAGTGACGCCGTCAGGGCGGTGGTACTGGTAGAGGTCGACGTAGTCCGTGCGAAGCCTGCGCAGCGAGCCCTCGATTGCCACGCGGACCTGCTCTGCCGAGCCCGGCGCGAGCGACGTGTCACCAGAGCCGTTCCCCCACCCGAACTTCGTCGCGATCACGACCCGGTCGCGGCGATCGCCGAGCGCGCGACCGATGAACTCCTCACTCTCACCGTCGCCGTACATCTCGGCCGTGTCGAGGAAGGTGATTCCCGCGTCGATTGCAGCGTCGATCACCGTCTTCGACCCCGCTGCATCGAGCCGCCAGCCGAAGTTGTTGCAGCCGAGGCCGACGACCGAGACGGCCAGATCCGATGAACCAAGGGTGCGCGTTCTCATCGCTTGCGCCCAACGATATGGAAGAGATGCCAGTGCTTGCGTGTGCCAGTGACCGTCGAGCCCTCTTCGTCGATCTCGTCGAAGCGCTCGACCTCGAATCCTTCGAGGAGCTCGAGTGCCTCGGTTCGGCTGAACACGGTGATGCCGGTGCCAACCCAGTCGTCGCGGTCGCCGAAGAGCTGACCCGAGAACCAGCCTCCGGGACGGAGCGAGTCGACGATGTGCTGCCAGACCTCGGCGAAGTGCTTGGGCGGGCAGAACGGGAGCGAAAAGCTCGCATTCACGAGGTCTGCGGTTGGCCACGTGGCTTCGTGGAAGCGCGCCACCTGCGTTTGCAGGCGGCCGCCGTCGTCCGGAATCGCCGCGCGCAGACGGTCGATGCCGTCCTGCTCGCCGTCGATCGCAAGCACGCTCCACCCCGCATCGAGCAGCGCCCGCGTGTCGCGCCCGGTGCCGCAACCAAGATCGACGGCGAAGCCGGGCTCGTCGAACCGGCTGATCGCGTCGAGCAGCGTCTCCCTGGGATCGTCCTCGACGTTGTCGAAATACGGCGTCCAGCCCTGCCAGGTGCGATCGAGGACGCGGAGCCAGTTGCCGTGGGTGAGCTTCGCGATCGACTCACCGTCGTAGGTGCCGGCAAGTGCTTCGACCAGCTTCGGCAACCCGGTCATGCCTCCAAGCTCCTCCGGGACGTGCGCTCCTTCGAAGTCCGACCCGAACGCAACGTGGTCGATCCCCATCCGGGCGACGAGGTAGTCGATGTGACGGACGATCTCTGACATCGGCGTCGCCGGATCCTGCGTTCCGTCCGCGCGCAGGAACCCGATCGCAAAGTTCACGCCGACGACGCCGTTCGTGCGGGCGATCGCGTCCAGCTGATCATCGGTCAGGTTTCTCGAGGACGCGCAGAGCGCATGCGCGTTGGAGTGCGTCGCCACGAGTGGCGCGTCCGACAAGGCAGCGACGTCCCAGAAGCCGACCTCGTTCAGATGCGAGAGATCGACCAGGATCCCGAGCCGGTTGCAGGCCCGGACGAGCCGCCGGCCCGCGTCGGTCAGCCCGGGGCCCGTATCGGGCGAGGACGGGAACCGGAACGGCACGCCTTCCGCAAAGGCGTTCGGCCGCGACCAGACGAGACCGATCGAGCGCAGGCCGCGGTCGTACCACTGATGCAGATTCGAGAGGTCCGGCTCGATCGGCTCGGCACCCTCGAGATGCATGATCGCGGTCACTTGCCCTGGCCGGAAGTCCCTGACGCTGCGCGCAATCGTCACGTCGAGGCCTTCGAGCGTCGTTGCAAGCTCTTCGGCGATCAGACGCGCGCCGGCGGTCGGAATCGGCTCCGGCAGAGGGACCGCGTAGGGAGGCTCAGGCTCCTCGAACGGCGTGCCATCGGGGATGTAGAGGGCGAAGAACCCACCCGAGAACCCCGACGATTCCGCATCTGCGAGATCGAGGTGATACGGCGTCTCGCCCCGCCACGTTCGAAGGACGAGATCGTTGTGGCCGTCGATGATCACGTTCGCATCCAGATGGTTGCTCCCACGGGCTCGTCTGTGTCGAGGCGTGAGCTGGTCGTCCTGGGGCGCGGCGGCGTGCTCGCGGCGAGATCTCGCAGCCGAACCGGCGAGGTCGTGGAGTCAACCATCTAGTCTCGGACTATGCAGCAACTGACCTCTGCGCAGCTCCTGGTTGCGCTCCTGATCGCCGCCGGAGCGGGACTGGCCGTGTGCTTCCACGCCGAGCGAAACAAGATTCCACACTCGTCACTCTGGTCGATTGCCGTCTTCCTCTTCCTCGCGATCGCGCTTCCGCTCTATGCGTTTCAGGTCAGGCGGATCCGACGTGCACGTCGACTCTCATGACGCCGTCACATCGCGTAATCTGAGCGCTGTGAAGGTCGCGGCCATCATGGTGCTCGCCAGCGTTGCGCTGCTCGCCACAGCCTGTGGCGGCTCGAAGAACAGCAACACGACCTCATCGACGGCCGCGACGACAGCGACGACGACCACGGGCAGCACGGGCACGGCGACGACGCCCGCAACCACCACGGTCGCAAAGCTCGAGAAGCTGACCGGGAACCCGATCCTGGGCAAGAAGGTCTGGGTCGCGTCGAAGTGCGGTGGCTGCCACACGCTGACCGCGGCCGGCTCGACCGGCACGATCGGCCCCGACTTCGACTACGTGAAGCCGACACAGGCCGATGTTGCAGGGACGGTCGAGTCGGGTGGCGACGTGATGCCGGCGTTCCCGAACCTGAGCAAGAAGCAGGTCAACGACCTCGCCGCGTACGTCTACAAGTCGACGCACTAACACCCTCCTGGTTTATGCGGCGCCCGAGTGGGAACGCTCGAAGAGACGCTGCCCGACACAAGGAGGCCCCATGGCACGCCATCTGCTTGTGGTCGTCAACACCGAAGTCCCGACAAGCGCGTTGCGCGCACTCGTCTACAGCCGTGGTGGGAAAGACGCAGAGATGCTCGTCGTCGCCCCCGCCTCCGACATTTCACGGCTCGACTGGCTGACGAACGCCGAGGACGACGCGCGCGCCGGGGCTGCGTCGCTCGCGGGCAGGACCGCCGATGCGATCCCCACCGGCCTGGTCGACGCTCAGGTGGGCGACTCCGATCCGCTGAACGCGATCGAAGACGCGTTGCGAACGTTCCCCGCCGATGAGATCCTGGTTGTCAGCCGCCCGGACGCCGAGGCGACCTGGCTCGAGTCCGGTTCGGGCCTCGCCGCTCAGGAGCGCTTCAGCCTTCCCGTCACGCGAGTGACCGTGGCGGAAACCAGCTCGTTCGTGCGCGTCTCGTAGCGGCTACAGACACGGCGGCCTCAACGTAGTAGGTTCGTGGGTGTGATTGCCGCCCTGGCCGGCGCACTGGCGCCGGCCGCACAGCACTATCTGCTCGAAGCGCGGCAGATGCAGGCGCTCTCCTTCGCGTTTCACATCCCGCTCGTCTGCTTCGGGATCTCGTTCCCGGCGATGCTGCTGTTCGCGGAGTGGCTCTATCTGCGAACGGGGGACGAGCTCTACCGGACGCTCGCCAGGCGCTGGACGCGCGTCATGGTCGCGCTCTTCGCCGCCGGCGCCGTCACCGGCACGATCCTCAGCTTCGAGATGGGGCTCCTCTGGCCGGGCTTCACCGGCACCTTCGGGAGCGTGTTCGGCCTCGGCTTCGCGATCGAGGGCTTCTCGTTCTTCACGGAGGCGATCTTCATCGGGATCTATGTCTACGGCTGGAACCGCCTCTCGCCGCGCGCCCATTTCATCAGCGGGATCCCGGTCGCGATCTCCGGCATCAGCGGCTCGCTGATGGTGATCGCCGTCAACGGCTGGATGAACCATCCGACCGGCTTCCGCCTCGTCGACGGGAAGGCTGTCGACGTTCATCCGCTGAGCGCCCTGTTTGCGAACAGCTACTTCTGGCACGAGCTCGTTCACATGTACCTCGCCGGGTACATGGTCACGGGCTTCCTCGTTGCCGGCGCCTACGCGGTCGGGCGGCTCCGCGGCCACTGGGGCCGCTATGAGCGCACAGCGCTTGCAATTCCACTCGCGGTGGCGACCCTGGCGTCGGTTGCGCAGATCTTCGCCGGCGACTGGAACGGCCGCGCGGTCGCCGAGAACCAGCCGACGAAGCTCGCCGCCTTCGAGGGCCTCGGCCAGACGACGAAGGGCGCGCCGATCCACATTCTCGGCTGGTACAGCGACGGCAAGGTCGAGTACGGGATCCGGATCCCGAAAATGCTCTCGCTGCTCGCCTTCCACAGCACGAACGCCACCGTGCAGGGGCTGGACGCGGTCGGGCCCGCTGACCGGCCTCCGGTGAACGTGGTCCGGATTGCCTTCCAGTCGATGGTCGGGATCGGCAGCCTGCTCGCGCTGCTCTCGGTCGTCTACCTCGCGATCCGGATCCGGACGAAGCGGCTGCCCGAGTCTCGCTGGTTCTATCTCGCGCTGATTGCGGCGGGGCCGCTGTCGCTCGTCGCCCTGATCAGCGGCTGGGTCGTGACGGAGGTCGGCCGCCAGCCATGGGTCGTCTACCACGTGATGCGCACCTCTCAGGCCGTGACGGGGGCGAGCGGCGTGCCTGTCGGCTACGGGACGCTCGCTGCCGTCTATCTGGGGTTGGCTGTCGGAATCGGCTGGGTGCTCGTCCGCCTCGCGCGCGCACCGCTCTCGGAGCCGAGCTGATGCAGCTCTACGACCTCCCTCTCGCCTTTGCGCTGATCGGGCTCGCGTTGTACGCCGTGCTCGGCGGCGCCGATTTCGGCGCCGGGTTCTGGCAACTTCTGTCAGGCAAGGGCAAGCGCGGCGACGAGATCCGGGCGCATGCCCGCCATGCGATGGCGCCCGTCTGGGAGGCAAACCACGTCTGGCTGATCTTCGTGCTGACGGTGATCTGGACGGGCTTCCCGCTCGCGTTCGGCTCGATCGCCTCCACGCTCGCAGTTCCGTTCTTCCTGGCAGGAATCGGAATCGTGCTCCGGGGCGGGGCCTACGCCATGCGCGAAGCGGCGGCCGGAGCTCGCTGGCAGCGAACGCTCGACACGGTCTTCTCGATCTCGTCGATCCTGACGCCCTTCGCGCTCGGAACGATGATCGGTGCGATCGCCTCCGGCCGCGTTCGCGTCGGGAATCCAGGCGGCACCCTCTGGACGAGCTGGCTCAACGCAACCTCGATCGAGGTCGGGGTGCTCGCCGTCGCAACTGCTGCCTATACGGCGGCCGTCTTCCTGAGCGGAGACGCCGAGCGCCACGGCGACCATGCGCTCGCAGAGCGGTTCCGCCTTCGCGCGCTCGGCGCCGGAATCGCCGCCGGAGCGGTCGCGACCGTCGGGCTGGTCGTGCTCCACTCGGACGCCGAACGGCTCTTCCACCGCATCACACAGGGCCCCGGGCTTCCCGCGCTGGTGGCCTCGCTCCTCGCAGGCGTCGCCACGCTCGCGCTCGTATGGGCGCGGCGGTACGAGCCGGCCCGGTACACCGCAGCGCTCGCAGTCGCGGCGACGATCGTCGGCTGGGCGCTCGCGCAGAATCCGGTTTTCCTGCCCGGCTTGACGGTGCGCCAGGCCGCTGCGCCCCACGACACCCAGCTCGTGCTGACGATCGCGGTCGCCGCCGGAGCCGTTCTCCTCTTCCCCTCGCTGGCGCTGCTCTTCCGGCTCACGCTTGGCGGCCAGCTCGGACACGGCGAGCTGCGCGGTGAGGTCGCTCAGGTCCCCGGCGCCGACTGGCATCCGGGCGGGACGGAGCGACGGCTCGCCGGAGCCTTCCTGATCGGGGGGGCCGGGTTCCTGACGGCTGCGAGCACCGGCTGGGCGCACGCAATCGGAGTCGCCTGCCTCTTCGGCTTCGTGATCTGCGGCTACCGCATGGCCCTGCCCGAGAATCTGACCGACGATGCGGACTGAAACGGTGCTACCGTCGGCCCCGATGCGCCGGCAGGCAATCACGAGCTCGGGAGTGGTCCTCTGCGCCGTTCTGGCGCTCCTCGTCGCGGGCTGCGGCGGAGGTGGCTCGTCGACCAGCTCGACGACGACCACGACATCGTCAGCTGCGGCGGCCACGACGAAGAAAAAGGCCGCGACCACCACGAGCGCGAAACTCCCCGACCTGTCCATCCTGACGTCGGCGAACTGCCGTCAGCTTCTGAACATCTCGCAGAGCTTCGCGCAGGCGATGGAGGGCAGCGAGCAGAATCTGCAGAAGAACGCGAAGCTCGTCCAGCAGTTTGCGAACAAGACGCCGGCCTCGATCCGCCCCGACTTCGAGGTTCTGGCGGCCGACTGGACGAAGATCGCGACGGCCATGAAGGGCGTCAACCTGTCGTCATTGAAGGCGCCGAACGCGAGCGTGATGGCCCGGCTCGTGAAGCTGTCGAGCCAGCTCGACACCGCGAAGCTGACCACGGCGAGCCAGCACATCTCGGCCTGGGCACACGCGAACTGCGGCTAACGCCGTCGCATTCGCGCAGCGTTACTCGGAACAGAGAGCGGATGATGGGGCTCGAACCCACGACCTCGACCTTGGCAAGGTCGCGCTCTACCAACTGAGCTACATCCGCGAGGCGGGGCCATTATAGCCCCGACTTGCCGCACTTCCCCGTTGGCCGGGGAGCGAGCGCCAGCGTCCAGAAGTTCCCGAGCAGCTCGGTCTTCCAGCCGGCCGCTTTGAACTGGCCCGCGACGGGCGCATTCAAGCCGGTGCTGACGACGACGTAGTCGAGGTTCTCCTTCATCGCGGTCGCGACCGCAGAGAGCGAGGGCAGGAAGAAGATCCGGTGCGCGAGCCGCGGGCCCCAGAGTGGATACGACCACTCGTCAGGGTCGAGGACTGCGCCCACGCAGGCGGCCGCCGGCACGACGCGTTCGTAGGCCGCCAACGCCACAGCCGTCCGCTGGCCCGTCACCGTGGCCGGGCTCTCCCGCAGCGCGTTGATCTGGCTCAGTTGCCACGGACGGCCTGCGAGCCCATTGAGCGGCTTCGACGAATCGTCGGCCAGCGTCAGCCCGACCGTGGTGACTGCGACGATGAGGATCGCCGCCGTGGCCGCGCGGCTCCGGAAGAGCAGGCCGAAGAGCGGCGCGGTCAGCGCGGCGGGCACGAGCAGAAATCGCGTCAGCCAGATGTTGTATTTCGCGTAGAAGCCGAGCAGGATCAGAAAGCTCGGCAGCGCGAGGGCGAGCGCAAGCCAGCGGCGATCGTGCCGCCGCGCGCCGAACGCAAGCAGCGGCGTCGCGATCAGCGCCAGCGCTCCGATCGCGCCAAACGCGCTCTGATCCTCGTTCGCGTCGCGGTTCAGGCTGAAGCCGTACACGGGATCGTGAACCGGCACGTGCGCGATACGGGTGATCCACGCGAGGATTGGCGCCGCCCCGAGCACGAGCGCGGGCGCGAGCAGCGGAATCCCGACGGCCGCACCGGCCGCTCCACCGCGCCGGCGGGCCAGCACCGCGCCGGCAACGACGCCCGCGACCGCAAAGACAGCGATCACGAGATTCGAAAGCCGTCCCAGGTCGAGCGTGCGATAGACGAGCAGCAGCACGGTGTGGATGTCCGTGACGAGCGAGGGAGAGACCGACTGGTCGACGCGGCCCTGGCCATGTCCCAGGACGTGTCCCGTGTGGATCACGTTCAGCACGTAGC
>DASZPQ010000082.1:0-19649 GCA_035550275.1 Gaiellaceae bacterium | reverse complement strand
TCTGTTCGGCAAGCTGCTTGCGGCGGGGGTGACGGTGCTTGTCTGCGGCCAGGCATCGGTCAACATCGCGGCCGTGATGGGCGTCGCTCCGCTGACGGGGATTCCGCTCCCGTTCCTCTCCTACGGCGGCTCGAGCCTCGTAGTCTTGCTCGCTTCAGTTGGAATCCTCCTTAACATCGCCAATCATGGGAACAGAGCGACAGCTTCGGTGCGTGATCGCGGCCGGGGGAACAGCCGGGCACGTGCTGTCGGCACTCGCGGTCGCGGAAGCGCTGACGGCGCACGGCGTACTGGTGACGTTCGCCGGGTCGCCGGATCGCGTCGAAGCGCAGCTCGTCCCTGAGGCCGGGTTCGAGCTCGACACGTTCCGGATCAGCGGGTTCGAGCGGAAGCCGAGCCTCGCGCTTGCGCGCGCGCTCGGCCGTGCGGTCGTTGCGCCGCGCGCCTGCCGGGCGATCCTGCGCCGCCGGAAGCCGGACGTCGTCTTCGGCGGCGGGGGTTACGTCGCAGGCCCGATGGTGCTCGCTGCGGCCTCGCTGAGCATCCCCGCCGCGGTGTCGGAGGCAGACGCGCACCTCGGTCTCGCGAACCGGCTCGCGGCGCCGCTTGCGAAGCGGGTCTTCCTTGCCTATCCGGTGGAAGGCCGGGCGGGCGCGAAATATCAGGTCGTCGGCCGTCCGATCCCGGCGCGTGCGCGGTCGATCCCCCAGGCGGCTGCGCGTGAGCTCTTCGATCTTCCGGCCGAGGCCCCGGTCTTGCTCGTCGCCGGCGCGCTCGCGGGTGCGCGAGCGCTGAACGAGCTCGTGGTCGACGCGTTTGCCGAATCCGGCCCGGCGATCCTGCACATCTCGGGCGACCGCGACTTTTCCTCGCTGCAGGGACGGGTGAGCAGGAGCGATTACCGATTGATCGCCCGGACCGACCAGATCGGTGCGGCGTACTCGGCTGCCGATCTGGTGCTCGCGCGCGCGGGAAGCTCTGTCTGGGAGCTCGCCGCGGCCGGCCGGCCGGCGATCCTCGTTCCCTATCCCTTCGCGACTGCCGACCATCAGGCGAAGAACGCCGACTATTTCGTGCGCGCGGGCGGCGCGGTGATGGTGCGCGAAGATGCTCTTGCGACGGTGCCCGACCTCGTACGCGGGCTGCTCGACGATTCCGAGCGACGGAAGACGATGGGGGAGGCAATGCTGGCCGCTGCGCTGCCAGATGCCGCCGAGCAGATCGCCAAGGAGCTGATTGCGCTTGCCGCCGTTTGAGGGCCGGCGAATCTGGTTTGCCGGGATCGGCGGCGCCGGTCTTTCGGCCTACGCCCAGCTGGCGCGTGCGTGGGGCGCCGAGGTGGGAGGCTGGGACACCGTCGAGACGCCCTATCTCGAGCCGTTACGAGCGGCCCAGATCGAGATCGCGGCAGAGCCGGTCGTTCCGGCCGGCTGGGAGGTTGTCGTCTCGAGCGCGTATCCCACCGTGCCGGGGCGCCGGCGCGCGGAGTTCCTCGCGGAGCTGGTCGGTCTACGCCGTTCGATCGTGGTTGCCGGAACGCATGGGAAGGGAACGGTGTCGGCGATGATCGCCTTCGTGCTCCAGGAGACCGGTCGCGATCCAGCCTGGTTGATCGGCTCGCCGGTCCCGCAACTCGGCGCGAACGCCGGTGCGGGGGAGGGGTGGCTTGTGGTCGAGGGCGATGAGTCCGACCGGACGGTCTTCTCGCTCCCGGCTGAGATCGCCGTTGTCACGAATGTCGAGCTCGACCACCACACCGAGTTCCGTTCGCTCGCCGAGCTCGAGCGCGAGTTCGAACGCTGGCAGCTGAGCGCAACCCACGTTGTTCGCGCCGCGCCGCTCTACGAAGGGGAGCTGGGGGTGCCGGGTGCGCATAACCGGCGCAATGCTGGCTCGGCGCTTGCCGCGCTCGAGCTCGCCGGCGTGCCCCGCGACGAGGCGGCACCGGTGCTCGCCCGGTTCAGCGGTTCGGGGCGACGATTCGAGGTCTCTGAGGCGGGTGGAGTGACGATCGTCGATGACTACGGTCACCATCCCACCGAGCTCGCGGTGACGATCGCCGCGGTGCGCGAACGTTTCCCGGCGAGCCGACTACGGGTGCTGTTTCAACCGCATCTCTATTCGCGGACCCGGTACCTGGCCGACGAGCTTGCGGCGGCGCTCGCGGACGCCGACGACATCGCGGTGACGGACATCTACGCCGCGCGGGAGCAGCCGGCGCCGGGAGTCACCGGCAAGCTCGTTGTCGACAGCCTCTCCGATCGAGGCCGGCTTGCTGCATGGATGCCCACCGTCGAAGATGGTGTCGAGCACGTGTTGCGCCGCGTCGTACCGGGGGACGTCGTGCTCACGATCGGAGCCGGCGACATCGATCGCGCGCCGGCAGTGCTTCGCTCGAGACTTGGAGCCCGGTGACGGTGATCGCCGAGCTCGAGCACGCGGTCTCGCTCTCCCGGTTCACGACGCTCGGGACCGGCGGTCCGGCGCGGTTCTTCGGCCGGCCCTCGAACCTTGACAGCCTCACCGCGCTGCTCTCGTGGGCGCGCGGCGAGGGTCATCAGGTCGAGACGATCGGGCTCGGCTCCAATGTCCTCGTTGCCGACGATGGCGTCGACGCGCTCGTGCTGAAGCTCGCGGGCGAGCTTGCCGAGGCTCGGGTCGAAGGGAACGTGCTCGTCGCCGGCGGCGGTGCTGCCAACGCTGTCTGCCTGCACCGCGCCAGAGCCGCGGGGCTCGGTGGGTTCGAGTTCGCCTCGGCGATTCCGGGAACCGCCGGTGCGGGCGTCCGGATGAACGCCGGAGCGTACGGACGCGATTGGCGAGCCGTCATGCTCGACGCGCTCGTCGTGGATGCGGAGGGCACACGCACGATGACGGCGACCGAGCTCGAGCTTGGCTATCGCCACTCGAATCTGTCCCCGGGGACGGTGGTCGCGCAGGTGCGCTTTTGCCTGGCGCCGCGCGATCCGGACGAGATCAAAGCCGAGGTGGCGGAGTTGCTCGCACAGCGCAAGGCGACCCAGCCGACGACGAAGCGGACATTCGGAAGCGTCTTCAAGAATCCGGCTCACGAGCTCGGCGCAGGCCGGATGCTCGAGGAGTGCGGGCTGAAGGGATACCGAATCGGTGGTGCAGAGATCTCGGCCAGACATGCGAACTTCATCGAGAACGTCAACGGGGCGACCTCAGCCGACGCGATTGCCTTGATGGCCGAAGCTCGCCGGAGGGCGCACGAGCGCTTCGGCGTCGAGCTCGAGCACGAGGTGCAGTTCCTGGGTCAGCTCGACCTTCCCCCTCTGTAGGGGTCGGGCTCGCGATGGCGAACTCGACACCATGGCCGCGCGCAAGAAAGCGACCGTCCGCGCAGCGGCGATCCCGGCGAAGCGCGGGCACGAATTCGAGTTTCGGCGTCTGATCCCGACGGGCCGATCGATCGTCGTCGGCCTCGTATTGCTCGCGCTCGCAGGAGCCGCGTATGCAGCGGCACTCGAGACGTCCGTCTTTGCCGTCCGCAAGATGGTGATCGTCGGCGGCTCGGCCAAGACGCAGGCGGCAGTCAAGGCCGCCCTCACACCGGAGCTTGGCCGCAGCCTCCTCCGCATCAACAACGAGGACGTGCAGCAGCGGCTCTCCTCCGTGACGACGGTTCGTTCGGTGACCGTCGATCGAGAGTTCCCGAACACGATCAAGGTGCGTATCAAGCCCGAGCTACCCGTCCTCCTGCTTCGTCAGGGTGACGCGGGCTGGGTTGTCTCGACGCACGGCCGGGTGCTGAACCAGGTCAAGAACGTTCATCTGAGCTCCTTGCCGCGAACCTACGTGCCGCACAACGTCCCGATCGCTCTCGGCGCGACGCTCACTCCGGAAGACGGTGGTTTGGCAGCTCAGGCGCTGGCACCGCTCGTCGGGACTCGTCTGTTTGGACGAGTGCGATTCGTGAGCGTGGGCGGGAAGGAGTTGACGCTCAAGCTGCGCTCGGGTGTCCAGGTCCGACTCGGCGATCCCGGCGATCTCCGTCTGAAATTTGCAATCACGAGGAAGATCTTGGCGGTTCTCGGACCGGATGCGACCCAAGGTTACGTCGATGTCAGCGTCCCGCAACGACCGGTTTTAGGCCAGTAAAAACTCTAAAGTCGAAGGTAGAGCTTTATGGTTAGAGAAGTCGAGTGTTGTGTTTTCCGCATTGACACCTGGACAAGAGGCGCGTATCGTGTGAAATGAAGGAGGACTCGACTGCCCCAGCCTCCACTACAGCTTTAGGTCGAGTCACATTGAGATGAGAGAACGCTCTGGCAATTATCTCGCGGTCATCAAGGTCGTCGGCGTCGGCGGCGGCGGGACGAACGCGGTCAATCGCATGGTCGACGCCGGGCTCACGGGTGTCGAGTTCGTCGCGGTCAACACCGACGCGCAGGCACTCGTGATGTGCGACGCAGACGTGAAGATCCACATCGGGGCGAAGGCGACGCGCGGTCTTGGCGCCGGCGCCGATCCCGCCGTGGGTCATGCCGCAGGGATGGAGAGCCGGGACGAGTTGAAGGAGGCGCTGAAGGGCGCCGACATGATCTTCGTCACCGCCGGTGAAGGTGGTGGCACGGGGACAGGCGCAGCGCCTGTCGTCGCCGAGCTCGGGCGTGAGCTCGAGGCGCTGACCGTTGGTGTCGTCACGCGGCCGTTCAGCTTCGAAGGTCGCCGCAGGTCGCAGCAGGCCGAGCAGGGGATCACGTCGCTCGCCGACAAGGTCGACACCCTGATCGTGATCGAGAACGACCGCCTGCTCCAGGTGGTCGAGAAGAAGACGCCCCTCTCGGACGCCTTCAAGATGGCCGACGACATTCTTCGCCAGGGCGTCCAGGGGATCACCGACCTGATCACAGTGCCGGGCATCGTCAACCTCGACTTCGCCGACGTCCGCACGATCATGCGCGACGCCGGCTCGGCGCTGATGGGAATCGGCATCGGCCACGGCGAGAATCGCGCGAGCGAAGCTGCGCGCAATGCCGTCAGCTCACCGTTGCTCGAGTCGTCGATCGACGGCGCGACCGGGATCCTGCTCAACATCACCGGCCCCACCGACCTCGGCCTTTTCGAAGTGAACGAGGCGGCCGAGGTCGTCACGAGCGCGACCGACCAGAACGCGAACGTGATCTTCGGTGCTGTGATCTCGGACAGCCAGCAGGACGAGGTTCGGGTCACGGTGATCGCGACCGGCTTCGGTCAGCAGCGCCGCCGGCGCGCGCGGACATCGATCGAGCAGACGGGGCCGACACCGCCTCGGCCGAGCACAGAATTCGAGCCGTCGCCTGAGTCGCTCGACGTGCCGTCGTTCCTGCGCAACGACTCCTAACCGGGGAACCGTCCGGAGACCCTCGGGGTCGTTAGTAGCATCGGGCGGGTGCAAACCCTCCGCCGCACGCCTCTCTACGACCGTCACGTCGCCGCCGGCGCAAAGATGGTCCCGTTCGCCGGCTGGGAGATGCCCGTGCAGTACGAGGGAGTCCTGCCCGAGCATCGCGCCGTACGTACCGATGCGGGAGTCTTCGACGTCTCCCACATGGGCGAGCTCGACGTCGAGGGCCCGCGGGCTCAAGAGCTGCTTCAGGGGCTGCTCTCGAATGACGTCTCGAAGCTCGCGGTCGGTGACGCGCAGTACACCCTTCTGACAACCGAAGACG
This sequence comes from Gaiellaceae bacterium, assembly GCA_035550275.1. Lineage (GTDB taxonomy): Bacteria > Actinomycetota > Thermoleophilia > Gaiellales > Gaiellaceae > PALSA-600. The sequence goes on along the minus strand of DASZPQ010000082.1, from coordinate 13,974 downwards.
GCGGGATCGTCGACGACCTGATCGTCTATCGCACCGAGGAGCACCGCTATCTGATCGTCGCGAACGCTTCGAATCGCGACGCAGACTTCGAGTGGATCGTCGAGCGCGAGCTCAGGGGGTCCGACGTGCGAGACGTCTCGGACGACTACGCGCTGCTGGCCGTTCAAGGTCCGCGTGCGCTCGAGCGGCTCGGGATCGCGAAGGGCAAGGCCTTCACGTGGGAGATGGGGACGCTCGACGGCGTCGAGGTGATGATCAACCGCACGGGCTACACGGGCGAGGAGGGCGTTGAGCTTGCGTGCATGGAGGACGAGTCGCCGGCGCTCTGGGACGCGATCCTGGCGCGCGGTGTGACGCCGTGCGGGCTCGGCGCCCGCGACACGCTGCGGCTCGAGGTCTGTTACCCGCTCCACGGCAACGACATCGGTCCCCAATGGGATGCGATCTCGAGCGGGCTCGGCTGGGTGTGCGCGCTCGAGACCGAGTTCACCGGCGTCGAGCGTCTGCGCGAGGTCAAGGAGGCGGGCCCGGAGCGGCGACTCGTCGCCTTCCGGATGACCGAGACGGCGATCCCGCGGCAGGGCATGGCGATCGAAGGCGGTGGCGAGGTCACCTCGGGCTCGCTCTCGCCGATGCTCGATGTCGGCATCGGCCTCGGCTACGTTCCCGCGTCGTCGAGCGCACCGGGCACCGAGTTGACGATCGACGTGCGCGGGAAGCCCCGGCGCGCGGTGATCGTCCCCAAACCGATCTACAAGCGAGAGGAGTGAGGCGTGGCAGCGAGTGAGTCGTACCCCGAAGAGCTGCTCTATCACCGCGAGCACGACTGGGCGCGTATCGACGGCGACGAGGCGGTGCTGGGCGTCACCTGGCATGCGGTGGATGCGCTCGGCGAGCTTGTCCACTACGAGCCGCCAGACGACGGCGCGACGATCGCGAAGGACCAGACCTACGGCGAGGTCGAGTCGGTGAAGGCCGTCTCCGATCTGATCGCGCCGCTCTCCGGCGAGGTGCTCGAGGTGAATGCCAAGGTCGTCGACGCGCCGGAAACGGTGAACGAGGATCCCTATGGCGATGGTTGGCTGATCCGGATCCGGATGTCAAACCCGTCCGAGACCGAGTCCCTCCTCGATGCAGCCGGCTACCGGCAGGTGCTCGCGGAGTCGTGAGCTACCTCTCGCTCACTGCGGCCGACCGCGAGGCGATGCTCGCGGCGATCGGCGTTGCCTCGGTCGAGGAGCTCTTCCGCGATATTCCCGCCGGAGTTCGCTTCGAGCGCGAGCTCGACGTGCCGCCGGCGCTTTCCGAAGCCGAGCTGACGCGGCACATGGAGGAGCTCGCGGCGAAGAACGTGATCGATGACGTGTCGTTCCTCGGCGGCGGGATCTATGACCACTACGTCCCGGCAGTCGTCGACGCTGTGCTTCAGCGCGGCGAGTTCCTCACGGCCTACACGCCGTATCAGCCCGAGATGAGCCAGGGCGTGCTGCAGGCGATCTTCGAGTACCAAACCGCGATCTGCGAGCTGACGGGAATGGAGGTCTCGAATGCGTCGGGGTACGACGGAACGACCGTCGCTGCCGACGCCTGCTTCGTGGCCCAGACGGCGACGGGCCGCTCGAAGATCGTGATCACCGAGGCGACGAACCCACAGGTGCGCCAGGTCGTGAAGACGTACGCGCGCGGCTTCGGGCTCGAGGTCGTCGAGGTGCCCCACGACGGCGGCACGACCGATCCCGACCGCGTTCGCGAAGCGGCCAAGGACGCGGCGGCCGTGATCTTCCAGCAGCCGAACTTCTTCGGCTGCCTCGAGCCCGCCCCCGAGATCGCCGCGGCCGCCAACGAGGCTGGCGCACTGCCGATCGCCCACGTCGACCTGATCAGCCTCGGCGTGCTCGAGGCGCCCGGGAACTACGGCTGCGCGCTGGCGATCGGCGAGGGCCAGTCCGCCGGCAACTTCATGAGCTACGGCGGCCCGCACTACGGCTTCCTCGCCGCTCGCAACGACTACATCCGCCGCCTTCCCGGCCGGATCGTCGGCGAGACGCTAGACGCCGCGGGCAAGCGCGGCTATGTGCTCACCCTGCAGACCCGCGAGCAGCACATCAGGCGCGAGAAGGCGACGTCGAACATCACCACCAACCAGACCCTGCTCGCCCTGGCAGGGCTGGTGCACCTCTCGCTGCTCGGGCCTACGGGGTTGCGTGAGACGGGGGAGACCTGCATGGCGCTTGCCCAGTACGCGAAGGACCAGCTCGCCGCGCGAGGGATCGAGCCGCTGTTTCCGGATAAGGCAACATTCAAGGAGTTTGCCGTCAGCACCGGACGGAGCGCGCCCGACGCGATTCGTGCCGCTCGGGCTCGCGGTGTCCATCCGGGATACGACCTCGGACGCGACTACCCCGGCCTGGCAGGCGCACTGCTCGTCGCCGTGACCGAGAAGCGGACGACCGCCGAGATCGACCGGCTCGTCGAGGCGCTGGCGTCATGAGCGAGCTGATCTACGAGCGCTCGCGCCCGGGACGCCGCGGGCTCGCGATTCCGGCAACCGACCTGCCCGTTCCGGCCGTTCCGGAAAGCCTGGCGCGAAAGACCCCGCCGAGGCTCCCGGAGCTCGCCGAGCCCGAGGTGATGCGCCACTTCACGAAGCTCTCGACCCGCAACTTCGGAATCGACAGCGGCTTCTACCCGCTCGGCTCATGCACGATGAAGTACAACCCGCGAGTCAACGAACGGCTCGTCGGGCTGCCCGGCTTCCGAGACCTGCACCCGCTCGCCGATGAAGACTCGATCCAGGGCGCCCTCGAGCTCGAGTGGAACCTCCAGCATTTCCTTCGTGAGGTGACCGGCCTGCCGGGGATCAGCCTGCAGCCGGCCGCCGGGAGTCAAGGCGAGCTAACAGGCCTGCTCTTGATGCGCGCCTACTACGAGGACAAGGGCGAGGGCGAGCAGCGGCGGAAGATCGTCATCCCCGACACCGCGCACGGCACGAACCCGGCGAGCGTCACGATGGCCGGCTACGAGGTGACCGCGGTCGCAACGGACGCCCGCGGCAACATCGATGTCGACGATCTCCGTACCAAGGTCGACGAGCACACCGCCGGCCTGATGCTGACGAACCCATCGACCCTGGGTCTGTTTGACGAGAACATCGAGCAGATCCGCGACATCTTCCACGGCGCCGGCGCGCTGATGTATTACGACGGCGCGAACCTGAATGCCGTCTGCGGGATCTCGCGACCGGGCGACATGGGCTTCGACATCGTCCACATCAACCTGCACAAGACCTTCTCGCAGCCGCACGGCGGCGGCGGCCCCGGCGGCGGCCCGATCGCCGTCCGCGAGACGCTCGAGCCGTTCCTGCCGGTCCCCACCGTGACGCGCGACGGCGACCGCTTCGGTCTCGACTTCGACCGCCCTCGCTCGATCGGCAAGGTCCGTGGGTTCACCGGCCCGTTCGGCGTCTTCGTGCGCTCATACGCGTTCATGCGCGCCTGGGGCCCGGGCCTGAAGGAGATGAGCGAGGTCGCGGTGCTGAACGCGAACTACATGCTCGCCCGCCTGAAGGATGCCTACGAGCTCCCGTACGACCGGCTTTGCATGCACGAGTTCGTGCTGAGCGCGCGGAACCTGAAGCGCGAGCATGGCGTGTCGGCGCTTGACGTCGCGAAGCGGCTGATGGACTTCAATTTCCACCCGCCGACGGTGTACTTCCCGCTTGTCGTGCCGGAGGCGCTGATGATCGAGCCTACGGAGACGGAGGCGAAGGAGACGCTTGACGAGTTCATCGAGGCGATGCTCCAGATCGCGCGGGAAGCGGCTGCGGAGCCGGAGCTCGTGAAGTCTGCGCCGCACGGCCGTCCGGTCGAGCGCCTCGACGAGGTGCGCGCGGCGAAACAGCCGGTCGTACGTTTCTCGTTTGAGCCCAGCTCCGATCGGTAGTCTCGGGGCAATGGGCTTCGACCAGTATCACGAGCCGCCCGAGGAGCTCTCCGAGGAGATCCGGACCTTCGCCCGGATCTGCACGTCGCTGATCGAGGAAGCTGAGGCAATCGGCTGGTACGAGCAGCGGCTCTCGCTCGAGAAGGATCCCGAAGCGCACGCGATCATGGAGAACGCGCAGCAGGAGGAGTTCAAGCACTTCGCGATGAACCTCGAGTTCTTGCTCCGGCGCAACCCGAAGTGGCAGATCGCCTGCAAGAAGGTGCTCTTCCGCAAGGGTGACATCGTCGAGCACGGGGAAGAGGCGGAAGACGCCGAGGGGAAGCTGGACGACTGATGGAAACGCGGACACTGGGAACCGAGGGTCTCAAGACCTCGGCTCAGGGCCTGGGCTGCATGGGCATGTCGGAGTTCTACGGCCCACAAGACGATGCCGAGTCGATCGCCACGATCCAGCGCGCGATCGAGCTCGGAATCAGGTTTTTCGACACGGCCGACATGTACGGCCCGTTCACGAACGAGCGGCTCGTCGGCAGGGCGCTCGCCGGACGGCGCGACGAGGTCGTGATCGCAACCAAGTTCGGCAACGAACGGCGCGAGGATGGCTCCTGGGTCGGGATCAACGGCAGCGCGGAGTACGTCCACGCCGCCTGCGACGCGTCTCTGCAGCGGCTCGGAATCGACACGATCGACCTCTACTACCAGCACCGTGTCGATGCAGGCACGCCGGTCGAAGAGACTTTTGGTGCGATGGCCGAGCTCGTCGAGGCGGGGAAGGTGCGCTATCTCGGGATCTCCGAGGCCGCAGTCGGAACGATCCGGCGCGCGCACGCCGTTCATCCGATCTCGGCGCTCCAGTACGAGTATTCGCTCTGGTCGCGCGACCCCGAAGACGAGGTGCTGCCGCTTGCGCGTGAGCTTGGGATCGGCTTCGTTCCCTATAGCCCGCTGGGCCGAGGGGCATTGACCGGGACGATCAAGTCGACCGACGACCTCGACGCAACCGACTTCCGCCGCAACAACCCGCGGTTCCAGGGTGAGAATCTCGAGGCCAACGTTGCGCGGATCGAAGTGATCGAAGCGATCGCCGGCGAGAAGGGCGTGACGGCGGCCCAGATCGCGCTGGCCTGGGTGATGGCGCAGGGCGACGATGTCGTCCCGATCCCGGGCACGAAGCGCGTCAAGTACCTCGAGCAGAACGCTGCTGCGGCCGAGATCGAGCTCACCGCGGACGACCTGGACAGGCTCGACGAGGCGTTCCCGAACGGCTCAACTGCGGGCGATCGCTACCCCGACATGACCCGCGTGAACATCGAAGCCCCGCTCGCGTAAAGCGGGAACGTTCGGGTCTGACGATTCGTTTCTCTAGGTGGAAGCAAAAGAGAAATCGACAGGAGGTCATTTGACCAAGATCGTCAAGACGGAAGAGCAGTGGCGGAACGAGCTCGATCCCGAGCAGTTCCGTGTTTTGCGCCAGAAGGGGACGGAGGCTCCGTTCTCGGGCGAATACGACCATGTGTTCGAGCCGGGCTCCTATCACTGCGCAGGGTGCGGCGCCGAGCTCTTCCACTCGGACACGAAGTACGACTCGGGCTGCGGCTGGCCGGCGTTCTACGCGCCTGCCGGTGAGGATGCGATCGACGAGGAGACGGACGTCAGCCACGGAATGGTGCGCACCGAGGTGATGTGCGCGTCGTGTGGCGGCCATCTCGGCCACGTCTTTCCCGACGGTCCGCACCCGACAGGTGTCCGGTACTGCATCAACTCGGCGGCCCTGAAGCTCGAGGAGGAGTAGTTGGAGCGCCAGGGGACGTTCGGCGCCGGCTGCTTCTGGGGCGTCGAGGCGGCCTTTCGCAGGCTCAACGGTGTGACCGCGACCGCGGTCGGATATGCCGGCGGCTTCAAGGAGCAGCCGACGTACGAGGAGGTGTGCTCGGAGTACACGGGCCACGCCGAGGTCGTCGAGGTGACCTATGACCCCCACGTGATCCCGTACGAGCAGTTGCTCGCGGTCTTCTGGGCCGAGCACGACCCGACCCAGAGCGGCGGGCAGGGCCCGGATCTCGGCGAGCAGTACCGTTCGGTGATCTTCGTCCACGACGCCGGGCAGCGCGCAGCTGCGGAGGCCTCGCGGGCTCGTGTGCAGGAGCGGCTCTCGCGGCCGGTCGTGACGCAGATCGAGGATGCGCCGGCCTTCTGGCCGGCAGAGGACTATCACCAGCAGTACCTCGAGAAGCGTGGCCTCGCGAGCTGCCACGTCTCGCTCGCAAGCTGAACGGACGTAGATGGCCGGAGCCGATGCGCTTCGGCCGTCTACCTTTTGACCGTGCCGATCGTCCTCGAGACGGAACGCCTCACACTCACGCCGATCGACGAGAGCTCGCTCGATGCCTTCGCGGTCTTCATGGCCGATCCGGAGGTGATGCGGTTTATCGGCGGCGAGACGCTCGACCGCAACGAGGTGGAGATCCGCCTCGGGATGATGCGGGAGCGCTTCGAGCGAGACGGGTTCGGCCACTTCGTGCTCACGCGGAAGGCGGACGGACGCATTGTTGGCAGGGCAGGTCTCCTTGTTTGGACCGTGCCCGAGTGGACGATCACGACCCGCGCGGAGGCGCAGGGAGACTACGAGATCGAACTGGGCTGGACGCTCGGCCGGGAGTTCTGGGGGCATGGCTACGCGACGGAGGCCGCGCGCGCGATTCAGGAATTCGCGTTCGGCGAGCTCGGGCTCGACCGGTTGATCTCGCTGATCGACCCGGAGAACGTCGCTTCGGTCGCGGTCGCCCGGCGGCTCGGAATGGAGATCGAGGGAGCGGTCGAGCTGCCGAAGGCCACCGTGCAGGTCTGGGCCACGCGTCCTGTTCGACCGTGAACAGCCATGACCCGGCGAGCCAACGGACATGTCCTTCAGCTGTTTCGGGCCGCGCTCCCCCATGGGGGGAAACGCGTCGCCCTTCTGGAACGCTAACGCGTCGCGCGCAGCGCGATTGCGCCAACTCTGCAACGTTTTCTCCACCGCCGCCGCGGAGGTTCCGCAGGCGTGTGGAGCCGAGGCTATTTGACGACGATCGCGCTCTCGTACAGTCGCGTGCCCAGATCCGGCTTTGTGCAGGTTTGCCGCGCGACGATCACGGAGCCCGCTCGCACGTCGACGAGCGTGAGCTTGAACCCGTCGCCGGCACCAACTCTCGGCGACGCGAAGGGCGTTGCCTTGTCGTGGAACCCGATCGTCACAGTGCGGCTGCAGCCAGACCCCTTCTGCCAGCCCGTGCCCGTGAGCATGAGCTGATTCTTGACGATGGCTTTCGCGGTGATCGTCGAGCCGGGCCCGGGTGCGTCACACGGGAACGGCCAGGTGTCGGTCGCGCCGATGCCCTTGGGTCGCGTGCCTGGGTAAAAGAGGACGAGCCGTGTGTACTGCTTTCGGCCACTGCGGCAGGTGCGGATCGCGGACGCTGTGACCTGCACGGCGTAGCTGTGAAATGTCCCCGCTGCGCAGTTTGGCGTGCAGTCGTTGGCGGTCGCCTTCCCGCTCCCCGAGGCGGTTGCGGCTCCCCAGTGCTGCCACTTCGTCCCGGTGAGTCCGTAGTTCGCGTCGGCGCAGGTCAGCGTCAGCGAGCTCGGAGCGAGGGCCTGAGCGCCGCAATCCGGGATCGTCGGGCCGGAGGTGAGCGTGATTCCGGCTGCGCTCGCGAAGGCCGTCACCACCGCGGCGATCACGGCCACTCCACAAGCGATGCTGGTCTTCATTGCGCTAGACGCTAGCGAGATCGCGCTTGCGGCGCGAGCTGGCGCTCTGCCGCTTTTGCGCAGACAACTCGACCTTGCGCAGCCGGATCGACTTCGGCGTCACTTCGACTGCTTCGTCGTCGCGGATGAACTCCATCGCCTGCTCGAGCGAGAGCGGGCGGGGCGGGATCAGCCGGATCAGCTCATCGGCGGACGCGGCGCGCATGTTCGTCAGCTTCTTCGGCTTCGCCGCGTTGACGTCCATGTCCTCGGCGCGGGAGTTCTCGCCGACGATCATGCCCTCGTAGAGGTCGTCGGTCGGAGCGATGAAGAGCGAGCCGCGCTCCTGGAGCGCCTGGATCGCGAATCCGGTCGCCTTCCCGGAGCGATCGGCGACGAGGCTGCCGGTCGGGCGCGTGCGAAGCACGCCGTGCCATGGCTCCCAGGCCTCGAAGATGTGGTGCATGATCCCCGACCCGCGGGTCTCGGTGAGAAACTCGGTGCGAAAGCCGATCAGGCCACGCGCAGGGACGAGGTACTCCATCCGCGCCCAGCCGGTGCCGTGGTTGACCATCTGCGTGACGCGGCCCTTACGGAGGGCGAAGAGCTGCGTGACGACGCCGATGTAGTCCTCCGGCACGTCGATCGCGACGCGCTCGACCGGCTCGTGCTTCTTGCCGTCGATCTCCTTCGTGAGCACCTCCGGCTTGCCGACGGTCAGCTCGAAGCCCTCGCGGCGCATCAGCTCGACCAGCACCGCGAGCTGGAGCTCGCCGCGGCCCTGCACCTCCCACGCATCCGGGCGGGTGGTGGGGAGGACGCGCAGCGAGACGTTTCCGACGAGCTCCTGCTCGAGCCGGCCCTTGACCTGGCTCGCGGTGAGCCTGGTGCCTTCCGTCCCTGCGAGCGGGCTCGTGTTGATTCCGATCGTCACGGAGAGGCTCGGCTCGTCGACCCTGGTCACCGGCAACGGGCGCGGGTCGGCCGGGTCGGCGATCGTCTCGCCGATGGTCACCTCCGGCAGCCCAGCCAGCGCGACGATATCGCCGGGGCCGGCCTCGTTCGTGGGCACGCGCGTGAGCGCCTCGGTGGTGTAGAGCTCCGTGACCCTGGCGTTCTCGATCGTCCCGTTCGCGCGGCACCAGGCGATCTGCGCTCCCTTGCGGATCGTGCCGTGATGGATGCGCAGCAGGGCCAAGCGGCCGACGTACGAGTCTGCGTCGAGGTTCGTGACGAGCGCCTGCAGCGGATGCTCGGGGTCGTAGGACGGCGCCGGGATCGTCTCGAGGATCGTGTCGAAGAGCGGCTTCAGATCCTCGGCGAGCTCATCCGGCGAGAGCCCCGCCTTCCCGGCGCGCGCATTCGCATAGATGATCGGGAACTCGATCTGCTCCTCGGTCGCGTCGAGATCGAGGAAGAGCCCGTAGACCTCGTCGACGACCTCGGCGATCCGCGCGTCCGGCCGGTCGACCTTGTTCACGACGAGCACGACGGGCAGATTCAGCTCGAGGGCCTTGCGGAGCACGAAGCGCGTCTGCGGCAGCGGGCCCTCCGACGAGTCGACGAGCAGCAGGATCCCGTCGACCATCGTCAGCCCGCGCTCGACCTCGCCACCGAAGTCGGCATGGCCGGGAGTGTCGATGATGTTGATCTTCGTGTCGCCGAGCTGGATCGCGGTGTTCTTGGCAAGGATCGTGATCCCCTTCTCGCGCTCCAGATCCATCGAGTCCATCACGCGCTCGTTCACGTCCTGGTTCTCGCGGAACGACCCAGCCTGCCAGAGCATCGCGTCGACGAGCGTGGTCTTGCCGTGGTCGACGTGCGCCACGATGGCGACGTTCCGAAGGTCGTTGCGGAATGCGAGGGTTGGCTCGGGCACGGCCAGCCAGGGTAGCGGCGCCGCGGCTTGCGCCGTGCGGGGACGATCGGGCCGGGAGTGCCGGCGGCGTCCGACCGTTGTTCCGGACGCAAGACCGTGTCCGTGTGCCAGCCGCACCCGGTCGACTCACGCGCCGGCTCCCTGCTACCGGACTGCGTCTCCCTTCGCGTAGGCGCACGCGCTCAGGCTCTTCCCGGTGTAGCTCGCCTTGCCGGCCAGTGCAACGGCTGCCACGACGTTGATGTGGCACGTCCCGTCATTCGTGTTCGTTGCCGCTTCGTCGTTCCGCGCGTAGAGCCACTGGAGGGTCGCCTGCCAGGAGCCGACCGCCTTGATGCCCTCCGCTTCGAGATCCTTCGAGAGCCTGCAGGTCAGCGTCGTCGCGTTCGTCGCCTTGCAGGAGCTGCTCGAGCAAGGGCCTCCGCACCTGACCAGCTTGTTCGTCGAGAAGGTGTGCCCGGGGGCGGTGATCGTGAGCACGTCCGAGTAGTTGTTGCAGTTGACGGTGAGGCCGCCGAAGGCCTTTGCGCCGAGCGCGACACCGCCGGCGGTTCCGACGGAGCTGAAGTTGGAACCGGGGCTTCCGGCGCCACCCTGGTTTCCGACTGCGATCACACGGCAGGAGTTATGTGCGGCCGCCGGTGTAGCTGACGGGCGCGCGTTCGCCGACCCGGCGACCACGCAGGCGCCAAGGGCAACGAGGATCAGGGCCCGGGAAGACGACATCTCGCTGCTAGCTGAACACGGCGCCGCGGGGAAGTCAAGCGCCTGTCGACTCAGCCCGGTCCCTTGTGGCCGTGACCGTGTCCATGCCCGTGGACGTTCCAGAGCCCGGGTTGCGGGCCAGGCGCAGGTGGCGTTGGCGTGGCCGGCGTCGCGGCGGGGGTCGCAGCGATGAACGCGGCGAGCTGATCGAGCGGTGTCGAGATCTGTGTGAGACCGGCGGCGCTCAACTGCCCGTGCTGATTGAGCGCTCCGAGCTGGCGGACGAGATCGTCGAGCTGGTGACCCGCGTCGGTTTCGTTGCCGGCTGCAAGCGATTGCGCGATCTGATCCAGCCGGTGATTGAGATCGCTGGTCGCAGCGGGGTAGATCTGCCCGGTCGCCTGCGCCTGGGCGATCGCGGCTCGGACAGCCGCGAGCGCTGTTGCCGGCATCGACGGCGGCGGGGAAGCTTTCGGTTTGGTCTGGCTGAGAGCGGCAGTCGACGTCGTGACGCGTTTGGCGGTGGTCGCCACGGCTCGCTTCGCCTGCGTCGCGGCCTTCGGTGGCGGCGGCGAGTGACTGCCCGGACGCGCGAGCGCCGCAGCGAGCAGCGCCAGCGCTCCGAGCGTCACGGCGAGGGCGACGAGCCGCCCGCGCGAAACGCGCCGTCTCCCTTCCGGGGAGCTGTGGCGCACCCTGGTCGGCGCGTTCGCCGGGAGGATCTCCGTGCCGAGTGAGGCCGGAGCAGCGTTGACCACGGTTTCGAACGCAACGGTGTCGAGCGTCGCCGCCAGATCGCTGCCGAGCTCGGCCGCGGATCTCGGCCGGTCCTCGGGTCTGAAGGCCAGGCACCTCATCACGACGGCGTCGAGGGCTCGCGGCACATGAGGCGCGAGGTCGCTGGGCGGCGTGATCGTCCCCTGCTCTTGCTTCAAGAACAGCTCGACGGGGGTCCCGGCCCGATGTGGAGTCTGGCCGGTGAGCAGCTCGTAGAGGACGACGCCGACCGAGTAGATGTCTGCCGACTCCGAGACGTCTTCCCCCCGCGCCTGCTCCGGTGCCAGGTAGGCCGCCGTGCCGAGCACGGTCCCCACCTCCGTGTGCTGGGTCGCCGCAAGCGACCGGACGATTCCGAAGTCGGCGATCTTCGCCTGGCCGTCGGGCCGGAGCAGAATGTTCTGCGGCTTGATGTCCCGGTGCACGAGACGCTCGGCGTGGGCGGCCTCGAGGCCGGCGCAGAGCTGGATCCCGATCGCGACGACCTCGGCGGGTGGGAGCCGCCCGCGCTCGCGGAGCTCGTCGGCCAGCGTGTGCCCGGGCACGTACTCCATGACGATGAACGGCCCGCGATCGTCCTCACCGACGTCGTAGACCCTGACGATGTTCGGATGCACGAGGCGCGCCGCGAGCCGCGCCTCGCGGACGAACCGGTCTCGAAACGATTCGTCCGTGGCGAGGTGCGGCGCGAGGATCTTCAACGCGACCGGACGGTCGAGAGACTGGTCCACCGCGAGATAGACGGTTGCCATTCCGCCGCTGCCGAGCGTTTGCTCGACGACGTAGCGTTCGGAGGTGGCGCCTCGAGCTGAGCGCCGGGTGGTCATGGAAAGAGCCTTCCCAGCCCTCGCCGCAAGCAACCATCGAATTTCGCGTGTGGCGCTTCGTCCAGTCGCTAGCCTTGAGGCGTGTCCTCGTGGCCAGCGCTTCCCTACGACGCCTGGGTCGACACGCGCGACACGCTTCTTGCGCACACCCAGGTGCTCGGCAAGCTCGCGGCTGCACTGGCGCCGCCGGAACCGCAGCTCCAGCATGCGGCGCTCCGGTTGACGGCACGTGGGTGGGAGACACTTCCCTTGCCGGCGCCGGATGGTTCGGGCGCGCTCGTCGTCGTGCTCGACCTGCACTCCTACGAAGCGGTGGTCGAGCACAGCGACGGGCGCGTTCGCCGCGTCCCGCTGACGCCAAACCGGGCAGTCGGCGCCGTCACGCAGGACGTGCTGGCCGCCGTGTCGGAGCTCGGTGGGCCGGTGACCGTGGAGCTTCGTCCCCAGGAGACGGCCTGGACGGCGTCGCTCGATGAGGACACCGAGCACGCGACCTTCGATACCGCGCAGGTGGACGATTACTTTGCAGCCGCCACGCGAGCTGCGCAGGTGCTGGCAGCACTCCGCGCGCCGTACCGCGGCCGTTCGACGCCGGTCAACGCCTGGTGGGGATCGTTCGACCTCGCCGTGAGCCTCTTCTCGGGCCAGGCGGCGGAGCCGCCGTCGAAGGACTTCATCATGCGAAACGCCATGGACTCGGAAGAGGTGGCCGTCGGCTGGTGGCCCGGAGACGGGCGGTACCCGAAGGCCGCGTTCTATGCCTATGCGCATCCGGCGCCCGCGGGGTTCGACAAGGTGACGCTCTCGCCCGCTGCGGCGCGCTGGGACGCGTCGCTCGGGGAGTTCATCCTCGACTGGGACGATGTCTACGGCGAGGCCGATCCGTTCGGAGTCGCGCTCGGTTTTGCGCGGTCGGCTGTCCTGCGCGCGTGCGCGGTGTGCGGCTGGGATCCGACGCTGGCCGGAAGCGTCGAGGGAACGCCGCCGCCGGTCGTCTAGGCAGCTGTGGTCGCGGCCAGCTGACCGCAAGCGGCTGCGATATCGCGGCCCCGGGTCAGACGTACCGTCGCAGGCACGCGCGCGCGGTCGAGCACCATCTTGAACTGAGCGACCGTGTCGCGTGACGAGCCGTCGTACATCCCGGTCGGGTTGTACGGGATCAGGTTCACCTTGAAGGCCTCGGTGCCGAGCAGCTTGGCCAGCTCACGCGCCTGATCGGGGCTGTCGTTCACGCCTTTCAGCATCACGTACTCGACGTAGGCTCGGCGGCCGCGCAGCTCCACGTAGCGGCGGAACTCCGCCAGGACGTCTTCGAGCGGATAGCGGTCGTTCACGGGCATCAAGCGGCTGCGCAGGGGCCCTGAGGCGGCGTGCACCGAGAGCGCGAGCCGGATCGGCTCCTCGACCTCGTCGATGAAGCGCTTCAGGCCGGGCATCCAGCCGACGGTGGAAATCGTCGTCCGGCGGTGCGTCACGCCGATGTCGGGCAGACGGCGCGCAGCCTCGAGCACCGAGTCGAAATTGAGGAACGGCTCGCCCATGCCCATGAAGACCACGTGGTCGATCGGCTCGATCCGGCGGAAGTGCAATGCCTGGTCGAGGATCTCGCTCGCGGTCAGGTTCCGCGCGAACGCCATCTGGCCGGTCGCGCAGAAGGTGCACGTGAGCGGACAGCCGGACTGCGACGAGAGGCAGACGGAGCGCCGGCCGTCCCGGTACCGCATCAGGACCGCCTCGACGGCGTGTCCGTCGCGCGTCCGGAACAGCACCTTCAGCGTCTTGTCCTTCGCAAGCGTCTCGGTCACGACCTCGAGCGTCGAGAACGGCACCTGCTCATCGAGCGTCGAGCGCAACGCCGCCGGCAGATTCGTCATCTCCGAGTACGACGCGGCTCCGCCCGCGACCCACTCCCACACCTGCTTGGTGCGGTAGGCGGGCTCAGCGGCAAGCGTCTCGGAAAGCAGTTCGAGGTTCACAGCAGACACGGTAGCCGGGGCGCTGCGATCGAGGCATCATGCGTGGATGGAGCAGCGCGTCTCACTGATCACGCTCGGCGTCGCGGACCTCGCCCGGGCGCGCGCGTTCTACGAAGGGCTCGGCTGGACCGTCGGA
>DASZPQ010000081.1:0-2452 GCA_035550275.1 Gaiellaceae bacterium | reverse complement strand
GAGTGCGAAACCGGCGATCAAAGCGTTCACGCCGAGAACATTCTGCGCGTAGAGGGGGACATACGTCGACAGCCCCAGCACCACGGCGCCGATCAGCAAGCTCGCGATGGTCGACGCCCAGATCACGCGCCTGCCCAGCACTCCGAGCGGAAGGATCGGATGCTGCGCCGTGCGCTCGACCAACACGAATGCCACGAGCGCTGCAGCTCCGACCGCGAAGATGGCGATCGAGGTGGCGGAGTTCCACTTCCAGGCTGTTCCGCCCTCGAGCAGGCCGAGGATGACGAGCGCCGTGCCCGCCGTCAGCAGCAGCGCACCGGCGTAGTCGATGCGCGGGCGGGTGCGCTCGCCGTGGGTGCGCTCGGTGAACTTGCGCCACAGCATCCAGCCGGCGAGCAGCGAGAGCGGGATGTTGATGAAGAAGATCCACCGCCAGCTGACGAACTCGCTGAACACACCGCCCAGGGTCGGGCCGACGACCGCGGAGATGCCCCAGACGCTCGCGAGATAGCCCTGCGTCTTGGCGCGCTCCTGGAGCGTGTAGATATCGCTCGCGATCGTCATGCTCATCGGCAGGACAGCGCCGGCGCCCAGGCCCTGGACGATGCGCGAGACGATCAGCACGGGCATCGACCACGCGGCGCCGGCGAGAATCGACCCGACGAGGAACAGGCCGATGCCGATCATCATCAGCCGCTTGCGCCCGAAGAAGTCAGCGAGCCGGCCGTACACCGGCACGGATACAGCCTGAGCGAGAACGTAGATCGAGAACAGCCACGGCAGCTGGTCGAAGTGCCCGAGATCCTTCGAGATCGACGTCGACGCCGTGGCGATGATGGTCGAGTCCAGAGCCACGAGCGACGTGGCGAGCATGAGCGAGAGCAGAATGGGGCCGCGCTCGGATCTGAGTCCTACGCCGCGTCGAGTGATCGTGTTCTCCGACATCGAACAGGTGCAATCCGGATGCGTTCTCCGCTATTCCCGCCGCTCGGCGCGCCGGAAGGAACTCTGTTTCGGTCACGCCGAGCGCTGCTCGCGGTCCTGAAAGAATGAACGCATGGCCAACACCGTGAACCCGCCTCGTGGCATGCGCGATTTCCTCCCGGCCGACAAGGCGAGACGGGAGCACGCGCTGGGCGTCATCCGGGCCGGTTACGCAGCGCAGGGGTTCGACGAGATCGAGACGCCCGTCATGGAGGATGCCTCGCGGCTGCACTCAGGGCTCGGCGGCGACAACGAGAAGCTCGCGTTCGGCATCCTGCGCAGAGGCCTCTCCGCCGACGCCGTGGCCGAGCTCGCTGCCGTCGGCGATCTCGAAGGACTCACCGACCTCGGCCTGCGCTTCGACCTGACGGTGCCGCTCGCCCGCTTCTACGCCAGCCATCGGGCCGCGCTGCCCAACGTGTTCAAGTCCATCCAGATCGCACCCGTCTGGCGTGCGGAGCGGCCGCAGAAGGGCCGGTACCGCCAGTTCGTGCAGTGCGACATCGACATCATCGGAGAACCGGGTGCGATCGCCGAGATCGAGCTGATCACGGCGACGATCGCGACGCTCGACGCCCTCGGGCTCAGCGGATGCGCCATCCGCATCAACCACCGAGCCATCCTGCGGAGCCTCATCGCGTCGTGGGGCGTGGCCGAGGCCGACTACGAGCGCGCCATGATCACGATCGACAAAGAGGACAAGATCGGCGTGGAAGGCGTCGTCGCCGAGCTCGTCGACCTCGGGCTCGTGGACGACTCCGCTTCGCAGACGGTGGCCGAGAGCCTGTCCGGCCTTCCCGACGACGGCTGGAACCTCGACAGGGGCGTCGTGCCGCCGCCGGCATGGCTCGACACGGATGCCTATCGTCAGCTGCACGAGATCCGCGATGCCGTCGCCGCCGTCGCCCCCGGAACTCCGCTCATGTTCTCGCACAATCTGGTGCGCGGCATGGGCTACTACACCGGGGCGATCTTCGAGATCCAGCACCCGGAGCTCGGCTACTCGCTGGGCGGCGGAGGCCGCTACGACGGCATGATCGGGCGCTTCCTCGGAAGGGACGTGCCCGCTGTGGGCTTCTCGCTCGGGTTCGAGCGCATCGTCGACCTGATCACGGTGCCGGAGGACCGGCAGACGGACGGCATCGTGCTGGTCTACGACCGCGATGTGGAGCCCGCGACGCTGCTCAGGATCAAGACGCAGCTCGTCGGCTCCGGCGCACGCGTGCGCCTGGAACGACGCGTGAAGAACCTCAAGCCGTTGCTCGAACGACTCGCGGATGCCGGTTACACTCGGTTCGCCCCGGTGATGAGCGACACGCGCCAGGTCTCCGACCTGCAGTTCCGCGACCTCGCCTGAGCCCGTCCCGAGGGTTGAGCCTGTTGAACCCGGCTGCGGTGCGGTTTCGACAAGCTCAACCGGCGGGAGGTCGTGCACCGTGGGTTGAGCCTGTCGAAACCCGTGCTCCCC
>DASZPQ010000080.1:0-23161 GCA_035550275.1 Gaiellaceae bacterium | reverse complement strand
TGCACGGACACGCCGGTTCGAGATCGTCTTCATCCTCGGGCTCGAGGAGGGCTCGCTGCCACGGCGCGACCGGCCGTCTGCATTTCTCGACGACGATCGCCGTCGAGCACTCGGCCGCCGCCTCGAACGGCCCGACTCGGTCAGTCGCGACCGCTATCTCTTCTACACCGCCTGCACGCGAGCGACGCAACGCCTCTACCTCGTTCGCGAGGCCGCCAGCGACGATGGAGGCGAGCGCGAGTCGAGCCCATTCTGGGACGAGGTCAAGGCGGTCTTCGATCCCGAGGAGCTCGACCGGTGGACACGTCGTCGCGCTCTTTCGGACTTGACCTGGCCGATCGACTCGGCTCCGAGCGATCGTGAGCGGCTGCGCTCGCTCGCCGAGCTCTCGGTCGACCCGGCGACCCAGGCTGGGGCGATCGCGCTTGCCGATGCGAACGACTGGTCCCGCCGTCTCCGCCGCGCTCGCCACGCGTTCGAGCGCCGGACGAGGCTTCGCAATCCCGCTCTCCTCGCCGAGTTCGGCGCCCGGCGCACGTTTGCCGCGACCGAGCTCGAGCGCTTCGCAGATTGCTCCTCGGCCTGGCTCTTCGAGCGCGTGATCGACCCGAAGACGATCGACGCCGAGGCCGACGCGATGCTGCGCGGGAAGATCGCTCACCAGGCGCTCTACACGTTCTATTCGGGGCTTCCGAAGGAGCTCGGCTCCGATCGCGTCACATCCGAGAACCTCGAAGGTGCGCTCCGTTTCGTCGAGCGCTGCCTCGACGAAGCCTTGCGCGGCGGGGTCAGGCTCGACCTGAGCGACGTCGAGTCGGCCGAGTTGCGAGAAGGCCTGCTGCTCGACCTCGAGCGGTTTCTCCAGGAGGAGGCAGACTCGCCGCTCGGGCTTCTGCCGCGCCGGTTCGAGGTCGGCTTCGGCAACGATCGCTCAGCGCCGGAGCTGCAGCGCGGGATCGAGCTCGGGAACGGCCTCTTTGCCAGCGGCAAGATCGACCGGATCGATGTCGACCCTTTCAGCGCGCGCGGGATCATGCAGGACTACAAGTCGGGCAAGGGCGCGTTCTCTGCCCGGCAGATCGACGACGAGCGCCGGCTGCAGGTGCCGCTCTACATGCTGGCCCTGCGCGATCTCGTCGGGATCGAGCCGCTCGGCGGCGTCTATCGGGCGTTGTCCGGGTCGCGGGGCGCGCGTGGCATGTTGCGGGAGGAGGCCCGCGACGATCTGCCGGGATTCAGCGCCAAGGACTACCTCGACGAGGAGACCTTCTGGGCCCAGGTCGAGACTGCCCGGACGCGCGCCTACGAGTACGCCGAGCGGATGCGCGCCGGAGACGTGCTCCACGACCCGAAAGGCGGCGAGTGCCCGGCGTGGTGCGACCTCTGGACGATGTGCCGGGTGCGGCACGCATGAGCGGAGCGCGCGTGCTGAACGAGCAGCAGCTTGCGGCCGTGGAGGCCCGTGGCGAGGTCTTCGTCTCGGCCGGCGCCGGAACGGGGAAGACCTCGGTCCTCGTCGAGCGGTTCGTCCGTGCGGTCTGCGACGACGGGCTCGATGTCGATTCGGTGCTTGTCATCACCTATACGAAGAAGGCGGCGGCCGAGCTGCGCTCGCGGATTCGTGCCGCGCTCGTCGAGCGTGGAAGGCATGACCTTGCCCGTGATCTCGACGGTGCCTGGATCTCGACCATCCATGGGTTCTGTGCCCGGCTTCTCCGCGCGCACCCGTTCGCCGCAGGCATCGACCCGCGCTTCCACGACTTCGACGATGAGCAGGGAGCGGTCGTTCGCGGGGAGGCTTTCGAGAGCGCGCTCGCCACATTCTGCGCGTCGCACGATCCCGAACGGCTGCGACTGCTCGCGACCTACGGCTCGTCGAAGCTCCGCCGGATGCTCACCGGCGTCTACGACACGCTCCGATCCGCGGGTCGCCCGCCGGTGCTCGAGCTGGGCGAGCTTGCCGACCTCGACGCGCTTCGGCGCGAGTTTCTCGAAGCGGCGCAGGTTCTGCTGGACGATCCGAAGGCAACGCCAAATCACCTCGACGCAGCCCGCGCCGCGCTCGACCTCCCGGCGCTTCCGGAGCGGCTGATCGATCTCGGCCCATTGCGCGCCGCCGGTCCGCGCGCCGCGAGCTACGAGGACGCCCGCAAGCGGCTCGAACAGGCCGCGCTCGAGTTCGTGGCAACGCGCGACAAGGATCTGCTGCAGGAGCTCCTCGACCTCTACGCGGCCGAGTACGCCTCAGCGAAGGAACGCGAGTCGGTGCTCGACTTCGACGATCTGCAACTTCACGCGCGGGATCTGCTCCGCGACGACGCCCAGATTCGCGAGGTCGAGCAGCTGCGCTTCCGCACGATCATGGTCGACGAGTTCCAGGACACGAACGCGCTCCAATGCGAGCTGATCGACCTGCTTGCCGGCGGCCCGGCGAAGGACGTCTTCTACGTCGGTGACGAGTTCCAGTCGATCTACGGCTTCCGTCATGCCGACGTCGACGTCTTTCGGCAGCGGCGCGAGCGGTCTGCGCAGCGACTGCCGCTGACTCAGAACTACCGCTCGCGACCCGAGGTGCTGGCGGCGGTGAACCACCTCTTCGGGCCGGAGTTCGGGGACGTCTACCAGCCGCTCGCGGCTTCCGGTGAGTTCCCCGACCCGGTCTTCGGCCATCCGGTGGAGCTGCTCGTCACCGACAAGGCCTCATACGCGGATACCGGCGAGCACTGGCGCCGCGCTGAGGCACGCCACATCGCTCGCCGCGTTCGCGAGCTTGTGGAACGAGGCGACGCGACGCCCGCTGAGATCGTGCTCCTGTTCGCTGCCGGCACCGATGCCGAGTGGTACGAGGAGGAGCTCCGGCGCGAGGGCCTGCCGACGTATCGCGCGACCGGCCGTGGCTACTTCGGCCAGCAGCAGGTCGTCGACATGCTCCGCTACTTGCGGCTGCTGCACAACCGGTACGACGACGAGGCGCTCGTGACGGTGCTCGCCTCGCCGTTTGTCGGCGTCTCGAACGACGCGCTCGTGCTGATCCGCCGCCACGCGGGCCGCCGTCCGCTCTTCACCGGCATCGAGCGCTCCCTGCCGGACGCGCTCGACGACGATGACCGGCGGCTGATCCTCGCCTTCAAGCAACGCTACGACCGGCTCGTCGCTGCCTCTGCGCGTCTCTCGCTCGAGCGGCTCTGCGAGCAGGTTGTCTCGGCTCACGACTATGACCTCGCCGTGCTCGCCTATCCAGGCGGCAAGCGGCGTTACGCGAACCTCAGGAAGCTGATGCGGCTGGCGCGGGCCTACGAAGAGCTGCGCGGACGCGACATCGAGGGTTTCGTCGCGTTCATCCGCGACCAGGAAGCGCTCGGAACCGGCCAGCTCGAGGCGGTCTCGCAGGAGGAGGGGGCGGACGCCGTGCGCCTGCTCACGATCCACGGCGCGAAGGGGCTCGAATTCAAGGTGGTGGTGGTCGCGGATGCCGGGCGCGACACCGATCGCCCTCCTTCTGCCGATGAGATCCTGGCTCTCTCCGATGGCCGGTTCGGCTTCAAGGTCGTCCATCCGACGACGCGAGAGCACCGTGCCGTCTTCGCCTACGACGCCGTGCGGGAAGCGGGGGTCCAGGCCGATCGGGAGGAGCGCTTCCGCCTCTTCTACGTCGCGATGACCCGTGCGAAAGAGCGCCTGATCGTCTCCGGTGCGATCGACAACAGCACGAAGACTCCGATCGGCTGGGTGCTCTCGCAGCTCGGGTGCGAGGAAGAGCTTGCCGCGGCGACAGAGCCGTTCGAGCTGGAGCGGGGAGGGGCGACGTTCCTCGTGCGCGTCGACCGGCCCGAGCTCGTCGCCGTCGAGGAGCCGGTCGAGGCGGAGATCCTGGCCGCGCCGGGGAGCCAGCTCGAGCTGTTCGACGAGCTGCCGACCGCCCCGATCGAGCGGGGCTACCGGCTCCCAGAGCTGGCGCCGGTCCCGGAGCCGCCGCTGCACCGCGTCCGGAGGCTGTCGTATTCGGCGCTCGCCTTGTTCGAGCGCTGCTCCTACCGCTACTACGCCGAACGAGTCGCGGGCCTACGCGAGCGGCGAACGGGCGGGATTGGCGGTATCGGCCTGGCAGCGACCGAGATCGGGGACGCGGCGCATCGCCTGCTCGAGCTGGTCGATCTGAGCGCGCCGGCTGCGCCCGACTCGGAGATCGTGCGCACCTGGTACCCCGATGTGAGCGACTCCGAGCTCGAGCGGATCTCGGCGTTCGTGACGGCGTACTGCGACTCCGAGCTGGCGCAGCGAATCGCCGCGCTCGGCGGCGCTCAGCCGGAACGGCCGTTTGCCTTCGAGCACGACGGGGTGCTCCTGCACGGGCGTCTCGACGTCCTGCATCGCGCCGGCAACCGCGCGCTCGTCCTCGACTACAAGACAAACCTGCTCGGAGACCGCGTCCCGGACGAGATCGTCGAGTCCGATTACCGCCTCCAGCAGCTCGTCTATGCGCTCGCCTGCTTCCGCGCCAGCGCGGAGGAGGTCGAGGTCGTCTACGCGTTTCTCGAACGTGGTGACGCCGTTGTCTCTGCCACGTTCACGCGAGCTGACATTCCGGAGCTCGAGCGGGATCTCTCGGCGGTGATCGACCGCATCAATCGAGGCGACTTCGTCCCGACGCCGAGCGATTTCACCTGCGCCGGCTGCCCGGCGCTCGACGTGATCTGCGCAGGCCCGCGGCTCGGCGGGGGCGGAGACTGGTCGCCTCCACGCGAGGCGCTCGCAACCTCGGCGTAGATGGCAAAGAGCTACGTCCACGAGGCGCGCAAGAGGGTCGGCCCGAAGCGCGAGCGCATCCGCCCGATCATCGACCGCCTTGCGGTCGAGCACGCCGATGCCCGGATCGCCCTCACCTTCAAGAACCCGCTCGAGCTGCTCGTCTCGGTGATGCTCTCCGCTCAGACGACCGACGTGAACGTGAACCGCGTGACCGAGAAGCTGTTCGTGAAGTACCGCCGTCCCGAGGATTACCTCGCCGTGCCGGTCGAGGAGCTCGAGCGGGACATCTTCCAGACGGGCTTCTTCCGGCAGAAGGCGAAATCGCTGCGCGGCACGATGCGGATCCTGATTGAGGACTACGGCGGCGAGGTGCCGGCCGAGTTCAACGAGCTCCTGCGCCTCCCCGGCGTCGCGCGCAAGACCGCAAACGTTGTCTCGGCCGAGCGCGGAAACGCCCAGGGGATCGTCGTCGACACGCACGTGCGCCGGCTCTCGCAGCGGCTCGGCCTGACGAAGCAGGAGGACCCGGTCAAGATCGAGCGCGACCTGATGAAGCTCGTCCCGCGCGCCGACTGGGCGCGGCTCCCGCACCTGCTGATCTGGCACGGCCGTCGCGTGTGCGACGCCCGGCGGCCGAGGTGTGAGGACTGCGTCCTCGTCGACCTCTGTCCGGCGAGTCGCGTCTAGCTAGTGCGTCCGTGGCGTCAACGCCACGAGCAACCCGCCGTCGTCGTCATACGCCGGAAAGAGGTCGACGGTGACGTTCTTCTCGATCCCGGCCCGTGTCCGGATCGAGAGCTCTTTGCCCATCTGCCTGACGCCCCATTCACGCACGAGCTTCACGGGCTCGTCGCTCGAGAGCGTGAGCGCCTGAACGACGTCGCGCCCCATCAGGTCTTCCTCCTGAAACGCGGTCAGCTCGAAGACGCCGCGACCGGTAGCAAGCACGCGCCCTTCCTGGTCGCAGACGATGAAGCCGGTGGCAGGCGCCGGGTAGTAGTCGTCCAGGAGCTGGAAGAGGAATCCGAACCCGCAGTGGTGGCACGCCGCCGCCTCTTCGGAGAAACCGTCCCGCGTGTCGATGTCGATCGAGCGCTCGCGGCACTTCGGGCAGATGTAGAAGGGCACCGCGCCAGGGTACCGGTGCCGCCTACATCCACTTCTTCCAGCGGAAGAACGCGAGCTGCATGATCGTCGTCACGACGATGGTGCCCCAGGACCACCAGTAGCCGAAGCTCCACCCGATCTCGGGGATGTCGTGGAAGTTCTGCCCGTAGAGGCCGACGATGAAGGTGGGGACGAGCAGGAGCGATGCGATCACGGTCAGTCGCTTCACGACCTCGTTCTGCTCGTTCGCGACCTTGGACTGGAAGTAGTCGCGGACGCCGGCAACGAGGTCGCGCGACGTCTCGAGCCCTTCGCTCGAGCGCAGCAACTTGTCGTAGACATCGGCGAAGTGACGGTCGACGAGCGGCGGAAAGAGCTCGAAGCCCTCGATCTCGACCCGGTTGTCCATGATCTTGTGCACCACGTCGCGAGTCGGCGACAGCGTGCGACGGATGTGGAGCAGATCGTGTCGCAGATCCGAGACACGGTCGCGGATCTTCGCCGGTGTCCAGTCCTCGACGTGATCTTCCAGCTGGTCGATCTCGTCGTTCAGGTCGTCGATCAGGTTGAGATATCCCTCCGCAACCTCGTCGAAGAGCCGAAACGCGTACATGCCGACCAGCTCGTCTCGCGAGCAGGCCTCGATCGCGGGCTTCGGATCGAATGGGTGCTCGCCGGGCGGAGTCTTCGAGATGGTCACGAGCTGCTCGGGAGTCAGGATGAAGTCGACCTCCTGGTAGAAGACGCGATCTTCGTCCGGAACCGCGATCGCGACGAGGAGGATCCCGAACACGTAGTGCCCATGCGACTCGATCCGGGGCCGCGGCTCGTCGTTGTGGATGTGCGGCGCGAGCAGAAGCTCGAGTGCCGGAGGGTGGAGCTTCTCCGGCAGGTGATCCTCGAGTTCTTCAACCGACGGGTCGATCAGGTCGATCCAACGCGGGCTTTCGGCCACGCGCCCGAGGCTACCCGGGGGATCGGCTAGATCGTGTGCGGCGCTGTGAGCGCGGTGCCCGGGTGGCCTTCGAGCGCCGCCAGGTACCGCTCTGCGTCCAGTGCGCCCATGCAACCCGAGCCAGCTGCGGTGACCGCCTGCCGGTAGATGTGGTCCTGCACGTCGCCGACGGCGAAGACGCCGGGAATGTTCGTCTCGGTCGAGCCGGGCTTCGTGATCAGGTAGCCGTTCTCGTCGTGGTCGAGCTGGCCGACGAACAGCTTCGTGTTCGGGTCGTGGCCGATCGCGACGAAGAAGCCGGCTGCGTCGAGCTCGAGCGGCTCGCCGGTCTCCGCGTTGCGAAGCCGGACACCGGTCACGCAGACGTCGCCGAGAATCTCCTCGACCGTGTACGGCGTCAAGATCTCGAGGTTGTCGGTCGCGCGGGCGCGGTCGACCATGATCTGCGAGGCGCGGAAATCGTTGCGGCGGTGGACGAGCGTGACCTTCGTGCCGAAGCGCGTCAGGTACAGCGCCTCTTCGAGCGCGGTGTCCCCGCCTCCGATCACGACGATCGGCTTGTCCTTGAAGAACGTTCCGTCGCAGGTTGCGCAGGCCGATACGCCTCTGCCTTGCAGTCGCGTCTCCGACTCGAGCCCGAGCCAGCGCGCGCTCGCCCCGGTCGCGACGATCACGGCACGAGCACGGTGCTCGACCCGATCGACCCAGACCCCGAACGGCTGCTCGGAGAAATCGACCTTGGTCACGTCGTCAGTGATGAACTCCGCGCCAAAGCGCTCGGCCTGGCGGCGGAAGTCGGCCATCATCTCCGGGCCCATGACGCCGTCGGCGTAGCCCGGATAGTTCTCGACGTCGCTCGTGATCATCAGCTGGCCACCCCACTGGAACCCTTCGATCACGAGCGGGTTCAAGTTGGCGCGTGCGGCGTAGAGCGCGGCGGTGTACCCGGCGGGCCCGCCCCCGATGATGATCAGTTCGCGCGTGTCATTCATGGTGCTCACTCAGTCCTCCTGGAAAGATCCTTGCACAGGAGTTAACGACGGCGGCGCCTGCAACGTTCCCGGCTACGCCGCGTCGGCCGTGCGCGACGAAAGCTCGATCACGTCGTCGTTCGCTGTGAGCTCGGCGGCGACGATCGTTCGCGTCAGATGCTCGATCGGCGCGGGTGAAGGCAGGTCGCCGCTCCCGGCGCCAAGCGACGGAAACTTGCGTCCTGTGACGAGCAGGCGAGTCTCGAACGAGGCGACCGCGCCGTTGTATTCGCGAACGGCCTTGTCGAGCGCGCGGCCAACAGTCGAGAACGTCCCGGCGAAGGTTCCGAGCCGCTCGTAGAGCGTGCGGCCAAGCTCTGCGATCTCGCGTGCGCTCGCGGCGACCGTCTCCTGCTGCCAGCCGTACGCGACGGTGCGTAGGAGCGCGATCAGCGTCGCGGGCGACGCCACGATCACGCCTGCCTCGACACCGGTTTCGAACAGCGACGCGTCCTGATCGAGAGCGGCGCGGTAGAGGCCCTCGTCGATGAACATGACGACGAACTCGGGAGCCGGCTCGAACTGCTTCCAGTACTGCTTGAGGCTGAGCTTGCCGATGTGGTCGCGAACCTGTGCGGCATGCCGCGCGAGATGGGCGCGCTTCAGATCGGGATCGTCGCAGCCGATCGCGTCGGCGTACGCATCAAAGGGCGCCTTGGAATCGACGACGATGCTCTTCCCGCCAGGCAGCTTGACGACGAGATCGGGGCGCAGGAGGCGGCCCTCGTCGTTGCGCTCGCTCTCCTGCGTGTGGAAGTCGCAGTACTCGACCATCCCGGCGAGCTCGACGACCCGCTGCAGCTGCATCTCGCCCCAGCGGCCGCGCACGTCGGGACGGCGCAACGCGGTGACGAGGTTGCCGGTTTCGGATCGGAGCTTGTCCTGCCCCTCTGCGACGCGCTTCAGCTCTTCGCCGATCGCGACAACGGTGCGGACGCGCTTCTCTTCGAGCTTCTTCGCCTCTTCGTCGAACCGGTCGAGCGTCTCGCGGATCGGCCGGAATCGTTCGTCGGCCCGGTCGAGGAGGCTCGTCGAGCTCTTTTCGAGCGCGTCGCTCGTCAGCGTCCGGAGATGGGCTTCCCATTCGTCCTGCGTCCGCTCGACGAGCGCAAGCTTCTCCGCGGCGGCGGCGAGGCCGTCGTTTCGACGCGCAATCTCGCCGCGCGCCCAGAGCCAGACGCCGATTGCGCCGACTGCGAGTCCGATCAGGGCTGGAACGATCACGAGCCGCGGAACGGTAGAGATCCCGTCGGACGGAGCCCGCAAACCCGCATCAGGGCTTAAAAAAAATCAGCCCCGGCGAGTCCGAAGACCTACCGGAGCTGATATGTCACATCCAGCGGCTCCGAGGAGTTACTGGATGCGACGAGGGGGAAACTATCCGCGCCCAGGGGGTCGCGCAAGACCGCCAAATGTCAAAAATCCGCTACGAGCGACCTTTTTTGTTACGGGGGCGTTTCCGAGTGGCCGACAGAGGGGGAACAGCCGTTCGCTTCCGTACGCTTCGCCTCCATGCATGAAGCTTTCGGCCCTGACGGGGCGGTTGCTCGTTCCCTGCCCGGATTCGAATCGCGGTCAGAGCAGGCCGCGCTCGCGTCTGCTGTCGAGCGGGCGCTGGCAAGCCGCGAGCACCTCGTGGCCGAGGCGGGAACCGGCACGGGCAAGAGCCTGGCGTATCTCCTGCCGGCGCTCGAGTCGGGCCAGCGGGTCGTCGTGGCCACCGCAACGAAGGCGCTGCAGGAGCAGTTGCTCGCGAAGGACGTTCCGGCAGCGGCCCGGGCGCTCGGTCGTGACGTGCGCGTCGTCGTGCTCAAGGGGCGTCAGAACTACCTCTGTCGCAAGCAGCTTCAGAGCTTCGGCCCGATGCTGTTGCGCGACCCGCGCGACGAAGAGGCGTTCGAGGCTCTTCAGCCCTGGCTCGCCGAGACTGAGACCGGCGACCGCGCCGAGCTGCCGATCGAGCCTTCGGAGGCGCTCTGGGCAGAGCTTGCGGTTGGCTCCGACCGCTGCACCGGACGGCGCTGCACGTTCTTCGGAGCCTGCTTTGCAGAGGCGGCGCGTGCCCGCGCCTCCGACGCCGAGCTCGTGATTGCGAACCACGCGCTCTACTTCGCCGATCTGGCCGCGGGTGGGGGAGTGCTGCCCGACCACGACGCCGTGGTCTTTGACGAGGCGCACCGGCTCGAGGAGACCGCCGCAACCTGGCTCGGCGGACGGGTCTCCCGCGCCGATCTGCGCCGCCTCGCGAGTGACATCGAGCGAGTGAGCCGCGAGAGCGGCCAGCCGGCGCCGGCACGTGCGCTCGACCGGGTCGAGCGAGCAGGCGACCTGCTGCTCGAGGCAGTCGCGCCGGCGAGCGGGCGAAAGCGGCTGCGCGAGCCTCCGACCGGGCCCGCGACCCTGCTCCTCACCGAGCTGAAGGGCCTCGCCGACGAGTTGCAGGGCCGAGGGGAAGAGCTCGACGCCCTCTCGCGCCGGACGCTCACGGTCGCGACGCAGGTCGACGCCTTCCTCGACGCCGGAGAGCTCGAGCGAGTCGTCTGGGCAGAGCGGACGAGCGTGTCGTGGGCGCCGATCGACGTCTCATCCGAGCTTCGCGACCGTCTGTGGGGCGAAGGCCCGACCGCGATCCTGGTTTCGGCCACCCTGACGACCGGCGACGACGCGCGGTTCGTCCGCGGCCGTCTGGGGCTCGAGCATGCGCGTGAGTTCGTCGTCGGCTCACCGTACGACTACGGCGAGCAGGCACTCCTCTACGTGCCCCGCACGATGCCCGACCCGCGAGCCGGCGATTTCACGGAACGCGTTGCCGACGAAGTTGCCGCGCTGCTCGCGCTCTCCGAGGGACGCGCGCTCGTCCTCACATCGAGCTACCGGGCGCTCGAGGTGCTTCGCACGCGCATCTCTGGCCGGGTGCCCTACGAGGTGCTCGTGCAAGGAGATCTGCCCAGAGAGAAGCTGCTGGAGCGGTTCCGCTCCGAGGTCGACTCAGTGTTGCTTGCAACGTCCACCTTCTGGCAGGGAGTCGACATCCCCGGCGAGTCGCTCTCGCTGCTCGTGATCGACAAGCTGCCGTTCTCGGCGCCCGGCGATCCGCTCCACGAAGCACGCTGCGAAGCGGTCGAGGCGAACGGCGGAGACTGGTTCCGCGACTTCGCGCTCCCGACCGCAATGCTGCAGCTCCGGCAGGGCTTCGGCCGCCTGATTCGGGGCCACACCGACCGGGGAGTCGTCGCGATCCTCGACCCACGGCTGCGCACCAAGGCCTACGGCCGTGCGTTCCTGGCCGCGCTGCCGCACTGTCCACTTGTGGAAGACCGCGCAGCGGTCGCAGCGTTCTTCGGGACAGGGATGAGAGCCTCGGCGTAGTCTTGATCCGCCCGGCCGGGGTGGCGGAATTGGTAGACGCATTCGGCTTAAAACCGAAGGCCCTTCTGGGGCGTGGGGGTTCGAGCCCCTCCCTCGGCATCAAGAAACTCCGGCGTCGCGTCGCTACGCTTCCGCCATGAGCCGTGACCCGGATGTGAACGTCGTTGGCGGTGACCTGCTGCCGTGCTCGACCAACCCGATGACCGGGTTCTACCGTGAGGGCTGCTGCTCGACCGGGGAGGAAGATCTGGGCAGTCACACCGTCTGCGTCGTGCTGACTGCGGAGTTCCTCGAGTTCAGCCAGGCGGCCGGAAACGATCTCTCGACGCCTCGGCCCGAATGGGGCTTCGACGGCCTGCGGCCCGGCGATCGTTGGTGTCTTTGCGCCTCGCGCTGGCTCGAAGCCTATGAAGCAGATTGCGCTCCCGAGGTCGTGCTCGGAGCGACCCACGCCCGCGCGCTCGAGGTCATCCCGATCGAAGCATTGACTGCCCGCGCCGCAGCGCCCGACGCGGTTTAGGCCATGAGCCAGGCCTATGAGGCGATCATCGACGAGGCTCGCGCCGCCGTCGCGGCGAAGCGCGAGCCGAATACCGAAGCCCTCGAAGCCCGGGTTCGGGCGCTCGCCAAACGGCAGCGAACCGACGGCGACCCGGCCGTAGCCGACCAGGCAGAGCAGGCAGCGCTCGAGCAGCTGAAGCGTGTTGTCTCGGTGCATCGCGCCCGCATCAGGATCTCGCGCGAGCCCGCGCCCCCTCCCGTGGTCACGCCGCCACCGTCGCTTCGGGCGCGCCTGCGCACGCAACCGACGATCACCGGGAACATGGACGTGAGCCGCAAGCGAGACGGCGAAACGCTCCTGCTCCGCTGGGACGCCGTGCCCGCGGTCGCGGAGTGGGAGGTGCGCTTCAGCGAGCGGGCGGACGCCCGCGCCGACTACGCGGTGACCGAAGCGGTGACGGTTCCCGGCTCGACGACGGGCGTCGAGGTGCCGCTCGGCGACCGGACGATGCGCATCCACATCCTCGGCAAAGGCCGGAACGAGAAGATCGTGCGGCGTCTGATGATCTCGGGGCTCACCCGCGAGACCTGGAGCGAGAAGTGGGAACGCCGCGCGTGAGCGCGAACGGCTGGGTCGCCCTGTTGCGGGGAATCAACGTTGGCGGCAAGAACCGGGTGCCGATGGCCGAGCTGCGAACTGTCTTCGAAGAGGCGGGAGCCGCCGGTGTCGCGACCTACATCCAGAGCGGCAACGTGGTCTTCGTGCACCCAGCGAACGACCGTGCCGTGCTCGGAGAGCAGCTCGAAGCTGCCGTCGCCAAGAGGTTCGGCGTCGAGAGCGCGGTTGTGCTCCGGACGTTCGCGGAGATCGGCAAGGTCGCCCGGGCGAAGCCGTTCGGCCCCGACAACGCGAACACCCACGTGATCTTTCTCGCGCAGAAACCGCCAGCTGCGGCAGTTCGGAGCGTCACGAGCCTGGATATGGCGCCGGACGAGATCAAGGTGGTCGGGAGCGAGGCGTTCCTGCACTACCCGAACGGGGTCTCCGGTGCGCGGATCGCAGGCGCGGTGCTCGGGCGCTCGCTCGGCGTCGGAACGGCGCGCAACTGGCGGACCGTGACCCAACTGGCCGCAATGGCCTCCGCCGCGTCCCTATAGTCCGCGACGTGGTCGAAGTCGAGCACGCGCCGCCGGCGCTCGAGTGGGAGACGCCGCTCTACCGGCAGGCCCGCGCACAGCTGGAGAAAGCGCTCACGCAGGCCGAGGTCCCGGACTTCGTCGCCGAGCGTCTGCGCTACCCCGAACGCGCGGTCATCCTCAACCTCCCGGTGCGGATGGACGACGGCACGATGCGCTCGTTCCCGGCCTACCGCGTGCGGCATTCGTCGGTGCTCGGCCCGACGAAAGGGGGCATCCGCTACGACGACGGCGTCAATCTCGGCGAGTGCGTCGCGCTCTCGATGTGGATGACCTGGAAGTGCGCGCTGCTGCGACTTCCGTACGGCGGCGCCAAGGGGGGCGTTCGCTGCAACCCGCGCGAGCTGTCCCAGGCCGAGCTCCAGCGAATCACGCGACGCTTCACGGCCGAGCTGGCGCCGTTCATCGGCCCGCAGGAAGACATACCGGCGCCCGACATGGCGACGAACGAGCAGACGATGGCGTGGATGATGGACACCTACTCAATGCAGCAGGGCCACGCCGTGCCCGAGATCGTCACCGGCAAGCCGATATCGATCGGCGGCTCGGTCTTCCGTCATGAGGCAACCGGCGCCGGGGTCGTGATGGTGATCGCGCGTGCCTGCGCGCGCCTCGGCTGGAACCTTGCCGATCAGCGCTGTGTCGTCCAGGGCTTCGGCAACGTCGGCGGTATCGCCGCGACCGAGCTGCACGAACGCGGCGCGAACGTGATCGCCGTCTCCGATGTTTCGGGAGGTGTTGTCGACGGCAGCGGCCTCGACATTCCGTCGCTGCACGAGTACGTCGCGGAGCACGGTTCGCTCGAGGGCTACTCGTTCGGCCGTCGCGTCACGAACGCGGAGCTGCTCGAGCTGCCGTGCGACATCCTCGTGCTCGCGGCGCGCGAGGACCAGGTGACGACGGAGAACGCGGGCAACCTCCAGTGCCGGCTGATCGCGGAGGGCGCGAACGGCCCGACCTCGATCACCGCCGACGCCGTTCTGGCGGGCCGCGGGATCCAGGTTCTGCCGGACGTGCTCACGAACGCGGGCGGCGTCACCGTCTCCTACTTCGAATGGGTGCAGGATCTCGGACGGCTCTTCTGGGGCCGCGACGACATCCGGCGCCGGCTCGCCGACAAGCTCGGCGATGCGTTCGACCGGGTCTGGGATCTCGCCGAGGAGCGTGGGATCACGCTGCGCGACGCGGCGCTCGTCGCGGGGCTGCTCGAGGTCTCGGCCGCGCTCGAGGCGCGAGGGATCTATCCGTGAACGAGCGAGCCGAACAGCTCGTCCGCGACGCGATGGTGCCGGACCCGCTTGCGCTCGAAATCACTGCGACGGCCCAGGAGGCGGGCGAGGCGCTGATGCGCGACGAGGTGCGCGCCGTGCTCGTCTGCGACGCCGGACGGTTGATCGGAGTGATCACGCGGAAGACGCTCGTGCGCAAGGTCGTCGCAACAGGCCTCGACCCCAAGTCGGTCCCGCTTGGCGAGATTGCCGAGCCGCCGAACGCGACGATCGACGCTTCGACTCCGCTCGGTGAAGCGTTCGCGTTCCTCGAGGAGAGCGACTTCGAGCGTGTGCCTGTGGTCGAGAACGGGAAGCTCGCCGGCGTGCTCTCGCGCTCGGCCGTCCGCAGGCGCCTCGCCGAGGACGACCCGCCGCCCGATCCCGACGTCGAGTAGGAGCTAGGCGGCTACGAGCGACGACTGATGCGAGGCGTCGATTGCCGCGATCGCCTCGCCGACAGCGACGCGAAGCTCCTCGTCGGTCAGGCGACCGTCGGCGTCGAACTTCTCGTGGGCGTGGGGCACTGACACCTGGGCGTCGAGCACGCGGGCCCCGATTGCGCCGACGATCTTCTTCAGGTCGGCCTGCGCCCATGCCGCCCCGAACGCTCCGTGAGTCGATCCGAAGATCGCGACGGGCTTGTTGCGGAACGGGTTCGTCGCATAGGGGCGCGAGGCCCAGTCGAGCGCGTTTTTCAACACTCCCGGAATCGACGAGTTGTATTCGGGTGTCGAGATCAGGACCGCATCCGCGCCTCTGATCGCCTCGCGGAATCGCGTCACCGCTGCCGGAGCGGGCTCGATGTCGTCGTCCTCGTCGTACGGCGGGATCTCCTTCAACCCGTCGTAGAGCTCGAGCTCGACTCCTTCGGGCGCGAGCTCCGCCGCGGCCCGCAGAAGCGATGAGTTCTGCGAGCCGCTGCGGAGGCTTCCTGAGATAGCCAGGATGCGCATCGCGTTATTCCGCCGCCACCAGGACGAGATCGGCCTTCAGCGTGACGTCGTTGGAGAGGGCGTTGCTGCCGTCAGGCATCGGCGCGTTCCAGGTGATGCCGAACTCGGTGCGATCGATCGTCGTCTCGAGCTTCAGCGCGAGCCGCTGCTTGCCGTACGCATCGTTCACCGGACCGGTGATCGTGCCGCGCAGGGTCGCCGGCTTCGTGATGCCCTTCAGCGTGACCTCGCCGTCGACCTCGACGGTGTTGCCGTTGCGGGTGACCTCGTCAGAGGCGAATCCAACCTCGGGGAACCGCTCTGCATCGAAGAAGTCGGGCGAGAGCAGATGGCCCGAGAGGTTCTCGTCCTTTGTCTGGACGCTGGCGATCTGGGCAGAGCCTTCCAGCGCTCCATCGACGAGCGTGGCGTTGAAGTCGGTGACCGTCCCGCTGAATGCGGAGACGCCCTGATATCCGACCTCGAAGCCGACGCTCGAGTGGACGCGGTCGACCTGCCAGGTGCCAGTCGGGACTGCGGTGCTGACTTGTTCTGTGGTGCTCATTACTTTGCCTCCATAAAGTTGATTGCTCAATCAATAGCACTAAACGATTGAGTGGTCAACTTTCTTCCCGCATCCTCGCAGCCTCGAGCGCGGCCCCGTCGAGCAGGTCGCGAACGCTGTACGTGAGGTGGGAAAGGCCATAGCGGCGCAGGATGCGCGCGACGATCAGTGCGCCCCCAACGATCGCCGGCGCCCGGTCGGGGATGAGATACGGCACGGTGCGACGACGTTCGACTGGGAGTGAGGCAAGCCGTCCGAGCTGCGTTTCGACGGCGCCGACGGACAGCGAGCCGACGAGAGACGCCAGCTGCGCCACCGTGCCGCCCGACCCGATCGCGGCCCTCACCTCGAGCGCAGGCAGAAGCGAATCGACAAATGCGCCCGCGGCATCGAGCTCGCCCCGCGTCGGCGGATCGCTCGCCAGATAGCGTTCCGTGAGTCGCACCGAGCCGAGATCGAGGCTGACCCGGAACCCGTCCGCGATCAGCTCCGTCGAGCCGCCGCCCACGTCGAGGACGAGTGTCCCTGGGTCGATTGCGCCGAGACCGGCCAGTGTCAGCTCGGCTTCCTCATCGCCGCTCAGTAGGCGCGTCACGAAGCCGTACTCCCCGGCGATCGCGTCGAGAAAATCCCGGCCGTTGTACGCGTCGCGGACGGCGCTTGTCGCCACGGCGAGCGTTCGTTCGGCGCCGAGCAGGGCGATCTTGCGGTGAAAGCCCGCGAGGGCGGCATGGACGCGCCCGATCGGAGTGGGCAGGAGGAGCCGCCGCGCGTCGACGCCTTCGCCGAGCCGCGTCACGACGCTCAGCCGTGTGATCTCTTCGACGTTCTCGTCGACGACGTCGGCGATCAGCAGCCGCGTCGAGTTCGTGCCGAGGTCGACGGCAGCGACGCGCGTCACTTGCGAGGCACGACTGCACGCAGCCAGCCGAGCGATCCCCGTGCCTGGCCGGCGGCTTCGGCGAGCACCGAGGCAGTCGCGAGTGACCGTGTGAGACGCGACCTCGCATCGTCGAGCTTCACTGCGTTGTCGCCCAGTTTCGTGAGGCGCGTCTCGACGGCGCTGAAACGCCGCTCGAGATCGCCAAGGCCCTTGAAGACCGTCCGCCGGAGCGACCGAAACGCCCGCCAGCTCTCGAGAACCCGGAGTGCGAGGACGACCGAGCTCGCCAGGAACGAGACGACAAGCACTCCGAACGCGAGCCAATCGACGACAGTCACGCCGCAATCGTAGAGTTCTGTCGATGGGCCGCGTGAAGCACGCAGTCTCGCGCCACTACGGCATCACCCAGATCGCGATCGCGCTCGGAGGCCTGGAGGTCTACGAGCTCCTGAGGCGACTCCTGCGGCCGAACTGGCCGCTCGCGCTCGCGCACGCGCGCGAGATCGTCTCGCTGGAGCGCGTCACCGACCTGAGCTGGGAGCAGCCGCTGCAGCACGAGTTTCTCGGCTATCCGGGGCTGATCGATGCGATGAACGTCTTCTACGTGGTCGGCCACTTCGTGCTCACGGCCGCGTTCTTCGTCTGGCTCTACCGCCGCTCGCGGCCGGCCTTCGAGCGTTTCCGCAACGGCTTTCTGGCGGCGACGGCGATTGCGATCGTGATCCACTGGCAGTTCCCGACAGCCCCGCCGCGGCTCGCCGGCGTCGGTCTCGTCGACACGCTGCGGACGTTCTCCGACATCAACATCGGCTCGCCGCATTCGTCGCCGTTCTCCGATCCCGTCGCGGCTGTTCCCTCGCTCCACGCGGGTTGGGCGCTCGGCGTCGGAATCGGCCTCGTTCTCTATGCGCGCCCGCTCGCCTGGAAGGTCGTCGGCGCCCTCTATCCGTTCGTCGTCGTGCTCACGATCGTCGTCACCGGGAACCACTTCCTCTTCGACGCGATCGCCGGCATGGCGGTGCTCGGCCTCGGTTTCGGGGTCGCGGATCTGCTTGGAAGGTTGTCGGTGGTACCCTTCTGGATGCGTCGCGGGGTGGAGCAGTCAGGTAGCTCGCCGGGCGCATAACCCGGAGGTCACCGGTTCAAATCCTGTCCCCGCTATTCGAAGGGCCCCGGAAACGGGGCCTTTTTCATGCCTGTAAGCTGGTTCTCGATGCGGGCACCGGCCAGATACGGTCGCATGCGGGTTCTCGCTGGCGCCGCGTTCGGCGCTGCGCTCCTCACGGTTCCTGCGCTCGCGTCGGCGCAGCCACAGGTGTTCATCCCGACCGTGGTGATGACGGTGACGAACACGACGCTCAACTTTCGCTCGGTTGCCGGCCTCGCTCCGGCCACGGTTCCCGACGGGAGGATCTCCTTCAAGCTCGTGAACAAGGCACGCGGCTGGCGGACGTTCTCGATCGTCGGCAAGACGACTCCGCAGATCGCATCGGGCAAGTCGAAGACGTTGACCGTCACCCTGCCGAAGCGCGACCAGTACTACTACAGCGTGGGCGCGGAAAACCAGGAATTCTCGGTCAACGGCGTGGTGCTCGCCGTGGACGCGTGCAAGGCGCCGAGAAGCTCGACGGTCGCGGTGAAGATGCTCCTCGGCCCGCTCGCTGCGACGCCGAATCACGTTCCCTGCGGGAAGGTGACGTTCGTGATCACGAACACCGAGAGCAGCAACGAGAGCTTCCATGTCAGCCTGCCGAACACCACGGAGCCCGCGCCGGGAGGAACCACCGGGGAGATTCCCGGGAAGAAGACGTTGCGGGTCACGGTGAGGTTCCCGTTCAAGGGCGTCGTCTCATTCGGGTCGGGCGAGCAGTTCCACGACACTGCCTACAGCGAGTTCGGGTCGCTTGCGGTCACCTAGACCGCTCCCGCTGCTCCTCGCCGTCGCGCTGCTCGCAGGTTGCGGCAGCGGGCTCAGCTCGCAGACGTCGACGGCTCCGCCGGTCACGACGAAACCGACGATCGTCACCACGACCACGGCCCTGCCGCCGAGGACGATCCTGGTCGACGAGTACGAGTTCGGCTTCAAGCTCTCGCAGACGACGATCTCGGCCGGAAAGGTGACCTTCATCATGGGCAACAGCGGGTCGCTGACCCACAACTTCGACCTGATCGGCGCGCTCGACGGCCCGTTTCTCGTCCCCGGGCAGCAATCGACGAAGACCGTCACGTTGAAGCCGGGCACCTACACCTACGTTTGCAGCGTCAAGTACCACGCGGCCGAAGGCATGCAGGGCACCTTCGTCGTGACGAAGTAGCTAGTACGGCTTTGGAAACGCTCGAATCGCCTCGAGCCCGCCGCGCAGGAAGGTAATCGCCTCGTCGATCACGGCGATCGCCTGCTCGCGCGACGCGGTTCGCGACCGGGCGCTGAAGCGATGCTCGTAGGTGGCGGTGAACGCAGCGATCACAGCCGCGGTCACGAGCTGAGGACGCAGGTCATCGACGTCCTCGCCGAGATCGACGGCGATCGCCGCGGCGATCACGTTGCCGAACGCCGCCTGGCGTGCGCGCTGGTGGCTGCGCAGGAGCTCGTCGTGGCTGACGATCTGCCACCGCACCCGCGCCTGGCCGTCGAAGCGGCTCAGGTTCTCGACGAGGAAGTCGCGCAGCACGTCGAGTGCCGCCGAGCCGGGGCATCGCTCGGCCAGGGTCTCGGCCAGGCTCAACTCGAGCGTCACATGGTCGCTAAACAGGATGTCTTCCTTCGTCGGGAAGTAGGCGAAGACGGTGCGCTCGGAGACCTCTGCCGCGTCGGCGATCTCCGCAACCGTCGTCGCCTGATACCCACGCTCGGCGAAGAGGGCAAGGGCAGTCGTCGCGATCAGCTCGCGAGTCTTCTGCTTCTTCCGTTCACGAAGGCCTCCTACCACCCGTTCGTGCACAGTGTCACAATACGATGAATTTGCAGTAAATGCAACTTTTCACCATGTGCTAAAAGAAAGTGACTGAGGCATTGGCGCAGGGATCTGCGCCCTACGACAAGGAGTTCAAATGAGCGCAGTTTCCCCCGCGATCGAGGACGTCACCACGGCGGTGCCGACGCTCGAAATCGCCCACGCCGCGGCGCCCTCGAAGCTCGAGCTCGAGACGCGTGAGCAGAACCGCTGGATGATCTGGTTCGGCCTGCCGCTGCTCGGCGCGGCCGTGTTCATCGGCCTGCTCTTCGGCACTGGCCACGAATTGTTCATCGCGCCGGCTGTCGCGTTGATCGTCTGCGACATCCTCGTTCTGGTCTGGCTTGCGATGAGCTCGGACACGAACGGCATCGGCCTCGACCCGGCCGCGGTCAGCTCCCACCACTAAGAGCGACCACGCGTGCGGCCTGGACGGCCGCCGGCATCACTGTGGCCGCGCTCTGCCGCCGAGCAGAGCGCGGCGAAGTCCATTCGGCCCCTTCGGGGCCGTTTCGGCGTGCGCGAGGAAATTTCACAAATCGGCCACTAGTGCGCAGTGTCACCTTCTGCTTGAATGACCTGAACAGTTCACTCTGCGCAGAATCCTGCGACGAAGTCGGCCCGGAAACTCTGCGCCCGATGGGAGGGAGTAGACGTGGCCGCAGCAATCGAGATGATCGAAGAGGTGCTCGAGCAGAAGCGCTGGCTGAAGTGGTTTGGCTTGCCGATGGTCGGCGCTGCCGTGTTCCTTGGCATCACGTTCGCCACCGGTTGGGTCTGGATGCTCGGCCCGGCGATCGTTCTGATCGTGTTCGACATCACGGTGATCGTGTACCTCGCGATGAGCTCCGACACGAACAGCGGCGGGTCGGCTGCGTCCCACTCGCATCACTGATCTCCCGCTCACCGGGGGCTGTCTCTGCGGCGGCGTCCGGTTCGAGATCGTCGAGCCGCTCGTTTCGGCGGGCTACTGCCACTGCACGCGCTGCCAGCGGCGAACAGGCACGGCCGCGTCGGCGCAGGCGCGTGTCGTTCCCGGATCGCTGCGCGTCACGAGCGGCGAGGAGCTGATCCGGGCCTACGAGCCGCCTGACGGCTTCGCGAAGCTTTTCTGCTCGGCGTGCGGCTCGGCCCTCTTCAGCCGGAATCCGGAGCACCCAGAGGTGCTGAGCGTCCGGCTCGGCGCCTTCGACGGTGACCCGGGAGTGCGTCCCGCCTACCGTCAATTCCTCGCTTCGGCGGCAGCGTGGGAAGCGGTACCGGACGACGGGCTGCCTCACTTCCTCGACAGGCGACCGCCCGAGCTCTCGTAGAAAGCAGCGGGCCGGGCTTGAGCCGTCTTGATCTGCCCGGCCCGCACCCAGAGCGTAGGGGGAGACAAAAGTCCACGGCGTAAAACGCTGCTGTCTTGCCGTTAAAAGGTTCGGCACCGCCCGGAGACCGAACGGTGCCGACACGACGCAGCTCCTCGAGATTGCTCTCTAGGAGATCAGCGTGACGTTCTCGGCCTGCGGACCCTTGTCACCTTCGCGGGCCTCGAACTCGACCTTTGCACCTTCCGGGAGCGACTTGAAGCCGCTGCCCGCGATGCCGCTGTGATGAACGAAGAGATCCTTGGTGCCCTCGTCGGGCGTAATGAATCCGTACCCCTTCGCATCGTTAAACCACTTGACGGTTCCGGTTGGCATAAAACACCTCCCTTACTGCTTTCACGAACGGGCGCAAGGAAGACGTAAAGGAACGCAACCGCCA
This sequence comes from Gaiellaceae bacterium, assembly GCA_035550275.1. Taxonomy (GTDB): domain Bacteria; phylum Actinomycetota; class Thermoleophilia; order Gaiellales; family Gaiellaceae; genus PALSA-600. Next base: position 1,895 of record DASZPQ010000080.1, on the reverse strand, counting down.
CTCGCTCTGAACTGCCGGAAAGTGTACCTGAGCAGCCGACAACGTGATCTCAGCCGCCCGCTTTGGTACCGTGTCCGTGCGGCCTGAACGAGGAAGCCTTCGACGGCCAGCTGATCGCCAGCGCTCGTCAGACCTCGAACCCTTTGACTTCCACACCTCTCAGTCCAGTCTCGACGGTGCCACCCGGCCTGGACGCGGCGCTGATCGAGACCCCCGAGTTCGGCACGGCCACCATGGATGGCCTGGCGCCGATGCCCCTCTGGCAGAAGCTCACGAACGGCTTCATCATCGCCGGGCCGTTCGTCGCGTTCGTCGTCGCGATCGTCGTGCTCTGGAACGGATTCGTGGGCTGGACGAACGTCGGGATCTTCCTGGTCGGCTACGTGCTGACGGGGATCGGGATCACCGTCGGCTTCCACCGGCTCTACACGCACCGGTCGTTCAAGACATCGGCGCCGCTTCGGTACACCTTCGCCGTGCTCGGCTCTCTCGCGATCGAGGGCAACGTGATCGTCTGGGTCGCCGATCACCGCAAGCACCACCAGTTCTCGGACCGCGAAGGCGATCCGCATTCGCCCCACACCTCCGAAGGGCCGCTCGCGACGTTGCGCGGGCTCGTGCACGCGCATGTCGGCTGGATGTTCAGCTCGGCAGGGCGCGCCGATCAACAGCGGTACGCACCCGACCTGCTCGCCGATCCGGGCGTGCGTCTGATCTCCCGCTTGTTCCCGGTGATCGCGGTCGCGTCGTTCGTGCTTCCGATGCTCGCCGGTTACGCGCTCACGGGCACGCTCAAGGGCGCGCTGCTCGGGCTCCTCTGGGGCGGCTTCGTGAGGATCTTCGTGCTCCATCACGTCACCTTCTCGATCAACTCGATCTGCCACGTCTGGGGCCAGAAGCGATTCCGCGTCAGCGACGAGTCGGGGAACGTCGCGTGGCTCTCGATCTTCTCGTTCGGTGAGTCGTGGCACCACAACCACCACGCGTTCCCGTCTTCTGCCTTCCACGGGCTGAAGAAATGGGAGATCGATCCGGCCGGGCTTTTGATCGCCGGGCTCGAGAAGGCCGGTCTCGTCTGGGACGTGACGCGGATCCCGCCCGAGCGGCAAGCCGCCAAAGAGCTCGGTTAGCTCACCCGGCCGAGCAGCACGCAGCCGTTGTGGCCGCCGAGGCCCATCGCATTCGAAAGCGCGACGTCGACCTGGACGTGCCTCGCCTCGTTCGGGACGTAGTCGAGGTCGCACTCCGGGTCTGGCGTGACGTAGTTGATCGTCGGCGGAAGCACGCCGTCACGCAGCGCGAGGATGCACATGATCGCCTCGATCGCTCCGGCCGCTCCGAACGTGTGGCCCATCATCGACTTCGTCGACGAGACCGCCAGCGAGTACGCGTGAGCGCCAAAGACCGCCTTGATCGCGTTTGTCTCGGCAGGGTCGCCGAGCGGGGTGGAGGTGCCGTGCGCATTGATGTAGCCCACGGCTTCCGGCGCGACGCCGGCCCGGCGGAGCGCTGCGCGCATCATCGCGATCACGCCCTCGCTCTCCGGATCGGGCTGGGCAAGGTGGTGCGCGTCGTTCGAGGCGCCGTAGCCGAGCACCTCCGCGTAGATCTCCGCGCCGCGCCGTTCGGCGTGGTCCCAATCCTCGAGGAGCACGGCGCCTGCGCCCTCGGCCATCACGAAGCCGGCGCGCGTGGCGTCAAACGGCCTCGAGGCGCGAGGCGGATGCTCGTCCTCGGCTGCGAGCCCGCGCATGGCGGTGAAGCCCGCCAGGATCAGCGGATGGATGCACGCCTCGGTGCCGCCCGCGATCACGGCGTCCGCGTCGCCGCGCTTGATCATCTCGGCTGCCTCGCCGATCGCGTGTGAGCCGGTGGCGCAGGCCGAGACGACGGCG
>DASZPQ010000079.1:0-4192 GCA_035550275.1 Gaiellaceae bacterium | reverse complement strand
TCAGGTACTCGGGCGCGCCGGTGATCAGCGCCGAGCCACGGTCGGCCGCGTACTCGCGGTACCGGGAGATGGTGCGGATCAGGATGAAGCTCACCGCGTAGACGACGATCGACACGAGCAGGACGACCACCCAGACCGGCGGGCCGTTGTTGTTGTTGCGGTTGCCGCCGCCGCCGAAGCCTCCGCCGAACATGCCGGCGTACATCCCGAAGCGCGTGAGCAGCGCGGCGAGCATGGCGAAGAAGCTGGCGAGCGTCATCACCAGCACGTCGCGGTTCGCGATGTGCGAGAGCTCGTGGGCGAGCACGCCTTCGATTTCCTTCGGCTCGAGCCGGTTCCAGAGGCCGCTCGTCACGCAGACGACGGCATGCTTGGGCGACCGACCGGTCGCGAAGGCGTTCGGGACCGGTGTGTCCATGATCGCGACGCGCGGCTTTGGCAGGTCGGCCATCGCGCAGAGGCGCTCGACCATGTCGTGAAGCGCAGGCGCTTCCTCGCGCGTGACGACCTTGGCGCCCGCCGCAGCGAGGGCGAGCTTGTCGGAGGTGAAGTACTGGAAGAACGCGAGCCCGATGACGATGATCAACATCGGCGCGAGGCCGACGTTCAAGACTGAATAGAGGACAACCGCGAAGACCACGTACAGCAGTCCCAGCAGGCCGGTCGTCAAGAGCATGCGGATCGTGAGCCCTGCGTTGCGTCCATAGTTGCGTCGTTTCATGCAGGAAATGGTACCGGTAGGGGTTGTCGATCTCGTGGCTCTTAATCAGGTCTACACTCGACCCCGTGCAGAGTCCTGACGTTCTCGAGGCATCGCACCGCTGATCGAGCTTCCCGCAGACTTTCCTCGCGACATCGAGGTTGTCGCGACCGATCTCGATCACACGCTGATCTGGCAGGACGGAGCTCTCCGCCCCCGGACGCTCGAGGTGTTGCACCGCGTCCAGGCGGCCGGGATTCACGTGCTGATCGTGACGGGCCGGATGGTGCAGTCGCTCCGGCGGGTCGTGCCGCGAGAGGTGCTCGGCGAGCCTGTGATCTGTTACCAGGGCGCGGTCGTCGTCGACGCGGACGGGACGTGGCTCAGTCACGTGCCGATCGAGGTCGAGCTCGCGAAAGAGGCGATCCTGGCGGTCGAGGCCGAGGGTTACACGCCGAACATCTACGTCGACGATGAGCTCTACGTCGCGCAGGAGACGCAGTGGTCACAGGCGTACGCGGCCTTCCAGGGGCTGACGATCCTCGAGGTCGGAACGTTGACGGACTGGCTCGACAAGCCGCCGACGAAGATCGTCTGCGTCGGCGATCCCGACGAGCTCGATGCGATGGAGATCAGGATGGAGAAGATCTTCGACGGCCGGCTGACGATCTCGAAGTCGCTGCCGTACTTCCTCGAGTTCTCGGCCTTCGGGATCACGAAAGGCGCGGGGCTCGATTTCCTCGCTGCGCGCATGGGTTTCTCGGCAGACAAGACGATCTGCTTCGGCGACGGCGAGAACGATGTCGAGCTCGTGGGCTGGGGCGCCTTCGGGATCGCGATGGAAAATGCGCACCCGCGCGTGAAGGCCGTCGCGGACTGGGTCTGTCCGCCGGCCGCCGAGGAGGGTGTCGCCAGCGTGCTGGAAGCCCTTCTAGACTCTCGTCCGTGATCGATCTCCGCGCAGCCCGCGAGAATCCCGAGGCGCTTCGAGCGGCGCTCGCCCGGAAGGGTGCGGCAGAGCGCTTCGACGAGCTGCTCCTGGCCGATGAGCGTTGGCGCGCGCTGCTGCCGAAGGTCGACGAGCTGCGCGGCCGTCAGAAGCTGAAGGGCAAGCCGACGCCGGAGCAGCTCGAGGAGCTGAACCAGGTCAAGGAGGAGCTGCGCGAGGCGGAGGCGGAGCTCGCGCACGCCGCGAACGAGCGAGACGCGCTGCTCGAGCGGATCCCGAATCCGCCGGATCCCTCCACGCCCGACGGCAACACCGACGATGACGCCGAGGAGATCCGCCGTTGGGGGACGCCCGGCCCGGAGGGCCCCGAGCACACGGAGGTCGGCGACTTCGAGATGGAGCGCGCCGCCCGGATCTCGGGAGCGCGCTTCGGCTTCATGCTCGGCGACACGGCGCTGCTCGCGATGGCGCTCTACCGCTTCGCGCTCGATCGCACTGCTGCGCACGGGCACACGCCTGCGCTGCCGCCGGTGCTCGTTCGCGAAGAGGCGATGTACGGAACCGGCTTCTTCCCGACCGACCGCGGCAATATCTACGCGCTCGAAAGCGACGCCCTCTACTTGACGGGCACCTCGGAGGTCGCGCTCGCGGGCCTGCACATGGGGGAGATCCTCGAGGAGCTGCCGCTCCGCTACGCCGCGTTCTCGCCATGCTTCCGCCGCGAGTCCGGCGCAGCCGGCAAGGACACGCGCGGGATGTTCCGTGTCCACCAGTTCAACAAGGTGGAGATGTTCGTCTACTGCGAGCCGTCGGCCTCACGTGAAGAGCACGACCGCATCCTCGCGATCGAGGAGGAGCTCGTGCAGGCGCTCGACCTTCCCTACCGCGTCGTGAACGTCGCCGCCGGAGACCTTGGCGACCCGGCCGCGAAGAAGTACGACATCGAGGCGTGGTTCCCCTCGCAGCAGCGCTACCGCGAGATCACCTCGACGTCGAACACGACGGATTTCCAGGCCCGCCGCCTCGGCATTCGCTACCGCGCCGGCGAGAAGCAGATCGAGACGCCGCACACTTTGAACGGAACTGCCGTGACCGACCGGTGGCTGCTCGCGATCCTCGAGAACTTCCGCGGCGACGTGCCTGAGGTGTTGCGTGAATACGGGGCGCCCGCGCGAGTCAGCCACGGCCCACTCTCCGGCTGACGCGTCTCTAAGAGCCATCTTGCCGTTCCCTTGGCGAGCGATCACACTCGATCCCGATGGACGAGCGGCTCATCGACCGTGCCGAGATCGCTGCTCTACTCTTCGCGGTGCACGACATCGTGCAGTCACTCGCCAGAATCGAGCAGTTGCTAGGAGGCGACGATGGGGAAGAGGAAACCGACGAAGGCTGATCTCGTGGCCCGCGCCGAGATGCTCAAGCGCAATGAGAACCTCAAGCGATTGGCCGAGAAGGCTCAGGCCGAGGTCGACGCGCGCAAGAAGCTCGCCTGACCCAGCGTCGACGCTCGCGTACAGTCGGTCTGTCGTGAAGCTGCATTGGTGGCTGCTCGTGGTCTTCATCGGAGCCGGCATTGGGGCGTCGGTGAGCAATGCCGCCGTCGCAGCATCGAGCTGCAGGATCGCCGCGCTGCGTTTCGACTCCACGTTTCGGTGCCCGTCTGACAACGCCCGAGCGCCGATCGCACCGGCGCGGAAGCAGGCGGCGCCGGCAGCTCCTGCGTCTGTCGACACTGCGAGCCCCGGCCTGACGGTGGGCACCCCGTCGGCCGCGCTCCCAATCGTTGTCTCCGGAGCCTCGAATCTCCGCAGCAAGAACTGGTCCGGCTACTCGATCTCCGGCGGCCCGTTCACCGTCGCGACCGGAACGTTCAATGTCCCAAGCCTCGCGGCCACCGCCGGCACAGCGACCACATCCGAATGGGTCGGAATCGACGGCGGCCCTGGAAGCAGAGGATCTCTGATCCAGGCCGGAGTGACCGAGTCATACGACGCCTCGACACAGCTTGTGACGACGTACGCGTGGTGGGAGATCCTGCCGAGCTGGGAAATGCGGATCCCGCTCACGGTCGCGCCGGATGACCAGATCACGGTGACGATCGGACAGGTGAGCGCGGGCCTCTGGAGCATCTCGCTGGTCGACGAGACGACGGGCCAGTCGTTCTCCACGCAGCAGGCCTACTCGGGCGGAGGCGGATCGGCGGACTGGATCGTCGAGGCGCCGTCCCAGTCGACCGGAGCCGTCGACACCCTCGGCGAGTACACGCCTGTGACGTTCGGCAATCTCGGCGTGACCGGCCCAGCCACGGCGACCTACGAGTGGGGGATGGTTCAGAGCAAGATCGTGGTCTCGCTGCCCTCGGCCTTGACGGCCGCCGGCTTCACCATCGCGTACGGCCCGGTCGCGCCGGCGCCGCCTGGCTAGCCCCGGGTCCGGCTACCGTAATTCGCCGCGGCGGGGTGTCGGAGCGGTCGAACGAGGCGGTCTTGAAAACCGTTGGGCGCGCAAGCGTCCCGTGGGTTCGAATCCCACCCCCGCCGCTA
>DASZPQ010000078.1:0-35827 GCA_035550275.1 Gaiellaceae bacterium | reverse complement strand
CAGATATCGAGCGTCGAGGGAGAGGTAGCGCGCCGGCCGAATGGCAAGCAGAAGCCCGGGGATCCCGAGCAGCCCGTCGCGAACGATGCTCCAGAGGCCGACTTTCTGCTGGCTGACGGTGCCAAAGCAGCCGCAGTCGAGCGATAGCCCGCGCGCCCACGCCTGCGACTGCGCGATCAGGAACGCGGTCATCAGCGCGCACGTCACGATCGCCGCCGGGCGCACGAGGAGCCCGATCAGCAAGTAGAGGCCGATAAGCGTCTCGACGAACGGCAATCCGTAGGCAAACGGGCCGACGAGTGCGTGCGGCAAGAGATCGTAGGCCGCGACCTGCGAGCGGAAGTGCTCCAGATCGAAGAGCTTCGCGATTCCGGCGAACAGCCAGATTGCCGCGGCAGCAAGCCGGATCGCAAGTCCGAGCAGCCTCATTCGGCCGCCCGCTCGAGTTCCTGCCGCAGCAAGGCGTCGGGCTGCTCTCCGTCGGAGCGCCAGACGATCACGCCCTGCCGGTTGAGCACGTAGAAGGTCGGAAACGACTCGATCCCGTACGACTTCGTCACTTTGCCGGGCGAGCCCGGCGAATCGAAGCTGCCGGCGTTGGAGCTCGGGTCGAGGAGCGACGGGAACGGGAGCCCGAAGTAGACGTGGTAGGCAAACACGCTCGGAGCGTCTTCCCCGTCCACGTTCACGGAGACGAAGCCGTAGCTCTTCCGGGGCAACGACTCGTAGAGCCGGCGCAGATGCGGCGCTTCGACGTCACAATGGGGGCACCAGGTGGCGAAGAACTCGATCAGGGTCGCCTTCCCGCGATAGCTCCGCAGGGAGACCTTCTGCCCCTGGGGCGTCAGCAGCGAGAAGTCGGGCGCAGCCGTGCCGACCGCAAGCAGATCCTTCGTCGACGGCTGCTTCGCGTCGGCGGCGGGCTTGTCCTCGATCTTGCCGATCCCAGGCAGGACGTTTGGATGGAATCCGACTCCTGCTGCCGCGTGCACGAGCGCTGCGGGCGCATTCCGGTCGGCTGCCGCGAGCGACGTCGCGGGTGGGACGACCGAGAGCGTCGCCTTGTGCGTCACCGCGAAGATGCCGGCGAAGACCAGGCCGCCGATCGCGGCTGCCAGCGCGACCACGTAGATCCGTGTCCGACGCCGCCGGTGCACGGTCAGCTCGTCTTCATCAGGGTCTTCAGATCGCGCACGATCCACCCCGCCTGGACGCCCTTGCCGTAGAGCAACCGTTCGCGCCCCGCCGGGTCGATCAGGAACTCGTAGGACTGGTGCGTGACCACGTCCTCGGGCCCGGCGACCGCACCGATGTGGAACGCTGCCCAGACCGGGGCAAGTTGAGCCCGCGAGCCGATCAGGTAGTCAAAGCTCGAAACCAGGCCGCGCTCGGCGATGTACTTGCGAACCGCGCCAGCCGTATCGCCCTTCGGATCCACGCTGACCGCGAGCACGGTCAACCCCGCCTGCTTCGCCGTTGCGGTCTTCAGCGCACGGTTCAGGTTGCCGGCAATGATCGGGCAGACATCCGGGCAATGGGTGTAGAGGAATGTGACGATCACGTAGTGGCCGGGCTTCGACGTGAGGCTCACGGCGTGACCCTCGTCGTCGTGGAGCGTGAAGGGCGGCGCGACGAGCGAGGGCAGCACCTGCGCCTGCGGCGTGAATTTCGGGGCCTTCGAGCCACCACACCCGGCACAGAGCGCGAGCAGGGCAAGCAGCAGCGCGAACCGCTTCATCGTGACCTCAGGCGGCGGCGCAAAAGGGCTGCCGCGCCCGCAAGCACGAGCAGGACGAGCGCGCCGGCACCGATCTCGAGCCGCTCCTGGTTCGTCGACGAGCCGCCTGGCGAGGCTGCTTTCGTCGAGATGGTGACGCCATAGTGCTTCGCGAGCGCCTCGACGGCACGGGTGCCTGCAGCGGCCAGCACGTTCCCGTTCGTGGAGTGCGCCGGGTGAAGCTTCGCGAGGACCTTCTGGTCGACGGCTGTCGACCGGCCGTGGTCGTAGATCCCGTAGCCATTCGGCATCACGATCAGAACGTTGTGCTTGTAGTAGTAGAAAAGCTCCTGGCCGAGGAAGTTGGCGTACTTCTGCGGCGATCCGAAGAGGATCGGCACCGAGCCGAGGTCGTACTTCGAGGAGATCACCGCCACCTTGATCGGAAGGCCTGATGTCTGTGCGCCGAGCACGAGCTTGGCGAACGTCGCGGCCTGGTTCGGCGAGACCGGATTGTCGATCGGCAAGAACACGGGCTGAGAGAGCAGGTAGTCGCTCGCCGGATCGCCGTCGGCGAGAGCCGGCGGCACGGTGATCGCCGCGGCTGCGATGAGCCCGGCGACGAGGGCGAGCGAGGGCGCCTTAGCCAAGGACCGCGTGGATGAGGAGGACGGCGACGACAACGGCGACGGTACCCGCTCCGAGCGCCGTGGCGGCCATGACAAGGCGCGCCCAGGCGCCGGCTGGAGTGCGAGATGAGCTGCTCATCCGGCGGCGTGGTCGACGACGAGGGCTGTCAGCGGCTCCCCTGCCTTCGGGGTGATGTCGAACGAGAGGCCCCAATGGCCGACCATCACGAGCGCCGGCGCTGCGTGCGAGTAGAGACCGGGCTTCGTCTCCTTCAGCTGGTACTCCTGCTGGCCCATCGTCATGTCCAGCATCAGGAAGGTGAGCGTCACGTTCGCCCCGCTGACCGGCGCTCCGCCCTTCGTGATCTGAACCGCAAAGGAGTTCGGCGCCACGGCCTTGTTCGGAGTGATGACCACCTTCAGCGTGTAGCCGTCCTTGTGCACCGTCGTGGAGATGGGGCCCGGGCCGACCTTGGCCAGAGCAGATCCCTCCTTTGCGAGCGCGGCCGCCGGCGGCGCCAGGCTCGAGAGAGTCGCTGCCGCAAAGACGGCACCCGTGATCAGCAGCGCCTCGCCCGAGATCAGGCGGCGCAGCAACACCGTCGTCGACGCGCCGAGCTCCGGCCGGCTTCGGGCGGCCACGAGTCGAGGCTTCGTCCTGACGAGATTGACCGCCGCGAGCAGCATCGCTGCCAGCAAGAGCCCGATCTTGACCAGAATCGCCTGACCGTACGACGTCGTCCACATCGCTGAGAGCAACGGCATGTGCAGGACGGTCGCCCAGGTTCCCGTCCCGAGGAGAACCAGCACGGAGACAAAGGCGGCGTTGGAGAACCGCGGGATGACGACCGACAGCGCGCCGACCCGGCGGCCTGACGGCAAGCTCTGCCAAAGCACGATCAACCCGATCAGCCCACCGAGCCAGATCGAGCCCGAGATCAGATGCAGCCAGTCGAGGAGCAGCGAGAGAGAGCGGGGAGCCGTCTGCGCCGCGTGCCCGGAGGCGCCCGGAACGACGAGCACCGCAGCTGCCGCGACCAGAGCACCGATTCCCGCGAGAAGCTCCGCAATCGACCGGTGCTCGCGTTCGGGCCGGTCGACCCAGAGCGTGACCCAGGCCGCAACGCAAAAGAGCGCAAAGCAGATCTCCATGTCCACGTAGCCTCGGCCGAAGGCCGTGATCCGAAAGAGCGGCACGAGCGCACCGATATCCCAGGCCGAGCGCAACGAGTCGACCGCTGTCGAACAGTCGAGGTAGACGGGAATCGCAATCAACCCGACCACCGACGAGATGACGAACGCCACGGAGATGCTGCGCAAGCTCGTCCCCTCGATCCTTCTCGCGACCGGTCGGGCGATCCCGATCCGCAGGAAGAAGAGGCCGATCGCGATCATCACGCTCAGGAAGACGAGCCAGCGCGTGACGAGCAGCTTCGGGGTCGTCGCGGTCTGCGAGATATGGGGAATCACGAACTGCGGTGCCGGGCCCGCGTTCGGCCCGCGCGCAAACGTGAACGCCCCCTGGACCGGGTGCCCATCGACCGAGATCGCTCGCCAGTAGACGAGGTACCAGCCTTCCGGGAGGTTCGGTTTCAGCGGCACGATCAGGGTGTCCGGATTGCCGGCCGCTCGGTGCACAGACCCGGCGGTCACCTGATGGGCGTTCTTGTCGGACACCGAGATGATCGCGAAGCGCGGCTCGACCGCTTCGTCGAAGGTCAGAGCGACAACGGGGGGCGAGACGTCCACCTCGGTGCTCGCGGAGGGCACCGTCTTGATGAGGTATGCATGGGCGGACGCCGCGGCAGGCGCCAGGAGCGCCACCGCGACGACCGCCAGAGCAAGAACGCCTCGCCCCCCACGCCTCATGCGAGCTGCCTCTTGCCGCCGGCTCCGCCACCGACGCCGCCGAGGAGGGCAATCCCGCCGATCACGACACCGAGGACGCCGACGATCAGCGCCACGATCGTGAGCGTCGAGGTGCCGCCGCCACCGAGTGAGCTCTTCGCCTGAATCGTCGGCGCCGGGTCGGCGCCGGACTCCGGGTCGGCCCAGTTCACGATCGAGCCGTCCGAGTAGGTCTGCTGGACGGTGAACGTGTAGGTCCCGTTCTTGGCCGGCTGCCCGAGGAACTGGAACAGCGAGTCCTCCCCAGACGGGATGCTTCCACCGGTCCAGGTCACCTTCTGGATCACGGCGCTGTCACCCGACCCGGTCTGCTGCACGACGCGCTTCCAGCCGGGGCTCGGGACGAACGAGTCGATCGAGAAGCCGCTCGGCACCGTCAACACGATCTTGCTCGTGGTCAACGGAGGATCCTTCTCGGTCGGGATGGCGAGGCTGTAGAGCTGAAGCGTGTTCGACAGGGAGACCGGGGGGCTGATGCGCGCGTGCGCCGACGCCGTCGCCGCTGCGACGAGCGAGACAGCGCCAACGAGCGCAAACGCAGCGAGAACGCGGCGCCTGCCTGTGCTGTGAGTCTTCACGTTCTTCGTTCTCCTTTCAGATGGTTGACAGGAAGACGAAGAACGCGGGCGGCCCCCTGGCGGCAGCCGCGGAGCCGAACGTCTGGGCATGGAGATCGACGACCCACGCGACCGCCGGCAGCCCTTGACGAAGCCTTGGCAAGCGTGGGACGAGCTGGAGGAGGGCGCGCCGAGCCCAGGTGAGGAGATGCTCGACGGCGGCATGGAGCGCGACGGCGACGACGGAGAAGCCCGCCAGCACGGGGATCGCATCGCGATGCACCGGGCCGATCAGGCAGTGCAACCCGTGCCAGCCGAGCCCCTCGCGCCAGTGAATGTACGACTCGAGCATCGCGAAGCAGAAGGACGTGATCAGGAAGAGCGCGGCCAGGCGCAACGGCAGACGCGCCCACGGCAAACGTGGCTGGGCCGTCAGCCGACGCCCCTCGAGCGCGATCCGCTCACGCACGGCGACCACGGCAAGCCAGAGCAATGCCGCTCCAAGGCCGGCCGCGATCAGCGACACCGAGACGAGCGCATCCGCAAGATGCGGACCGCCGGCCTGCTGCTGGAACTGCACCGCGAGCTGGAGCTCGGAGGGTGCGAATGCGTAGACGACCACCCGGGTTGCCAGCACGACGGTCGCCGCGATCAGCGCCCAGATCAACAGACGGGCTCGCACCGTCAATGCACCTCGAGCGTGAAAGGCGCGGTCGCGACGAGCCCGCCGAGCTTGCACTGAAGGAACAGCCGCCATGTTCCCGCAGCCGGGACGAGAACGCCGACCGTCAGCTTGCCGGGCGTCGTCGAGGTCCCTTTGATCGCAGTGCGCCCGAGCAAGCTCGTGCAGTTCGGCGTGCTGGCGGAACAGATGTGCGTGTGGAAATAGTCGAGCGATCCCTGCCGGAAGAAGATCGCGTGCGCGAGGGCTCCGTACCAGGGCACGAAGGTGACGGGCTTGCCCTGCGGATCGGTGACGGTCACATTGATGAAGCTCGCTTGAACCGCCTTCAGATCAGGCTTCCCGTGCAGCACAAACGTGTAGCCGCGCACCTTCACGACCGGCGAGAACGGCGGCAGCTTCTTGGGCCGGTATGCCCCCGCGACCCGCAGCGAGTGAAAGAGCTGGAAGTTCGTCTGCGGGCCCGTCGTGTTCGGATACACGTCGACCACCATCCGCCAGGGCCCACCGGCAGGAAAGACGACGTTCAGATGCACGATCCCGCCGGCTCCGAGGTGCTTCACAGACGGATGCATGTGGATGATGTCGGCGAGGTCGTCGCGGACGATGATGATGTGGACGCCGGTATGCGGCCCCGCGCCCTCGCGAAAGCTCGTGAGCGGCTTGCCGTTCGGCTGGCGGATCACGAACGAGATGGTTGTGGTCACTCCGGGCTTCGGATTGACCGTCGGGTGGAAGTCGGCAAGCTCGTAGGAGCTGGCGGGAAGAATCGTCGGATACGGAGTCGACGACGAGGAGCCGCCGCATCCGGCCAGCGCGACGATCGCCAGCGGGGCTACCAAGAGCAGACGAGAACAGCGCATCACGATCCCTTCGGGAAGAGGAACGACCGGTGAGGCGCAACGTAGCTGCCAACTTCGAGAACGATCTCGGCGCCTCTCGTCAACGCGAGGGAACGGGCCGAACCCGAAACGCGGCGCCCGTCGAGGTAGGCCCGAACGGGGCCACGCGACGTGAACGATCCCAGCCTGTGGCTTTCGAGTCGCTGGCCCCAGACGCGGAAGAGATCGCCAAGCGTCAGCGGCGCACCCGTCGCGACCTCGACGACGCCGGTCGGCGTCAACGTCTTCAGCGGATAGGTGCACCCCTTTGGCACAACGGTGCCCAGGGTCGTCCGAAATGGCGTGGCGACCCCGATTCCTGCCGGAACGGCGATCACGCGACGGTTCGCGAAGAGCTCGACATGGACCTCGAAGGTCTTGCCAGGAGCGACGCAGTGGAGCCCGCCGATGGGAGCGCCGGCGACGACGGCAGACGGCGCAGGCGGCGGGCGGTAGCCGGCGCCGTGACCGATCGGCCACGGCTTGACCGACGGGTCGACTGCAAGTGCCAGCCCGACTGCGAGCGCGATCACCGGGCCGTCCTTCTCGTCGTGTCGAAATCGCGCGAGAAGCTGAGGGCACCGGCGGCAATCCCACCGACGAGCGCGAGCCCGCAGGCCAGGCGAGCCGGCGTCGCCGGCAAGGCCGAGATGACGACGCCGTGCCAGAACACCGACAACGAGCCGATGCTCGCCGCAGCCGCGATCGCCCCGACGATTCCCGCGGCATGAACGCGCCGGGCGCCGTGGAGGCGGATCAGCAACGCTGCAAGCGCGATCCCGATCCCGATCCCGGCAGCGATCTGCAGCCAGGCGACCTGCCCGTTCGGAGCGTCCCTGGCCGCGAACGTCGTCACAGCGGCGAGCGCCGCAAGCCCGGCTGCTGTGCCAAGCGCGATCGTGAGCGCAGCGCGCAGCCTGCGCCTCCGGGATGCGGCGAAGACGGCCAGCACGAACGCGGCTGCGCCGGCGAGCCAGGGCCACACCGCCGGCCGCCGGACCCGCCAGAAGGTCCCGTCGATCACATCCGGTTTGCCGTCGACCGTGATCGGGATCACGAACTGGCCCGCCAGCCCCGGGCGCGACGCAGGAGGCGGGGCCAGCCGATGATCGTGCCAGGCAAAGAGATGCGCATCGCTCACGTGCACCCACCCCTGATTGCTCTTCGCGATCAGCTTGTCGGCGAATGCGGTCGGCGAGTTCGAGTTGACCCAGACTCCCGCCGGGCCGATGCGGAGGACCGGCTCGTCGACGAGGCCCTTCACGACAACCGTCTGACCGCCGTCGACCCGAAGCTGAAACGACCGGTCGCCGTCGAGCACCCGCACGTGGACGCCCGGAATGGAGAGCGCCGAACGGTCAAGGCGAAGCCGGAAGTCGAGCGCCACCGTCGCCGTTCGCCCATGTGCCGCCGCCGCGCTCGGCAGAGCCAATGCGGCAAGAGCGACAACGACGATGGCGGCTCGGACAGGCATCGCTTCGATCAGTCCCGAGCCGCCGCCAGTCGCAGTTGCTGACGGAGGAGCGCGTCGGGCTGCTCACCGTCGCCCCGCCAGGCGATCTGTCCGAGCGGATCGATCACGTAGAAGGTCGGAAACGCCTCGACCTGGTACTTCGTCGTGACGGGGCCCGGCGAGCCTTGGTTGTTGAAGCTGCCAGGCGTCGAGCCCGGATCGACGAGGGCCGGATACTGGAGCCCGTAGTAGCGGTGGAACGCGAAGACACTTGGCGCAGTCTCTCCATCGGCGTTCACGGCAACGAAGGCGTACTGCCCCTTCGAAAGCGAGGCGTAGAGCGTCCGCAGATGAGGCGCCTCCGCATTGCAGTGAGGGCACCACGTCGCGAAGAACTCGAGCAACACCGCCTTCCCCCGGTACTGCGAGAGACTCACCGTTTGCCCCTGCGGCGTCTTCAACGTGAAGGCCGGCGCGACCGAGCCGACGGCGAGCAAGTTCGGATTCGACGGTGGATGGGCGTCCGTTGCCGGCTTGCCCTCCACCTGCCCTACGCCAGCCTCCGTCGTCGGGTGGAATCCGACCTGATTCGCCGCCTGGACGAGCGACGCCGGCGCGTCACGATCGGAGGCGATCGCTTGAGCAGGAGGCGCGACCGCTGGGGTCGAGCGGGTCGCGAGCAGCACGCCGACGACGATCGCAACGATCACCGCGAGACCGCCGGTCGCAAACCAGATGACCCGCATCTGCTCGCCTCTGGGACGTCGCTTCCCGACGGGCGGCGGCATCGCCGCCGCGTGCCGTCGCTCCTGCTTGAGACGTGCGGCCCTACCCATGAGGGTCGCGCTTTCGAGTGAGTCGTAGGTGTGAGTCGAACATGATTTCTCCATTTCACGAGTGATGTCGAGTGCCCACGAGGCAAGCCCCTGGGCGTACGGGTCGCCAAAACTGCACACCGCTGTCTGCTCGCAACCCTCGTGACCATCGGCTGCGGCAAGGCAACCGGCTCAGTTGAAGAAACGAGTAGAGGCTATGCGCAGAGAGCAGCGAGCGGTGGGCCGCGCAGCCCGGGGCCGGCTGAAAGCACCGAGAGCCGCGGGATGTCGACCGTAACCGGGAACGCCGCCGGGCGAGCCACGCCGACAACCGGCGGCATGCCCGTGAACAAGATCTGGATCCGGTCGGCGGCGCCGAGCAAGAGGCGCGCCAACAGGTAGGTGACCAGAGCGAAGGGAATCTGCAGCGCGAGCCCGGGAAGGAACGTGGGCGTGAAAACCGCCTCGAACGGCCAACCGCCCGTCGCAAGGCGTTCGCAGCACTCCTGAAGCACGAACGCCAGCGGCGCCAGCGCGAGGAAGGGCAAGAGCGAGACCGTCGCACGATTGCGGCGTCGTGAGCCGTCCAGAGCCCGTGCAGCGAATCCTGCCAACGCGAGCGCCCCGAGCACGGCCGCCCCGCTCGCCCAGTGAGCCAGATATGCGTGCCCCGACTGCGCGAGAGCCTGAGCTCGCACATACGGATCGGGGTAGACGACGCGGAAGACGAGCCAGTGCGCCGTCTCGGTTCCACCGACCATCAGGGGAACGGACAGAAGCCAGGCGGCTAGGCGACGAGTCACAGCACGCGAAGTGTAGTCCAGCCGCCCTCAGTGCTGGTGCGCGTGATGATGGTGATGCGAATGGTCGTGCTCGTCCATCGGCGCCTCCATCATCCGCAGCATCGGGCCGCCGCCCGTCGCGAAGAAGCGCCAGACGAGCACTCCCGAGACGAGCAAGGCGACGAGATCGAGGAAGGTCGTGGCGTTCCAGGACACTGCCGCCGAGAGGGTCTCGACCTTCGCATGGCGGCCGTTCGGGGTGAGACCGAGTCGTGTGAAGGCCTCGCCGACCACGAGTCCGGCGACCACAATCGCGCTGTAGAGCGTCAGGAGCAGGAACCCGGCCATGCGCCACCCGTAGTAGCGGCGGTAGATGTCGATGATCGGAAGGATGATCAGGTCGGCGAAGACGAACGCGATCACGCCGCCGAAGCTGATCCCGCCGTTCCAGAGCACCGCGGCGAGCGGCACGTTGCCGATCGAGCAGACGAAGCTCAGCATCGCGACGAGCGGCCCGGTCAGCGCGCCCCAGAGCCCGTCGATCCCCGGGTGACCGTGGAGGAAGAGCGAGCGCCACCACGCCGCCGGCACCCATGCTGCCAGCGCCCCGGCGACGACGAGACCGATCGCGATGTCGCGGAGAACGGCCGCCCACTCCATCACGTACACATGCGAGGTCGCCGTGAATCCCTCCGGCGAGCGCAGCCGCCGCCAGAGCGAGCCATGCGCCTGGACGGACATGTCCATCGCCGCGTGCCCCTCCATCGATCCGAGCCGCCCGAGCTCGGCCTGAGCGCGGGCCTCATCGACGAGCCGCCGGCTGAGGAGGACGCGGAAGAGCAGCGCCACGAGCACGATCATCAGCGGCCCGCCGACAAACTCGCCGAGCGTGAACTGCCAGCCGAGGATGAGAGCGATCGCGATCCCGAGCTCGAGCACGAGATTCGTCGAGGCGATCTCGAAGGCGATCGCAGCGGTGAAGTCGGCGCCCTTCCTCACCAGGGACCGGGCGAGCGCAACTGCGGCGTAGGAGCACGACGACGACGCGGCGCCGAGCGCTGTCGCAGCCACCAGGGACCGCGCGCGGTGGTCGGGAAGCAGCCGTTCGACCTCGCGCTTCGAAACAAGCGCTCCGACCATCGACGAGAGCAGGAACCCGAGCACGAGTGCCCAGAGGATCTCCCACGCCATTCCGAAGCTGAAGGCGAGCGCGCGCCAGAGCTCGTGCCAGATCACGTCAACGCCTTCGCAAAGCGCGTGACGGCCGCCAGGAGCTCCTCGGTCTTCGCGGCCGCCTCGACGGCGTCACCGGACTCGAGGGCAGCCCCGACACAGTGGCGGACGTGATCGTCCAGGATCTCGAAGGCGACGCGCTCGAGCGCAGTCGAAACGGCCCCGATCTGGGTCAGGATGTCGACGCAGTAGCGCTCCTCGTCGACCATCCGCTCGATGCCTCGCACCTGCCCTTCAACGCGGTGGAGGCGGCGGCGGAGCGAATCCTTGTGTTCGCCGTATCCGGCCATGAACCTGAAATATACCCCCTCCAGGTATATGAACGGTTACCCGGTTCGTGCTGCCCGACCGCCGACTAGGGTTCTCACGTGGTTCTCGACCGGACAACCGCCGACATCGCTCGCTTCGCGATCGGGTTCGATCATCGCGACCGCATGCGGCTGCACGAGCTCTGGAATTCGATCCTCGACGAGGAGCGCTGGTCGGAAGGCGAGTTGACGAAGCAATTCGAGGCGAGCTGGGAGACCTGGAACGGGCTGCCGTCGGTGGCCTTCTCGAACTGGTCGGGAGCGTCACTCTCGGTGCTCGAGTACGCAGGTGTGCGCGGCGAGACGGTGCTCTGCCCGTCGAACACGTTCATGGCGACACCGTTGACCGCGGTGGCCGCCGGCGCGCACGTCGAGTTCGTCGACTGCAATCGCGAAGACCTCTGCATGTCGTTCGCCGACCTCGAGGCGAAAGCCGCCAAGCACAAGCCGAAAGCCGTCTACCTCGTCCACATCGGCGGCCACGTCGCCTTCGACGTCGAGCAGATCGCCGAGTTCTGCAAGTCGGAAGGGATCTTCCTGATCGAGGACTGCGCGCACGCCCACGGCGCAGAATGGAACGGCCGCCGGGCGGGCACCTGGGGTGACGCCGGCGTCTGGTCCTTCACGGCGACGAAGACGATCTCGACCGGCGAGGGAGGCATGGTCGTCTCGCGCCATCCGGAGGTGCTCGATCACGCGCGGCTCTTTCGGAATTACGGCAAGCCCGACTATGCCGTGCACGGCCTGAACTTCCGGATGAGCGAGTTCACCGCGGCGCTCGGCGTCGTCCAGACGGAACGATTGGACGAGATCGTCGCCTGGAAGAACGCGCAGGCGCGCGAGCAGCTCGACCCGATCCATCCCGCCCGCCTCGAGCTCCCGGAGGGCATGACCTCGGGTCACTACAAGTACATCGTCTTCGAGCCGATCGAGCGCTCGACGGGCAAGGTCTATGACGCCCCGTGCCACCGGCTGATGGGCCATGACGTCGATCTGCCGAACTCCGATTGGGTGGCCGAGAACCACTGGTGCGTGCCGCTCTACTACCGCACCCCGGAGGGCGAGGAATGAAAGTCGTCGTCACCGGCGCATCCGGCTTCATCGGCTCGCACGTGATCGACCGGCTCCGTGCTCACGGGCATGAGGCGCTGAACTTCGATCTCGCTCCGTCGCCCTACGACGACACCGTCGACACGGTGATCGGCGACCTGCGCTCGCCGGAGGACGTCAGGCGCGGGCTCGACGGCTGCGACGCGGTGATCCATCTGGCTGCGGCCGCCGACGTGAACATCGTCGCCGCCGACCCAGTGCTCGCGGAGGAGCTGAACTCACGTGGCACGGCCGTCGTACTCGAAGCGGCCCGCGACCTGGGGACGCGCGTCGTGTTCGGCAGCACGATCTGGGTCTACGGCGACGGCCAGCCCGGCGAGACGCTCGACGAGGACGCCGCGCTCCCGCTGCCGAAGCACCTCTACACGGCGACCAAGCTCGCCGGCGAGGCGTACTGCCGCTCCTACGGTGAGCTCTACGGCGTCGAGCAGACGATTCTCCGGTTCGGGATCCCGTACGGCCCGAGAGCGCGTGGCGCGACCGTGCTGGCTGCGTTCGTCGCGAAAGCCCGCGCCGGTGAGCCGCTGACGCTTGCAGGCGACGGCGCGCAATCGCGACGGTTCGTCTACGTCGAAGATCTCGCAGACGGCGTCGTCGCAGGCCTTGCGCCCGCGGCCGCCGGACGCATCTACAACCTCGTCGGCGAGGAGAGCACGACGATCCGCGAGATCGCCGAGAAGGTCCAGGAGCTGGTTGCGCCGGTCGAGATCGTCTACGTCGAAGGCCGGGCCGGAGATATCCGCGGCGCAGCGATCTCAGGCGAGCGCGCGGCCAGCGAGCTCGACTGGAGACCGAAGACGAGCTTTGCCGAAGGCGCGCAGCGCTACGTCGACTGGGTGACGGCGACGCAGGGTGCGCCGATGGCGGCGACCGCGTCGAGTATCGACGGCAGCGCCGCAGCGGTCTGACGCCAGGAGCCCGGCGCGCTGTAGTGGTCGGCGTCGTGCAGCAGAACGACGTCTCCGGGCTCCAGCCCCGTCGTCGCGCGCTCCACGATCTGCGTCGGTAGGTCATTCGCGCCCCAGTCGTGGCCCCAGTGCGACCAGAGCAGCGGCGCCCAGCCGCGGAGGCGGACGAGGCGCAACGCGTGGCTCGAGAACACGCCGTAGGGCGGGCGATATGCCGACGGCGCGTGGCCGGTCGCGTCCTGGATCGCCGCGGCGGCACGATCGAGATCATCGGCGAGCCCGCGGGGCGAGCGGCGCAAGAGCAGCGTGTGGCGATAGCCGTGCAGCGCGATCTCGTGGCCGGCAGCGGCGATCTCGGCCGCCACCGCCGGATAGCGCTCGACCTGCTCGCCGACCAGGAAGAAGGTCGCTGTCGCGCGAGCGGCGGCCAGCGCCTCGAGCACGGCGGGCGTGCCCTGCGGATGCGGGCCGTCGTCAAAGGTGATCGCGACGCCGTTCGAGCCCTCGAGCCGGAGCGGGATCTTGAAGGTCCGCGCGAAGGCCGGAACGACCGGTGCGGGAGCCGGGGCCGCCCACGCGGCTGCACCGAGAATGCCAAGCGCGACCGCCTCGGAGCGAGGGCTCATCGGCCCGCCGTCGCGAAGCCGAGCACCGCAGATGCAGCGGATGGCAGCGCGGCGAACGACCCGTCCGGGGCCCCGCGCGAGACGAGCGCGCGGTCGAGGGCGGTGCGCAGCTCCGCTGGCGTCGCCGCGACCTCGGCGAGCCCGAACTGACGGAAGGCGGCGTTGTTTGCGCGAATGTGCCCACGACCCCACCCGAAGGAGATCGTCGGGCAACCACGCATGTGGGCCTCGAGCACGGTCAGGCCGCCGGTCGAGTGGATGAGCGCGTCGCCAGCTGCGAGCCAATCCGCGATCTGCTCGGTGAACCCTTCGGCGCGAAAGCGCGGATCGCCCGCAAACCGTCCCGCGAGCTGGTCGCGCAGCGTGTCGTTCCGGCCGCAGAGACACACGACCGCGCTCACCGTCTCGAGCGCGAGCGCCGCCTCGACGGCGACCGACAGATCGCCGACGCCCCAGCCACCACCGGAGACGAGCACGACCTTGCCGTCCGCAGGGAGCTCGAGGAGCTGCCGCGCCTCGGTCGAGTCGTATGGCTCGACGAACTCGGGCCGGGTCAGCCCGTGGACGACGCGCACCTCGGTTTGCTCGCCGGCGATCGAGCGCACCTCGGCTTCGGTCTCCGGATGCGTGATCAGGTGCAGGTCGATGCCTGGCGCGGCCCAGTAGTGCATCATCGCCAGGTCGGTGATCGCCGCGCAGACGGGCACCTCGACCCGTCCCGCCCTGCGCAAATGCCCGAGCACCTCGGTGGTGACCGGATACACCGAGACGATCACATCGGGCTTCGTCTCCGCGATCAGCTTCAACAGCCCACGCGCACCGGTCTTCCAGACGTACCACTGCATGAACCGCCTGGTGGGGACACAGGTGACGAAGAACCAGAAGGCCGCATCCCAGATCCAGCGGAAGCGGTAGAAGACGACGCCGGGCGCCGTCTCGTTGACGAGGATGAATTGGCGGCCCATGGCGCGCAGCCCGTCGGCGACGACAACCTCCGTCGTCGGAGACTCGGCGTGGATCTGATCGCTGAGCGTCCGGGCCGGCAGGTTGTGGCCCTCGCCGACGCTCGCCGTCAGGATCAGAACGCGCTCAGCCATGGTGCGCCGCCGAGCTTAAGCTGCGCTGCGAGCTGATGCTTCGTCTTTGGCGAGCGCCGCGGCAAGCTCCGGTGTCAGCGGCGCGTTGCGATACGGCTGCTCGTCCGGGACGTCGGTCTCGTGGTAGACGCTCTCCGCATTGACATCCCAGATGTCGTGCTTCGAGCCGGTGACGACGTTGTCGACCGCGCGCATGGCGGTCAGCATCGAGTGGTCCGAGTTGTTGTAGCGATGAAGCCCGTTGCGCCCGACCTGCTGGAGATTCTCGATCGTCTCGAGCCAGGCGCGGATCACGCGGACGCGCTCCGCATAGTCCGCGTCGTAGATCGGATAGGCCTTGGGGACGCGCGTCGCGAATCCACGCTCGACCTGGCCCGCCTTCGCGAGCCCGAGCTGCTCGAGCTCCTTCGAGGCCAGCGCGACAAGGTCCTCGTCCGCCATGTTCCAGAGATCGTCGCCCGCGAAGCAGAAGTACTCGAGGCCGACGCATGCCTTGTCGGGGTCGGGAACCATCCACGGGCTCCACGAGCGGTAGTTCTGGATCCGGCCCACCCGGACGTCCGGCTCGTGGATGTAGATCCAGTTGTCCGGGAAGAGATCCTCGCCGTCGACCACGAGCGCCACGGTGAGGAAGTCGCGGTAGCGCAGGCCCGCGGCGGCGTCGATCACCTCCTGCGGTGGAGGCGGGCTCGTCATCGCGACCATCTCGCGGAGCGGCAGCGACGAGATCACGGCCGTCGGGAGCTCGTAGGTCTCCCCGGCAGTCTCGACCGCGACGACCCGGTTGCCCTCGATCTGGATCCGGCCGACCGGAGCTTCGAGGCGAACGACGCCGCCTTCCGTCTCGATCGCCGCTGTCATCGCCTCCCACATCTGGCCCGGGCCGAACCGGGGGTAGTTGAACTCCGAGATCAGGCTCTTCACCTTGTTGCCGCGGTTCCCGAAGAACGCCGCCTTCGCGGCCGAGAAGAACGAGAGGCCCTTGATCCGCTGCGCGGCCCACTCGGCGCGGATCTCCGTGGTCGAGACTCCCCAGAGCTTCTCCGTGTAGCTCTTGAAGAAGAGCTCGAAGAGCCGGCGGCCGAACCGGTTCGAGACCCAGTCCTCGAACGACTCCTCGGGCTTGCGCGGGAACATCGCAGCCTTCGCGTATGACGCCATGCAGCGGGTCAGCTCGATCGGGCCGAGCTTGCGGATCACGTCGGGCCCGCGCAACGGGTAGTCGAGATAGCGCTTGTTCCAGTAGATGCGCGACATCCGCGGCCGCAGCAAGAACTCCTCGCCGAGGATCTCGTGCCAGAGCATGTCGACCTCGATCACCTTCGTGAAGAAGCGATGCCCACCGAGATCGAAGCGGTAGCCATCCACCTCGACCGTCTTCGCGAGGCCGCCAACCTGATCCTCGGCCTCGAGCACGACGACCGGACGCCCGAGCTTGCTGAGCAAATACCCGGCAGTGAGACCCGCCGGACCGCCGCCGAGGACGACTGCCGTCCCGTTTTCGTCGCTGTCGATTGTCATCGTTTGCCCGCGCAGACCCTCGACAGGATGCTAACGACTCCGCACATAGACGACAGCCTGGAGCGGTTTGAAGAAGTTCCGCTTCAACAGGATCTCGTCGGTCTGGATGACTGCCACTTGGTGAAAACGGGGATCGCTGGCGATCGCCTTCGTCCAGGTTTGCGAGGTGAGATAAACGAGTTTTGTCCAACGAGCCTCCCACGCGCGATAGTCACGGAAGACAGGTGAGACGACGATGAGATCCTGCCCTGGCTTCACGGTGGCAAGCAGCGGCTCGAGGTCGGCGGAGGGCGTGGCCTGCTTCAGCCGGCTCAGCGCGTCGCGCCAGTCCATGATCTGCGGATCCGGCACGGGGCCGAGCGTCGTCCCGAAGCGAAGCCCCGGGCCGAGGTAGTACCGCAGCACCGGGACCTGCTCGGGCTGCGTCGAGATCACGAGATCGCCGGGATGCGCGTACTTCACGAGCCCGTGGGCGATCTCCCGGGCGTTCTCCTTGTCGTCCTTCAGGACGTAGTTCGACCAGAGGACGCCGATCGCGACCAGCGCCACGAGGCCGATCCGGCCGGCCCGAACGAGGCCTGCGGCGGCAATCACGAGCAGCGGCCCGACGACGACGGCGAAGTAGCGAGTGGCCCACGCCGGCGAGAAGAGCGAGACGAGCCACGCCATCAACACGGTCACGCCGACGGCGACAGCAAGCGCCAGCACGGTACGGCGAACGGAATCCGAGCGCATGCGAATCACAGCGGCCAGCCCGGCCCCCGCTGCGAGCACGAAGGCCATGAAGGGCCCATCGCCCGAGAGCACGGCTCCGGGTGCGAGCAAGAGCGCGTGGAAGCTCGGCACCATCGCCCACGGCGCGCCGGTGTGCTTGCTCTGGTTCAGCAAGGTCGGCAGCCAGGGCGCGTACAGGAGCACCGTCACACCGCCGGCGATCGCTGCTTCGCGCAGCCGGTCGCGCGCGAAGACCAGCGTCGCCACGCCGAAGCCGACGCAGAGGAAGAGCCCCCAGTTGTGCGTGTAGAGGATCAGGTCGAGCGAGACAGCCAGGACGAGCAGATAGCGGCGCCGGCCATTCAGCACTCCCTGGACGTACGCACCCGCAGCGACGAAGCTGAGGCAGGCGACCATCGTGTACATCCGCGTTTCCTGCGCGTAGTAGGTGAGGTACGGGTCGACTGCGGCCAGGCCCGCGCAGACCCAGCCGGCCAGGGCGCCGAAGAGCGACCGGGCGACCCAGTAGCCCAAAGGAATACAGGCCAGGGCGAAGATCAGCGAGAGCGTGTGAGTCGCCCGTTCGCTATCGCCGAACCAGCCGATCCAGATGTGGAGGAGGAGGTAGTAGAGCGGCGGCGCCCCATCCTGTCGCAGCAAGTGCGGGATCGAGGTGAACGGATGGTGGGCGATCCCGACCGAGATCCCCTCGTCGATCCAGTAGGCCGCGCCGAGCACCCTGGTGCGGAACCAGAGCGAGAGGGCGATCAGCACCACCATCAGCGCCGCCGACTGCCAGGCCGGCCAATCCTCGACGCGGTCGGCCTCCGCGCGGAGGCGCCCGCCAACAGCAGCCAGAGACGTCACGAGAGCGTCAGGCCTGCTCGCGCACGGTTGGCTGGAGGCTCGAGACGAGCTGCCGGCCGTTCAGCGTGTAGGCAATGTCGATCGAGTCGTTCTTTCGATAGGTGCCGGCAATGCCGGCGAACATCGAGAGCCAGCGCCAGAAGCCGAGCTTCCCTTCCTTCTCGAACGACCGCTCGAAGACGATCACCGACCCGACGACTTCGTAGTCGGTGCCTTCCTTCTGCGGTACCCCGTTCACGAAGACCTCGAATGGCGGGCGAATGTGGTCCGGTAAGTCGACCTGCGTTCGATTCTCCACCGCTATACGATGCCAGTCAGCGCGCTCTGATGGAACTGCAAACGCATCTCAACACACGCGACGTCCTGATCGGGCCGTGGGCCCGCCTGACCGCGTTCGCCGCAGTGGCCGGCACGGCTCTCGCCGTCATCTCGGGCGCAGCAGGCTGGGGGACGGCTCATCGGCTGCTCGCAGCGCTCGCGCTGCCGCCGCTCGCAGCCCTGGTCGCGATCGCGTGGGTCTCGGCACGGAAGCTCCTGCCGGCCTCGGTCGCGGCGCTCGCGCTCTTCGGATTGGCCGCGCTCGTGATCGGCCGGGACATCCATCTGGTGATCGCAGCACTTGCCTTCGGAGCCGCCACGCTCGCCTGGGCCCAGGTGATGCGCGGCCGCTCGGCCGAGACCGAAGGCGAATGGCGCGACTACGTGACGCTGACAAAGCCGCAGGTGATGTCGCTGCTGCTCCTCACCGGTGGCGCCGGCGCCTTTGTCGGCGCAGGGGGTGCTCCTCATCCCGGCATCTTCGCCGCGATGCTGATCGGACTGGCGCTGGCCTGCGGGGGCGCCAGCGCGCTGAACCACTATCTCGACCGCGACATTGACCCGCTGATGGGCAACCGGACGGCGGCGCGACCGATCCCGTCGGGCCGCATGGCCCCCGAGTACGCGCTCGAGTTCGGCATCGCCCTCTCGGCGAGCTCGTTCGTGCTGCTGGACTCGCTCGTCAACCTGCCGACCGCGTTGCTGGCACTGGCCGGGAACCTCTTCTACGTCTTCGTCTACACGCGCTGGCTGAAGCGCTCGACGGCGCAGAACATCGTGATCGGCGGCGCCGCCGGGGCAGTGCCGCCGCTCGTGGGCTATGCCAGCGCCTCCGGCCACCTCGGCTGGGCCGCGTTCGTGATGTTCGGGATCGTCTTCCTCTGGACGCCGCCGCACTTCTGGGCGCTCGCGCTGATGATCAAGGACCACTACGCCAAGGCGAAGGTGCCGATGCTGCCGGTCGTGCGCGGCGACGACGAAACCGCGCGCCAGATCGTCTGGTACACGCTGGTGCTCGTCGTGGCCACCGTCGTGCCGGTCGGCTTCGGCCTGTTCGGGCTCTTCTACGGCGTCTCGGCGCTCGTGCTCGGCGGGCTCCTGACCTGGCTGGCCGTGCAGCTCTGGCGGCAGACCACGCGTCCCCACGCCGTGCGGATGTTCCACTTCTCGATGATCTATCTCGCGCTGTTGTTCCTCGCGATGGCCATCGATCCCTTGATCTAGCCCTGACCGAGCCGGGGATCTTCATCACGGAGTTGGAGCCCGGCAGCGGGATTCGGCTCGCGGTCAAGGATCTCTTCGACACGGCAGGCATTCGGACGACCTACGGCTCGGCCGTCTTCGCCGAGCATGTCCCGACGCGGAGTGCCGAGGCGGTGCGGCTGCTCGAGGCAGCCGGGTACGCGAACGTCGGGAAGACGAACCTGCACGAGTTCGCCTACGGCGTCACGTCGCAGAACCTGCACTACGGGACGGTGCCGAACCCGGCCGCGCCGGGACGAACGTCCGGCGGCTCGAGCGGCGGCTCAGCGGCCGCCCTGGTCGCCGGCCTGGCGGACGCCGCACTCGGCACGGACACCGGCGGCTCGATCCGCATTCCGGCTGCCTGCTGCGGGATCGTCGGCTTCAAGCCGAGCTACGGCCTCGTTTCGACGGACGGGATCTTCCCGCTCGCACCGAGCTTCGATCACGCAGGGCCAATGGCTCGCGACGTGGCGACCTGTGGCCAGATGATGGAAGTCCTGGTGCCGGGCTTCTCGGTGAGCGAGACCGCTCTCGACGAGCTCACGGTCGCGACCTCGTGGTCCGACCGGGCTGACCCGCTCGTGCGGGCCCGCGTCGACGAAGCCGCCTCGCTCTTTCCGAACCGTCAGCAGGTTGACTTCCCCGACGCCTACGACGCGACTCCGATCTTCATGCGCGAGGTGGCCGATGTGCATCGCGATCTCTACGCGGAGAACGCCGAGCTCTACGGCGACAACATCAGGCCGAAGATCGAGCGCTGCCTCGAGGTCACCGACGCGGAGCTCGCGGCGGCCGAGATCAGCCGGGCAGGCTACGAGCAGCTCGCTCTCGACGCGCTCGGTGACGCGGACCTGCTGCTGACGCCGACCCTCGCCTTCGTCGCGCCGCCGGGGGACGTCGACGAGATCGCATTCCGCGCCGACTTCGTCCGTTTTACCTTCCCGTTCAACGCGCTCGGCTGGCCCGCGCTCGCGCTTCCGTGCGGCGCCGCCGAAGACGGGCTCCCTGCATCGATCCAGATCGTCGGCCGACGCGGCGCAGACGCGCTCGTGCTCGCTGCGGCAACTGCACTCGAACGGGCGCTCAAGCCCTAGCTCGGCACTGCCGAATGGAGGTGGCATGCGCCGCCTCGTTCTCGTCGCGTTGCTCGCACTCGCCGTGACACCTCAAGCCGCGCCGCAGAGCCGTGTCCCGAACCTGCCCGCGCCGAAAGGCCTGCGTGCCTTCGAGCTCCGCGCCGATGAGCCCGTCTCGCACAGCTACCCGCGCACCCCGTCGTTCTCCTGGCAGCCTGTGGCTGCTCAGGGTGGCCACTACGACTTCGAGCTCGCCACCTCCCGCACGTTCGAAGACTCCTCGATCGTCTTCAAGGACACGAAGGTCCCGATCCCGGCCGAGGCGATCGCGCGCCAGCTTCCCTGGCTGACCGGCGATCCGTATGCCCTCTGGGCCCACGTCCGCTGGGTCTCTGGCAACGGCCAGCGCGCCTCGCCGTGGAGCACGCCGTTCGGGCTCAACCTGCAGTGGCGCTCTCAAGATGTTCCTCAGCAACTCCCTGCGCCGGAAGGGCTCGTCCGCTGGCGGCCGATCGAGGGGGCGACCGCGTACGAGGTGCTGTATCCCGACCTCGTGCCCGCGAAGTCGTTCGAGACGACGACGAACGTGGCCGACGAACGCGAGTTCTTCACGTTCCACAACGCGCTCGGCTACGGGACGATCCACTGGCGCGTGCGCGCGATCCGCGCCGTGAGCGCCACCGACACCGCCACGAACGGCCTCCCAGCCGTCTCCTACGGACCCTGGAGCCCGGTGTTCACGACGACGAACGCGCCGCAGGCTCCGGGAACGCTCGCTCCGACCGACACCGTCTCCGACGCCTGGGACACGGGAAAGACCGCTCATGCGCACGAGCTGACGCCCGGCTTCGCCTGGACGCCGAGCGCGCCTGTGAGCTCGCAGGGAGTCGACCCTGGCTCGAGCCTCTACCGGGTCTACGTCTTCACCGACAAGAACTGCGTCAACCGTGTCTTCACCGGGTCGATCGTCGGCTCGCCCGCGTTTGCGCCCCGCACCGAGGGCGGCCCGATGGCGCTTCCGGGCGACACCTCTGCGCTCAAGCTCGCCGAGAGCGCACCGCCGTACCTGACCGGCGCGGGCAGCGAGGGCCTCGCGCTCGATGCGACCGGCGATCCGGTGACGTCGAACGAGAGCGCCGGCTCGCAAGTCGGGGCGGCAGGCGTCAAGAAGACGGCGACGACGGCTGCGGTCGCCGGAATCGACCTGTGGGACTCGGGCTGGCCGAGCGGGCGCTACTACTGGACGGTCGTTCCCGTGTCGGCCGAGGTACCGGCCACGGGCGACCCGGCCCAGGGCCTCCCGATCACCTACCACGACCTGGCAATCCCTCAAGACTCGTGTCAGGCCGGGCTCGGAATGAGCTTCGGCAAGACGTCGCAGCCGGTCGTGACCGCCGCCGGCGCGCCCTATGTCTCGGGCGTCTCGCCCTCGGGCCGGACGATCGCGGCCGCCAGCCACGCGACTCCAGTGGTGTACGAATCCCCGCTGATCGCCTGGCAGCCCGCGGTAGGCGCGTCGAAGTATCAGATCCAGCTCTCGCGCAGGCTCTATCCCTGGGCGCCCGTGAAGACGCTCGGCACCGGCGCCACCTCGATCGTCCTCCCGCTTGGAAAGAGCAATGCAGGCACCTGGTACTACCGGGTGCGAGGGGTCGACACCGCTCTGCCGGTGGGTGCGCAGAAGATGTCGTGGTCGCAAGTGGTGGCGTTGAAGGTCACCGGCGACCGCTTCACGATCGTCAAGTAGCGTGACGGGCCGATGGGCCCCGACCTTTCCTTCGCGCTCGAGCTCGCCGACGTCGCCGATGCGATCACGACGGCGCGATTCCGTGCGACCGACCTGCGGGTCGAGACGAAGCCCGATCTGACTCCGGTCTCGGAGGCGGACCGCGCCGCCGAGGAGGCGATCCGGGCGCGGGTCGCGGCCGATCGCCCTGGCGAGTCGGTCTGCGGCGAGGAGTTCGGCGACGACGGTGGCGCCGTCCGCTGGATCGTCGATCCGATCGACGGGACGCGGAACTACGTCCGGGGCAATCCGGTCTGGGGAACACTGGTCGCGCTCGAGCGAAACGGCGTGTTGGAGGCCTCCGTCGTGTCAGCGCCGGCGCTCGGGCACCGCTGGTGGGCGGCGCGCGGCGAAGGCGCGTGGGCGGACGGCAAGCGTTGCGTCGTCTCCGGCATCTCGCAGATCTCCGACTGCATGGTCACGACGGGGTCGGCAAGCACGATGCCCGCCTCCTGGCGCGAGCTCACGAAACGCGCCTGGAACGACCGCGGCTACGGCGATTTCTGGCAGCACTGCCTCGTCGCCGAAGGCTCGATCGACGTCTCGACCGACGCGCAGTTGAAGCTCTGGGACTATGCAGCGGTTCAACTGCTCGTCGAGGAGGCAGGGGGCCGGTGCACCACGTTCGAAGGCGATCCGCCGGCGCCTGACCGCTCGTTCCTCGCCACGAACGGCGCGCTGCACGATGACGTCGTGGCGCTGCTAGCTCGCACCGTCTGAGCGAAGCAGCTCGACGGCGCGGCGCAAGATGTCTCGGAGGTCGCGCTGGTCTGCTTCCGAGAGCGCGGCAATCGAGGCAGGAGGCTCGCTCATCACGTCGAGGACGCGGCGGCGGAGGGCAATCCCCTTCTGTGTCAGCGCGAGCGCCTTCACCCGGCGGTCGCCGTCGGCGCTTCGCCGCTCGATCAAGCCGCGGAGCTCGAGCCGGTCGGCGATTCCCGTCACGTTCGATGCGTCACAGACCAGGAGCTCGGCAAGCGCGCTCATCGCGAGCGGACGCTCCGGATCGAGCGTCCGCAACGCGTGTGCCTGGACGAACGTCAATCCGAGCTTGCCCAGCGCCTTCGCGACACGAGCTCGCTCCACCATGCCGATCTCAAAAAAGAGCCGTTGCGCCTCGCGCGCGGCCGAGATGTCATGGGAGAGAGCAACGGCCATCAACCGTGATGGTACTGGAGATACCAGATATTTGACAAGCTCAATCATTTCGCTAGCCTCCCACGATGACCGATTACGCGATCGAGGTCGAAGGGCTCGTCAGGGAGTTCAAGAAAGGCCCTCGCGCCGTCGACGGGATCGATCTCGTCGTCTCGCCGGGTGAGATCTATGGCTTTCTCGGGCCAAACGGCGCCGGCAAGTCGACGACCGTGCACATGCTCGTGACGCTGCTCCCGCCGACTGCAGGCACCGCACGGGTCGCCGGATATGACGTCGTCCAGCAGGGCCCCGAGGTGCGGATGAGCATCGGCGCGGCGCTTCAGGAGGCAGCGCTCGACGGGCTGCTCACCGGGCGCGAGCATCTCCGGCTCCAGGCGACGCTCCAGGCGCTGCCGCGCGCCGAGCGCAACCAGCGATCCGACGAGCTGCTCGAACGGGTCGGCCTCGTCGAAGCCGCCGACCGGAAGGTCAAGACGTACTCGGGAGGAATGAAGCGCCGGCTCGACCTCGCCCTGGCACTCGTCCACCGGCCGCGCATCCTCTTCCTCGACGAGCCGACAACCGGCCTCGACATCCAGAGCCGGACCGCGCTCTGGGCCGAGGTCAGCCGGCTCGCGCGGGAGGACGGCGTCACCGTCTTCCTGACCACGCAGTACCTCGAGGAGGCCGACGTCCTCGCGGATCGCGTCGGGATCATCGACCACGGCCACATCGTCGCCGAGGGAACGCCCGACGCACTGAAGGCCGAGATCGGCCGACCCACGGTCGAGGTTGTCCCCGCCGACCCCGCCGAGAGCGGCCGGGTCGCGGCGATCCTCGGCCAGTTCGGCGAGCAGGCGGCCTCGACGAGGGGTGTCGCCGTTCTCCTGAGGTCCGGGGAAGCAGACCTGGCAGGCGTCGTCCGGGCGCTCGACTCCGAGGGGCTCAAGGTCGAGAATCTCCAGCTGCACCAGCCGTCGCTCGATGACGTCTTCCTCGCGAAGACCGGCCGCTCGCTCGAAGGAGAAGCAGCGGACGAGGCGGCGTGAGCGCGGTCCTGGCGGAGCAGGTCTACGCCCTGGCGCGACGCTCCGTCGTCCGGACTGCGCGCCAGCCGGCCAACGTCCTCGCGCCGATGATCTTCCCGATGATGCTCCTCGCCGTGAACTCGGGCGGGCTGAAAGCCGAGACGCTGCTGCCCGGCTTCCCGACCCACTCGATGGTCGCGTTCCTGCTCGCGGTGCCGTTCATCCAGGGTGCGCTGTTCGCGACCATGAATGCCGGCACCGACCTGGCGAGAGACATCCAGACGGGCTTCTTGAACCGCCTTTCGCTGACGCCGATGCGGCGGGTCGCGCTGCTCGCGGGCCAGCTCGGCGGCGCGATGACGCTGGGGCTCGTCCAGGCGATCTTCTATCTCGCTGTCGGCCTCGCGGTCGGGGTGCGCCTCGCCTCCGGCGTGCTGGGAGCGCTCGTGCTGCTTGCCTTCGCCGTGCTGATCGCGCTTGCCTTCGGAGCGCTCGGGATCTTCGTCGGCCTGCGCACCGGGTCGGGCGAAGCGGTCCAGGGGTTCTTCCCGTTGTTCTTCGTCGCCCTCTTCATCTCGTCGATGGCGATTCCGCGCAACCTGATCTCGATCACGTGGTTCCGCGACGTGGCGACGGTGAACCCCGTCTCGTATCTCCTCGAGTGCGTGCGCAGCCTCGTGATCACCGGCTGGGACGGCGAGGCGCTTGCGCTCGGCTTCGGGATCGCCGGCGCGATCGCGATCGTGGGGCTCGGCCTCTCGACCCGTGCGCTCGGCAAGCGGATGGCACGCTGATGAGGACGCTGGCCGTTGCCCGCGGCGTCGCGTGGCGAACGATCCACAACGTCTTCACGAACCCCTCGCTCTTCATCCCGTCGCTGCTCTTCCCACTCTTCTTCTTCACCGCGTTCGCGGGCGGCCTGTCGGGGATCTCGCACGCTCCCGGGTTCGATTTCCCGGACGGGTACACGGCCTTCCAGTTCGTGTTCGTGCTCCTGCAGTCGGCGGCATTCGGCGGTGTCTTCACCGGCTTCGGGATCGCGCGCGACTTCGAATACGGCTTTGCCAGGCGGCTGCTCCTCTCGGCGCCTCACCGCTCGGGAATCGTGATCGGCTACGCCCTGGCCGCTCTCTTCCGCTGGGTCGTCACGGCCACGATCCTGACCGTGATCGCGCTCGCCGTCGGAATGCACGTCGGCGGTGGCGGCGTCGACCTTGTCGGGCTCTACGGGCTTGGGCTCGTCGTCAACATCGCGGCGGCGCTCTGGGCGTGCGGCGTGGCGATGCGGCTGCGCACGATGCAGGCCGGGCCGATCATGCAGATGCCCGTCTTCCTGATCCTCTTCTTCGCGCCCGTCTACGTGCCGCTCAAGCTCCTCCAGGGCTGGATCCATGCGGTCGCGGTCGTGAATCCACTGACTCGGGTCGTCGACGCAGCGCGCAGCCTGATCGCCGGGTCGCCGGCGCAGGTCGCAGAGGCGTACGGAACCGGGATCGTGCTCGTGCTGCTCTTCTCGCTCTGGGCCCTGCGCGGGCTGCGCAGCGCCGAGACTGCCGGCTAGGCCGCCCGGACGGCCTGTTCGTAGACCCGGTCGCGATCGAGGCGGTCGAGCTCGGCGCTGAGCAGGTCGCTCGCCGAAAGCGGCTCGCGATCCGGCGCCGCCAGCTGTTCGCCGCCGAGCTGCACCGACAGCTCGTCGGCCGGCTTGATCGCGGCAACGGGCCGGTCGAGGCGAGAGACCAGCCACCCGTGCAGCAGCGTCGCTTCGGCCAGTGGCCCCCGGATGTGGATCTCCTGCTCTCGAATCGCCGGCCAGCAGCGAGCCAGGGCGATGCGCCAGGCGTGCAGATTCGCCCAGGCAAGGTCGGAAACGGCGGTCAGATCGAACGACTCGGCCAGCTCGCCGAAGCGGAGTGTCTCCCACTCCGACGTGTTGACGATCAGCCGGTCGACGACGCCGACAAGCTGCCCCCAGGCGGGCTCGCCGAATGCCGGCTCGCCGCGCCAGCGGCAGAAGACCGGTACGTCGGAGATCAGGAGCGGCAAGACGATCGACGCCGGGGCAAGAGTCCGGTTTCCGCGCAAGCCGAGCTCGATCACCTCGCTGCAGATGTGCCGCTCGCCTGCGTCGAAGCACCGCACCGACACCTCGGCGTCGAGGCCGTTCGGCTCGCCGGGCTTCGGCACGAGGAGGATCGTCCGCGACGGATGACGCTCGCCCATGCCGCTGAGCGTGTCCTTGGCCGGCTCGAGCCACTCTGGAGGAACCCACACGCAGTGGGTCATGACGCTCGTGCGCATGTTCGTCGCGTCGCCTTCGACCGCCGAGCGGCGCAGGCGGGCGAGCTCGCGCTCGATCTCGGCGACGGTGGTGTCTTCGCCGTTCCAGGTATCGGTCAGTGCCGACGCCATGACCGTCCATCGCGATGGATCAACTCGTCCCCGGAAGGCGGCCCCCAGGTGCCGGCGGCGTAGTTCGGGAATGCCGGATGGTCGCGCTGCCAGGGTGCCGCCATCGCGTCGACGAGCGCCCACTGCTCCTCGATCTCGTCCGACCGGGTGAAGAGGGTGGCGTCGCCGAGCATCGAGTCGAGGATCAGCCGCTCGTAGGCCTCCGGCACGCCCTCGCGGAAGCCGCTCCCGTAGAGGAAGTCCATGTTCACGTTCCGGATCGCCATCCCGAGGCCCGGCACCTTCGCGCCGATCGCGAGCGAGATGCCCTCGTTCGGCTGCACGTGGATCAGGAGCACGTTCGGCCGCAGCGACTCTGCCGCCACCTCCTCGAATGGAGGATGCGGCGCGCGCTTGAACTGGATCGCGATCGTCGTCTCGCGGCGTGCGAGCCGCTTGCCCATGCGCACATAGAACGGCGTGTCCGCCCAGCGCCAGTTGTCGACGTAGAGCTTCGCCGCAACGTACGTCTCGGTCGTCGAGTCCCGCGCGACACCGTCTTCCTCGCGATAGCCGAGCACCTCGTCGCCCTCGACGAAGCCGCGCCCGTACTGGCCCCGAACGACCGATTTCGGGCCCGGCGTGTGGATCGCCTTCAGCACCTTCACCTTCTCGTTGCGCACCGAGTCGGCGGTGAAGTCGATCGGCGGCTCCATCGCCGTGATCGCGACGAGCTGGAGCAGATGGTTCTGGAAGATGTCGCGCATCGCGCCCGCCTGCTCGTAGAAGCCCGCGCGGCCTTCGATCCCGAGCGACTCGGCAACGGTGATCTGCACATGGTCGATGAACTGGCGGTTCCAGATCGGCTCGAAGATGCCGTTCGCAAAGCGCAGCGCCAGCATGTTCTGGACGGTCTCCTTGCCGAGGTAGTGGTCGATCCGGAACACCTCGTTCTCGCTGAAGTGCTCGCCGATCAGCGCGTTCAGCTCGCGCGCCGAGGCGAGATCGCGGCCGAACGGCTTCTCGATGATCAGCCTGACCCAGCCCTGCGCGGAGCGGCGCTCTCCAAGCGCGGTGATCAGCATCGCGATCGCGCTCGGCGGGACGGCGAAGTAGTAGACGCGGTTACCGTTCGTCCCGTGCTCCTCGTCGATGTTCGCGAGGTGGCGGCTGAGGTTGTCCTCTCCGGTTTCGTCGTCGAACTCGAGCGAGGTGTAGTGCATCCCGGCCGCGAGCTTGTCCCAGACCTTCTGGTCGAACGGGTCGCGCGCGTGCGCCTGGACGGCAGCCTTCATCCGGGCGCGAAACTCGTCGTCTGTCTCCTCGCTTCGTGCGGCTCCGACGATCGCGAAGCGCTCCGGGAGCAGGTGGTGGTAGGCAAGCGAGTAGAGCGCCGGCATCAGCTTGCGCGAGGTGAGGTCGCCCGAGGCGCCGAAGATCACGAGCGTGCAGGGCTCAGGGCGGCGGCGGAGCCCGAGGCCCTCGAGCAGCGGGTTCTGCTCGACCTGGCTCACGCGTCTTCCGAGGCCTTCACCGCGTGACCGCCGAATTGGTTACGGAGCGCGGCGTTCACCTTCGCCGCGAACGATTCGTCCTGGCGCGAGGCGAACCGGGCGAACAGCGCGGCGGTGATCACGGGCACAGGCACGTCTTCGGCGATCGCCTCGGCAATCGTCCAGCGGCCCTCGCCGGAGTCCTCGACGTAGCCCTTGATCTTCTCGAGGTGCGAGCCCTCCTCCTCGAAGGCAGCGTGGAGCAGGTCGAGCAGCCAGGAGCGCACGACCGAGCCGTAGCGCCAGATCCCGGCGATCTCGTGCAGATCGAGGTCGAACTCCGACTTCTCCATCACCTCGAATCCCTCGGCGTAGGCCTGCATGAGGCCATATTCGATCCCGTTGTGGACCATCTTCGTGAAGTGGCCCGCGCCCGACGCACCGACGTGCGCATAGCCATCCTCCGGCGCCAGCGACCTGAAGATCGGCTCGAGACGCGAGACGGCCTCGGTGTCGCCGCCGACCATCAGGCAGTAACCGTTGTCGAGCCCCCAGACGCCGCCAGAGACTCCGGCGTCGATGAAGAAAATGCCGCGCTCTTTTGCCTCGGCGTGCCGGCGCTGCGAGTCATGGAAGTTCGAATTGCCTCCGTCGACGATCGAGTCGCCAGGCTCGGCGAGCGAGAGGAGCTGCTGGAAGGTGTCTTCGGTGATCTTTCCCGCGGGCACCATCGTCCAGAACGCGCGAGGCGCCTCGAGCTGATCGCGCAACTCCTCGAGCGACGACGCCGTCCCGGTCACGCCGGGATCGAAGGTCTTCAGGTCATGGCCGGCCTGCGTCAGGCGCGTGGTCATGTTGCCGCCCATGCGGCCGAGGCCGATCATGCCGAGCTGCATCTAGGAGAGGTCCTCCAGGTGGACGCGCGCGACCCGGCGCCCGCGCTCCTTCAGCGATGCGAAGTCGCCGGCGGCCTGCGCCCGGATCAGCCGCGCGAAGCCGAACTTCTGGCCCGGAATGCCGAGCTCCTTGCCGTAGTCCTCGACCACCTGGATGAAGAGACCGGTGTTCGGGCCGCCCTTGTGCAGCTGGCCGGTCGAGTGCAGGTAGCGCGGGCCAAAGCCATGCGTGATCACGCAGCCGGTCCCGGCGCGCGCCTGGTCGGCGAGCCTGCCGAGCTTCTCGTCCGCGGTGGGCGTCGCGTTCACGAAGGCCTGGATGCAGACGTAGTCGCCCTCGGCAGCCTGCGCAAGCAGCTCCTCGACGGAGCTCTCGTCCTCGAGCTCGACGTCGCCGGCGGCAAGCACCTCGCTCGTCCGGTCTTTCGCAGCTTGCACGTCGGGCTGGTCGAACGGATTGATGCCGAGGATCGAGCCCGCGACCGCGGTGCCGAACTCCCAGCGGAAGAACTCCTGACCGAGCTCGTAGGGATCGGGCAGCCGAACCTCCTGGGCCTGGCGATCCACGCCGTCAGGCGACTCGCCCGGCGCTGGAATCAGCCCTTTCCCCTGCTTGCCCGTCGACTCCGCGACGAGCTGCTCGGCCCAGAGGCCAAATCCGTCCTGATTCGGCATGCAGATCTTGTCGCGCCCTTCGAGCCAGCCCTCGCCGAGCGACAGGCCGAGATCGAGCCCCGGGTTGCCATCCGCTTCCCGGCAGGCCTCCACCATCTCGGCGGTGCGGTCGAGCAGGCGCCCGATGTCGACGTTCATCAGCGCCGCCGGCACGATCCCGAACGGCGACAGCGCCGAGTAGCGCCCGCCGATCGTCGGCTCGCCCGGGAAGATGGCGCGAAACTCGCGCTTCCGGGCCAGCTCTTCGAGGCTCGAACCGGGATCGGTGATCGCAACCCACTGGTCGCCGTTCTTCGTCTTCGACCAGAAGTGGTCGGCGTGCGAGCGGGTCTCGAGCGTCGACCCCGACTTCGACGCCGCGATGAAGAGCGTCCGGGACAGGTCGAGCTTGGCCTCCAATTCGCGGATCGCCTGGGGGTGCGTCGTGTCGAGGACATAGAAGTTCTCGACCGCAAACGAGATGCGCAGCACCTCCGGAGCCAGGGAGGAGCCGCCCATGCCGAGCAGGACGACGGCATCGAATTGACCCGACGCATCGTCCACGAACTGCTGGATCAGCTCGACGTCCTCGCGCATCCGGCTCGGCTCGTCGAGCCAACCGAGCCATTTCGCCTCTCCGGACCCTGTCCAAACCGACCCATCTCGGGACCAGATTCGCTCGACCAGATCGGCGTTCCGGGAGCTCATCTACGCGGCCGCCAGCTCTCCG
Organism: Gaiellaceae bacterium; assembly: GCA_035550275.1. GTDB lineage: Bacteria > Actinomycetota > Thermoleophilia > Gaiellales > Gaiellaceae > PALSA-600. The sequence goes on along the minus strand of DASZPQ010000078.1, from coordinate 5,265 downwards.
CGCTTGGCCTTGATCCCGGCGAGCAGATCGTCGAAGGAGTCCGAGAACTTCTGGACGCCTTCGACCTCGAGCGTCTCGACGACATCGTCGTAGTCGACGCCGGCCTCGGCGAGATCGGCGAGCAGCTGCTCTGCCTCGCGCCAGTCGTCCAGGATCGTGTCTCCGCGAACCTCGCCGTGATCGGCAAATGCCTCGACCGTTTCCGGGGGCATCGTGTTCACCGTGTCCGGGCCAATCAGCTCCTCGACGTAGATCACATCTCGATACGCGGGGTTCTTGGCCGAGGTCGACGCCCAGAGCGGGCGCTGCTTCGTCCCGCCGGCGGCAGCCAGGCTCTCCCACCGCGAGCCACTGAAGGCTTCGGCGAAATGCTTGTAGGCAAGCCGCGCATTCGCGATCCCGAGCTTCCCCTGCAGCTCGGTGTTACCGAGTGCGGCGAGCCGGTTGTCGGTCTCCGTATCGACACGCGAGACGAAGAACGACGCGACCGACGCGACCTTCGACGGGTCACCTCCGTCGGCGACGAGCCGCTCCAGCCCGCGCAGGTACGCCTCGACAACTGCGGCGTACCGCTCGAGCGAGAAGATCAACGTGATGTTGATCGAGATCCCCTGCGCCGTCGCGTCCTCGATCGCCGGGAGTCCTGCCTTCGTCGCCGGGATCTTCACGAGCAGGTTCGGCCGGTCGACCTGGTCTGAGATCCAGACCGCCTGCGCCAGGGTGCCGTCGGTGTCGTGTGCGAGTCGCGGATCGACCTCCATCGAGACGTAGCCGTCGCCTCCGCTCGTCGCCTCCCAGACCGGACGGAAGACATCGCAGGCCGCGCGAATGTCGTCGAGCGCAAGCTCGAAGAAGATGTCCGTGGGATCTTCGAGCGCGGTCGCCTTGAGCTGCTCGTCGTAGGCATCGCCGCTCGCGATCGCCTTCTGAAAGATCGAGGGGTTCGACGTGAGCCCGGTGACCGAGTCTTCCGCGATCTGGCCAGCGAGATCGCCGGAAGCCACGAAGTCGCGCGAGAGAACGTCGATCCAGATCGACTGGCCGTGGGCAGCGACCTTCGCAAGCCGTTCGTTCATGACTTCATCTCCTTTTCCATCAGCGCGACCTTGTCGAGCCGCGCCTGGTAGCGCTCGCCTCCGTCGTACTGCGCGGCGACGAAGATCTCGATCAGCTCCCGGGCCACAGAAGGGCCGACGATCTCCGAGCCGAGGCAGATCACGTTCATGTCGTCGTGCTCAACGGCCTGATGCGCGCTGTAGAGGTCATGGCAGATCGCCGCGCGGATCCCCGTCATCTTGCAGGCCGCAATCGCAGCTCCGGCGCCCGAGCCACAGACGAGCACACCGCGCTCTGCATCGCCGCGCTGAATTGCCTCGCCCACCTCGCGTGCCTTGTCCGGGTAGTCGATCTTGACTGCGTCGGTGTGGGTGCCGAGGTCGAGCACTTCGTGCCCGGCCAGCACCTCGAGCACAGCGTCGCGCAGATGCACGCCTCGATGGTCGAACGCCACGACGATCTTCACGCTCAGTGCACCTCCAACGTTGCTTGTCCTTGTGACATTACCCGCTAATCCCTGGCACTCAGAACAGCGTCTCCAAACTGACGCACGAACGGCAGCTCGACCCGGAAGCACGTGCCCTTCCCCGGCTCCGACGTGACCGAAATGCGGCCGCCGTGCCCTTCCGCGATCGCCCTCGAGATGACGAGCCCGAGCCCCGTTCCTGGGATTGCCTGCTCGGTTGCCGACGACGAGCGGAAGAACCGTTCGAAGACACGCTCCTGTTCGAGTGCTGGAATCCCGATTCCCGTGTCTTCGACCTCGACAACAGCGGATTCACCTTCGGCGAATGCCCGCACCCGCACGTGACCGCCGGCCGGCGTGAACTTCAGCGCGTTCGAGATCAGGTTCCCGACCAGCTGCGCGAGCCGCTCCGGGTCGGCGTTCAGGGTGATCTCCTCGGGCGGAGAGGGCTCGAACGTCAGCTCGATCCCGCCCGCCCGTGCCAGAGCTGACGCGACCTCGACCGCCTCTCCGACGAGCTTGTCCAGCCTCAGGCTTTTCGGCTGGAGCTGGATCCCGCTGGCGTCGAGCCGGGCGACGAAGAGCAGGTCGCCGACGAGCCGCTGCAGCCGCTCCGAGCTGCGGTAGACGATCGCGAGGAAGCGGTCCTGCTCGGGTGTGAGCTTGCCGGCCTCGCCCTCTCGCAACATCTCCAGAAAGCCCATCATCGAGGTGAGCGGCGTCCGCAGCTCGTGCGAGACGGTGGCGACGAACTCCTCCTTCAACCGGTCGAGCTGGCGCTCTTGCGTCACGTCTCGAAGCGTCCAGATCCGCCCGATCAGCACCCCGCTGTCGTCGAGCACGGGAGCCGTGTAGCCGACGAAGACGCGGTATGGATCGTCAACCTCGAACTCGTCGGCCGACGACACCTCGGGATGCGCTCCCAGGCGCTGCATGGTCTCCACGTAGCGCTCCTGCTCTCGCATCTTGCTCTTGATGGCAAGCAGCCGCTCGGTTGCGGTTCCCTCGCCCGGGATCCCGAGCTCCGAGCCAAACCGAAGCAGCGGCCGGTTCGCGAGCTGGACGTTGCCCTCGAGATCCGTGAGCAGGATGCCGTCGATCGTGGAATCGAGCACGGCGCGCAAGACCGTGGCGAGCCGCTCGAGATCGCGGTTCTGGTCCTCGTGCTCGGTGCGCTGCCGCTCGATCGAATCCGACATCGAATTGAAGCTCCGCCCGAGCCTGGCCACCTCGTCGTTCCCACGAGTGATCAGGCGGTCGGTCAGCTCTCCGCTCGCAAGCCGCTCGGCCGCTGCGGAGACTCGGCGGATCGGGAGCACGATTCGCCACTGCAAGTAGGCGAGGATTCCGAGAATTGCCAGCAGCGAGCCCCCGATCCGGACGCCAAAGAGCGTGATGATCAGGTTCGACGTGGAGTCTGCGCGCTGTGACGCCGAGTTGGCGCTCATCGTCGCAGCGGTGATGAAGGATTGGAACTCCTGCTGGAGCCGGTCGGCGGACTGGGTGCGCGCGAGCCGCGTCGCCCGGGCCCGAGCCAATGCCGGATGCGTGCGAGCGAGAGCGATCAACGGCGCCCCGACCGAGCTCATGTATGAGGTCACGCCCGCCGCGAGCGCCCGGCCGCGTGCCTCGTTCGGCATGCCGGCGACCTGTGAGATGAGGAACTGCGCAACGGTCGGCTCGGCTGCCTGGTCCTTCTTCCACAACGCGAGCGACGCGCCGTCGTGGGCAAGGAGATAGCTGTCGACCGCCGCTACCATCTCCTGCTGGAGCTGGTCGAGGTTCGTCGCGGCAACCAGGACCTGCTCGGAGTGATGCGCGGCGTGCGTCTGGGTCCGTAGCTTGTCGACCTGGACGCCAAGCGAGACAAGCGCCACGCTGACCAACGCCAGCACGACCGCTGCCGTGAGAAAGAGCCGGAGACCGATTCCGCGCACCATGCCCACACCATTCTGTAGAGGAATCCGATGGCTGTCCTGATTGCATCGAATCTGCGCAAGGAGCTCGCGGGAGAACCGCTCTTCGACGGCGTCTCCTTCAAGGTCGAGCGCCGCGACCGGCTCGCGCTTTCCGGAGCGAACGGCGCAGGCAAGACGACGCTCCTTCGCGCACTGGTCGGCGAGGTGTCGCTGGCCTCCGGCGAGCTGGTCTGGGAGAAGGGCGCCAGGGTCGCTCTGCACGATCAGCGGCCACCGGCCGGCAGCTCGAAGCCCTTGCGCGACTACGTTCTCTCCGGCACCGCCGACCTCGCCGCCGTGGAGGAGGAGCTGCGCTCGCTCGAGCGCGCGATGGCGGCCGGCGACCACGACGAGAAAACGCTGCGCCGCTACGCCGATGCCCAGGCTCGGCTCGAGCACGCGGGCGGTTACGACTGGCGCGACCGCGCGGCCTCGGTCGTCCGCGGGCTCGGCTTCACGAACGACGACCTCGAGCGGCCGCTCTCGTCGTTCTCCGGCGGAGAGCTGACGCGGGCCTCGCTCGCACGGGCCCTTGCGTCGCAGCCGGACCTGCTGATGCTCGACGAGCCGACGAACCACCTCGACATCGAGACGATCGAGTGGCTCGAGGAGATGCTGCGCACGATCGACGCCGCCGTGATCCTGGTCGCGCACGACCGCTGGTTCCTCGAATCGGTCACGACGAGCGTGCTCGAGCTCGAGAACGGCCGCTCGACGTCCTTTGCCGGGAAATGGCACGTCTGGCGGATGGAAAAGGCCGCGCGCGCCTTGCACGCAGCCAAGACGGCGGAGCGCCAGGCCGACGAGATCGCCAGGCTGGAGCGCTTCGTGACGCGATTCGGCGCGAAGAACACGAAGGCGAAGCAGGCGCAGTCGAAGCGCAAGCAGATCGAGCGGATCAAGGCCGTTCAGGTCGAGACCGGCGCCGTTGCCCGCCGCACCCTGGGCTTCGAGTTCCTGAAGCCGAAGCGCTCGGGCCGGATCGTCCTGAACGTCGAGGGCCTCGAGCTCAGGGCCGGCACGAAGGAGCTGATCGACGACGCGACGTTTGCGCTGGAGCGCGGGGAGCACGTCGCCCTGGTCGCGCCGAACGGCGCCGGCAAGACGACGCTGCTCGAGACGATCCTCGGGCACCGCGAGCCGGACGGCGGCCGGGTCAGCATCGGGCACGGCGTCGAGATCGCGTACTTCTCGCAGCACGAGTCGGAGCTCGACGAGCGCGGCTCAGTGCTCGATGCGACCGTGGCGGCAACCGGCCTGCGCCGGCCCGAGGCTCAGGCGCTGCTCGGCCGCTTCCTCTTCTCCGGGTGGGACGCGCACGAGAAGCCGGTCACGGCACTTTCCGGTGGCGAGCGGCGGCGCCTCGCCCTGGCGCTCGTCGTCGCCAGCGGCGCGAACTTCCTCGTGCTCGACGAGCCGACGAACCACCTCGACGTCGAGAGCCGCGAGGCGCTCGAAGCCGCGCTCGAGGCGTTTCCGGGAACAGTGCTGCTCGTCTCGCACGACCGGGCGATGCTCGACGCGATCGCCGATCGCGTCCTGTCGATCGAGAACCGCTCGATCGTCTCCTACACAGGTGGCTGGGCCGAGTACGCGGCCCGCGACGAATCGGAGCCGGTCGCTGCGTCGCCGAAGCCGAAGCGGGAGAAGCCGAAGCGCGAACGGCCCTCGGGGCCGACGCCGCTCGAGCTCCTGGAGCTGGAGATCTCCCGGGCGGAGCAGCGGATCGCCGAGCTCGAGCAGCAGCTCGCGACCGACTGGACGAATGTCGACCTCGTCTCGTCA
>DASZPQ010000077.1:0-77997 GCA_035550275.1 Gaiellaceae bacterium | reverse complement strand
GGGCGTCCGGCAGCCGACGAGCTGGAGCGCCAGCTCGATCTCGGCCCGCAGCAACTCGAGCACGTGACTCACCCCGGCCTCGCCGTCGACGACGAGGCCCCAGAGCGCTGGACGGCCGATCAAGACAGCACGGGCGCCGAGCGCCAGCGCCTTCAGGACGTCGGTGCCGCGACGGATACCGCCATCGACCAGCACCTCGATCCGGCCGTCCACGGCCTCGACGACTTCCGAGAGCGCGTCGATCGTGGCCGAGACGCCGTCGAGCTGCCGGCCACCGTGATTCGAGACCACGATCGCGGCAGCGCCGTACTCGCAGGCGAGCCGCGCATCTTCCGCGGTGAGCACGCCCTTGACGACGACCGGAAGACCGGACTCGGAGCTGAGACGCTCGATGTCGGGCCAGGTGAGCGACGCCGACATGTGCGCCAACGCACTCAGAGGTGTTGGCTGATCGTGGTCGACGACCGCGACCTTGAGCTCGGGAGGGACGGCGAACGCCGTCTTGAGATCTCGTTCGCGGCGACCAAGAACCGGTGTGTCCGCGGTGATCACGAGAGCGTCAAAACCCGACTCGCGGACACGGGCCATGACCTCGCTGGCACGTCCGCGATCGCGAGGAACGTAGAACTGGAACCAGCGCGGGACGCCAGTCGCCGCGATCTCCTCGAGTGTCGCCGTCGCGAGCGTCGAGAGGCACATGATCGTCCCAGCGGCTGCAGCAGCCCGGGCCATCGCAACCTCGCCGTCTGGATGACCAACCCGCTGGTACGCCATCGGCGAGATCAGCAGAGGCATCGTGAGCTCCCGGCCGAGCACCGTCGTGCGTATCGACGGATCTGCGACATCGACGAGAACCCTGGGCCGAAGCTGCCAGCGCTGGAACGCGTCGACGTTGTCGCGAAGCGTGCGCTCGTCGTTCGCGCCGCCCGCGTAGTACCCGAGCGCGCCAGGATCGAGCCGCTCGGCGGCAGCAGCTTCGTACTCGGCGACGTTCAGGAGCGTCACGCTCCGAGCATATGCAAGCTTGTGCCCGGAGTCTGAGCAGGGCAGTCGAATCCTGGCAGCGCGAGCGAGTCGGCAACGCCTACCCCGCGAGCTACACTTCAGATCGTTAATGGTTCAAGTTGTTAACGATTCCCTCGCGATTGCGAACGAGCTCCGGCCCGTGCTGCTCCGCATCATCCGCCACCTGCGACGCGAGACGCAGGCGCTCGGAATCACGGGAGGACAGGTTTCGCTGCTGGCCGCGATCGACCTTCACCCGGGCTTGACAGCGGGCGACCTCGCCGCGCGCGAGGGCATCTCGGCACCTGGGATGTCAGGGCACCTAGCGAAGCTCGAGGGTGGCAAGTACATCCACCGCAGCCGGGGCAGCGACCGCCGCCGCGTCGGCCTCTACCTCACGCCCGAAGGCGCCAACGTGCTCAAGATCGCGCGCAGCCGGCGCACGGCCTGGCTGGCAGAACGGCTCGAACAGCTCTCGCCCGAGGAACGCGAGTCGATCGTGGCAGCACTGGGCGCACTCGAACGCCTTTCAGGCGAAGAAGAGCTTTAACCGCAGCTCCGCTTCGGCGCCCGTGGCCGCCGCGGCGTCAGCGCAGCGAGATGAGGATCTTCGCGCCGGGACTTCCTGACGACTGCCGCTCCCAGGCCTTGGCGATCTCGTCGAGCTCGTAGGTCTCGAGCTCGTAGCGAATCCGGCCGTCACGGGCGTGCTCTGCCAGCTCGCGATAGCCCGCGGCGAAGACGTCGCGTGGAACCTGATGCAGCGCGTGGCCGAGGATGTCCGCGACCTTGCCGCGAACCCAGCCTGACTGAAGCGTGGCAGCCGGTCCCGCGGACTGGCCGAGCTGGACGACGCGCACGCCGTTCGCAGCCGCCGAAAGGGCACGCGCGATCGGCTCGCCCCAGAGCGCGTCGATGATCACCGTGGCGGCCGGATACGTCTCCGACCCGTCGATCTTCACCACCTCGTCGGCCTCTTCCGGCACGTTCTCCGTGCGTCGGGCCGCACCGATCACACGCGCCGCGCCGAGGAGCTTGGCTCCCTGGACGGCTGTGGCGCCGAGACTGCCGCTGGCACCGAGCACGAGCACGGTGTCCTCCGGTGTCACGCGCGCGCGCCACGAGACCGCGAGCCAACCGGTGAGGCCGGCGACGCCGCAGGCAGCGGCGAGCTCGTCGCTCACTCCGTCCGGCACCTCGACCGTGCGTTCTGGCGACTCGATCACCGTCTGCTCGGCCATCGCGTTTCGGGCGTAGCACCAGAGCCGCCGCCCGCCGGCCGTCCGCCCAACCGCCTCGGAGCCGATCACGTACGGCGTCTCGGGCACGCCGCCGTAGAAGCGGCCGTTGCCGATCGTGATGTCGACCGGATTGAGGCCGGCGACCGTGACGTCGAGGAGCTCGCCGCCCGACGGAGCATCGATCTCGTCGATCTGGGGCGTCCCGCCGATCTCGTGGAGACGAGCTGCGCGCATGTCCGTAGCCTATGCGGATGCGCCTGCTCCTCAAGATCCTCTTTGCGCTCGGGGCACTCGTGATCTGGCTGGTCGTGCTGCTGACCGTCTCGTCGTTCGTTTTCAACATCGCGACCGGCGGAGAGGGGAAGTCTGCGCAGGCGCTCTGGCATGGGCGATTCGTCGAGGCGGATGGAGTGCTGACGGCGTATCGGGAATGGGGCTCGCACGGAACCCCGATCGTGCTGATCGGCGGCTTTGTCGAGCCGAGCTTCGTGTGGGACCAGGTTGGTCCACTGCTTGCGCGGAATCACCGCGTCTACGCGCTCGACCTGGACGGGTTCGGCTATTCGACTCGCCGCGGGCCCTGGACGCTGAAGGAATGGGGCGACCAGGTGCAGGACTTCATGCGGACGCTTCACATCGCGCGGCCGGTCGTGGTCGGCCATTCACTCGGTGCCGCGGTCGCAGTGACCGTGGCGCAGCGTGGCCTCGCGTCGCGGATCGTGCTGCTCGACGGCGATGCGCTCGGCACCGGCGGTGCGCCCTCGCTCGTACGCGACGTCTTTGCCCACACGCCGTTCGTCACGAGCGCGCTCCGGCTCGCGACGCGCTGGAACTGGCCCGCGAAGAAGCTTCTGCTGCGAGCCTACGGCCCGACCCACCCCGCGGTGACGGACTCGATCATCGACCAGTGGACCGACCCCTTCCGCATCAAGGGGGCCGACAATGCGATCGCCACGATGGCGAAACGGCCGCTCGCCGGCCTGCCGAGATCCGCGCTCCAATCGCTGCACGTCAAGGCCACCGTCGTGTGGGGGACACGTGATGAGGTGGACTCGCTCTCCGCTGGGACCCAGACCGCTCACGACCTGCACGCGCGGCTGGTGATGATCCCGGGCGCAGGCCACCTGACGATGCTGAGCGATCCGGTCGCCGTGGCTGGCGCAATCCAGGCTGCGCCCTAGGGCTTGGCTCTCAGGCGCCGTCGAGCTCGTGCAGCAGCGCGCCGAGATCGAGTGGCGCCGTGAACATCGCGACCCGCTCGCCATCGGCGGCCTTCGGCCAGTCTTCGCGCGCACGGTCGCGGTAGAGCTCGACGCCGTTCCCATCGGGGTCACGGAGGTAGATCGCCTCGCTGACGCCGTGATCGCTCGCCCCGTCGATCGGAATGCGAGCCTCGAGCACGCGGCGGAGCGCGTCGGCGAGCGTCTTCCGGTCGGGATAGCGAATCGCGGTGTGGTAGAGCCCGGTCGTTCCCGGCGCCGGCGGCGGGCCGTTCTTCGACTCCCAGGTGTTCAGGCCCAGGTGATGGTGATACCCGCCGGCTGAGATGAAGGCGGCCTGGTCGCCAAACCGCGTGGTCAATTCGAAGCCAAGGACGCCAACGTAGAACGCGAGCGCCCGATCGAGGTCGGCCACCTTCAGGTGGACGTGCCCGATGTCCACCCGAGGATCGATCGCGGCCATGAACGAAGCTTGCCATGGTCAACCGTGCTCGTGCTTGAGCGTGGATTCCTCGTGTCGCGCCTCCGCAAGCGTCAGCTTCCCGGAGCAGATCTTGGCATTCAGCTCGTTTTCGATCGTGTCGACGACCGCGGCACGCGGATAGGGCTCGGGCCAGAGATTTCGCGGGTCGGTTGGATTGCCGCCCAGCTCGAGGCTGATCAGGTGGTCTTCCTGATAGTCCGACATGGCGCCCGGCAGGTGGTACTCCTTCAGCTGCTGCGCCTTCAGAGCGTTCGTGTAGCTCGTCGGCGGCCGGACTGTCTTCGTCCAGCCGCGCACGCAGATCGTCTTGCCGATGGTTGCCTGGGTGACGGCGGCGTTGATCGTCCCCGGCGCCGAGACCGGATCGGGGAGCACGACGGCAGCGGCACCGCCGTGCTGGAGCTTCGAGAAGGCGAAGAAGCAAAGCGCCAAGACGGCCACGCCGACGAGGAGATCGAGGGGTCTGAGTCGCACTCGATCAACGGTACGACGGCTCCCCGGAGCCGCAAGAGCTCGTGCGCCTTTTGGCGCAGAATTGTCACACTTCCGCGCAGAAGACCGCGGTTCCGGCGAGCGCCCAGAGCACATAGGCGAGCCAGGGCACGCCGATCACATCCGTCTGGAGCCCGAGCGCAAGCACGGCGGCGAACGCTGCGCCGATCCACGCCCAGTTCCGCAGCGTCCTCCAGAGCAGGACGAGCGACCAGGCGACGAACACGAGCGCGCCCGCGAGCCCGACGTCGACACCGACCTGGGTGTAAGTCGATTCGCCGGCCTGGATCGTGACGTCCGTCCGCGCGGCGGTCGAGCCGGCATTCCCGAGCCCGAAGCCCTGTGGATGGTGGACGACAGTCCTGATTCCGGCCTTGAGGCTTCGCCAATGGCTCGACGTGCTCGCGTCCTCCGCCCCGCCTGCGCTCACCGCAGCGCCTGCACCTTTCGCCTCCTGCTCTTGCGTCGCAATCTCCTTGGGCGTGAAGGTCGTCGACGGCCCGATGTGCGGATAGGCCTTCACGAACACCGCGCTGATGACGACAACCGCGACCGCGGCACCGATCACCACCAGGCGTCCTTCTCGCCTTACCCAGGCGAACGCGAGCAGGCCAAGGACGAGCGCGAGATAGGACGAGCGCGAATGCGTCCAGAGCAGGCCGGCGAAGAGCAGGAGCAGCGTCCCGCAGAAGACGGCGATCGTCTTGCGGCCGCGCGGCCGGGCCCGAGCCCACCAGGCCGCCATCAGCAGCAGGGCGACGACCAGCAGGTACGACGTCGCAAGCGGCGAGAGGAAGGTCGAGACGAGACGGCGGATCGGCTGGTTGTTCCCGAGGTTGTAGATGAAGTTCTCGGGCAGGTCGGAGAGGCCCTTGTAGCTGAACCCGAGCTGATCCTGGAACCATCCCGGCGCGCCGGAATTGCGCCACCACGAGAGCGGAATCGCATAGACATCGACGAGCCCGAAGGCCGCCACGCCAGCGGCGGTCGCGAGGATCGTCGCGCCGAGGCGTCTCACCTCGGGCACCGTCAAGGCAAGCCCGCGACCGAGGAAGTACGCGCCGACCGGCACCAGATCGTTTCGCAGCCCAAACAGAACGCCCTTGTGCGTCGCCCCGCCGTCGAGCCAACCCTGAGGGATGAGCGCGTAGACGATCACGAAGGCACCGAAGGCGAGCGCGAGCCAGTCTGCCGCGAGACCGTCGAACGGCAGCCTGCGCCGCTCTCGCACCGTCACGACGAGCGCGACGGCAAGCAACGCCTCCTTCCAGGCCGAGACGACGGTCAGCGCTGTGCCGCGAACGCCCGCTGCCCAGAGCTCGGCCATCGCGAAGTTGTGGAGCGCGAGCCCGACGACGAAGACATGCAGCACCCACACGGGCCGGCGGTGCAGCACCTGCATCACACGGGACCTACGGCCACGAGCGTCATCCCGGTGTTGATTACACGAACCGGGTAAGGAAAGAGCTGCGCCAGTTGCTTCGGGCCCAGTGGATCGAGCACGTCGTCGAATCCACGGGCCCTGAGCAGGCGGTCGCGCGCCGGGCCGCTCGGAAGCCAATGTGCGAACGGGAGGAGGGTGTGCGGATCGAGCGGGAAGTAGCGGTTCGGGGTCGTCACGAAGACGTTCGCCGCAACGCGGCAGAGCTCCTCGACGAACCGCCGCTGGCCTTCGCGACCGCCGGCAACGTGCTCGATGACGGCATTCGAGAAGCCGAGATCGAACTCGGCATCCGAGAATGGCAGGTCACGTCCATCCGAGCGGACAGCGCGCACCTGCGGAAAGGCTTCGGCGAAGCGATCGAGCTCCGTGTGCCCGACGGCGGTGATCTGCTCCGGCCACTGATAGAGCGCTTCGAAGAAGTTGTCGCTCGAGCCATTCCCAAACGGCGCATCCGTGACCCCGACGTCGACCACCGACGTCTCCGGTCCTGGAGCGAACAGCTCGATGAAAAGGCGGAGCTTCCGCTCGCGGCTCCGCATCGACACGCGGGAGGCAACGTGTCGCAGCATCGCCGGAGCCTAACCGCCGGGGCGGAGGCTCACCCGCTCCGCCCCGGCTGCTCGGCCAACGGGACTACGGGCCCCAGGGCTCCCCGCCAATGGCAAGTGCCGCAAGTGCGAGCACGAGCACGATTGCGAAGAGCTGAACGCGCGGAGACAGCATGCGCTTCATGTGATGACCCCCTTTCATTGCATCGTGAGAGAATGCGGGCCGAACTTCCGGCACAGGCGGTCAACGAGATTGCGAACCGCGCTCAGCAACTACTGCTGATTACTTTTGTTGTCAAGACCGAAACTGAAAACAAGCCCGCAAATTGCGCCTTTATGCGGTTGACGCGGTCCGACGGAATCTTCATCATCAGCCTTCGCTTTGACACCTGACATACATCCTGAGTCGGAAACAATCGGGCGGCGGCTCCGGCGCTTGCGGCTGGAGCGCGGTCTTTCGCAACGCGCACTGTCTTCGCCCGGCGTCTCCTACGCCTATATCTCGCGCATCGAGGCCGATGCGCGGCGGCCGTCCGTGAAGGCGTTGCGCATGCTCGCGCAGAAGCTCGGTGTCGCCGCCGAGTATCTGGAAACGGGCTCGCAGGTCACGAACGCCGAGGCGCTGGAGATCCGGCTCGCGAATGCCGAGCTGCAGCTGCGACTCGACGGCAACGTGGCCGAGGAGGAGCTGCGCGCGATCCTCGAGGACGCGCTCGCCCAGGCGGACAGCACGGCTGCGATGCGCGCACGCGTCATGTTGGGCCTGGCAGCCGCAGCACGCGGCGATCACGCCGACGCGATCGCCGAGCTCGCGGACGCCGTGAGCTCGGACCTGGTCGATCCGGCGTCTCGTCCCGACATCTACGCGACGCTCGGGCATTCCTACTCCGCGGTCGGAACGCCGCGACGCGCCGCCGAGCTCTTCGAGGAAGGCCTGCGGGAGCTCGCCGCAATCGCACCCGACGACACCGCGTCGCGGGTGAGGTTCAGCAGCTACCTGAGCTACGCGCTGACCGACCTGGGGGATCTCGACGGGGCGAAGCGCGTCGTCGAGGAAGCCCTCGCGTTGTCGGAAGAGGCCACCGACCCGTACACCCGGGTTCGCCTCTACTGGTCTCTGGGTCGTATCGCCCACGAGCAGGAAAAGCCACTCGTCGCCCTCGAGCACTTCCGTCGCGCCGTCGCGCTGCTCGAGGCGACCGAGGACTCCGTGCACCTCGCGCGAGCCTGCCTTTCCTGCGCGGCAGCGATCCTCGCCGCCGGGGAAGAGACCCAAGAAGCCATGCGCCAGATCGACCAGGCCGAGCGGCTGCTGGGCACCCGCCCTGAGCCTGGAGATCTCGCCGTCACCCGGAGGCTTCAGTCGATGTGCGCCACGCGGAGCGGAGCGTTCGTCGAGGCGGCGAGCCGCGCACGCGAGGCTCAGGACGCTGCAGCGCAGCTTCCGAACCAGCTCGCGCTGGCGACGTGGGCGCTCGCGGAAGCACTCGCAGGCCTCGAAGACCCAGCTGCCGCCGAGACGTTCGCCGCCGCGAGCGCGCAGCTGCGCGAGCACGGGACGATTCGCGAGCATGCTCAGGCGCTGCGCGCATATGGGCGCTTCCTACGCGACTCGGGTCGCGAGACCGAGGCGCTCGACGTGCTCGATCTCGCCGCCGAAGTTGCGGCCGGGCTCCAGTCTGAGCCGTCCAGCGCACTAAGCTAGGCGGATCTTGGCGCCGATCTCCGTCGGGCTCCGGCCGCGCGGGCCGTACTCGCTCCGACTTTCGACACGGTTCGGCGGAGATGCCACCCGCACGGTCTCGAACGGCGTCTACGCCGCGACGATCGCCGCCGCAGGGCAGCTCGAGCGCGTCCGGGCCTGGCAGGGCGGCGACGGGACGGTCTTCGTGGAGGCCGCAAGCGAGGCCGGCGTCGAGCACGTCCGCTTCATCCTCGGCCTGGATGACGACCATTCGGAGTTCCTGGAGCTGTTCGGCGGAGATCCGCTGATCGGCGAGACGACGCGAGCGCTGCGCGGCCTGCGCCCGTTGCGCACGGCGACCGTCGCTCACGCGCTGCTCCGCGCCGTCGCAGGACAACTGATCACCGCCAAAGAGGCACGTCGCACCGAGCGGGCCGTGATCCGGGCGACAACCCAGGCGCTCGACGGCCAGCACGTCGCTCCGACGGCCAGCGACCTCGCCCGTCTCTCTCCGGTGCAACTGCGCAGGCTCGGCCTCGGGATGCGGCGCGGCGACGCGCTCGTCCGGCTCTGCCGCTCGTTCGACCTCGAGCGTCTGAAAGACCACCCCACGGCGACGGTCGCAGCCCGCCTCGAGCGCGAGCGCGGGCTCGGCCCGTGGTCGGTCGGCGTCGTCTGCCTCGAAGGGCTCGGGCGCTACGAACGTGGGCTGGCGCGCGATCTCGGGCTCGTGAAACTCGCCGCGAAGCTCTGGGGAAGGCGGGTCGAGGCCGAGGAGACAGACGTTCTGCTCGAGCCATATGGACGGTGGGCCGGCCTCGCGAGTGTGTATCTCCTGGCGGGATACCACGCCGGACTCGTACGCTTGTCCGATGCGAATCGCAATTTTGGGCACGGGCAAGATCGGCGAGTCCCTGCTCGCCGGGTTGCGTAGCTCCGACTGGGCCGACATCGTCGCCACTGCGCGCCGCGAAGAGCGCGCTGAAGAGCTGCGCGAGCGGCACGGGATGGAGGCGACCACCTCGAACGTCGAGGCGATCCGCGGCGCCGACGTGGTCGTGATCGCGGTCAAGCCGCAGGACGTGCCGACGCTGCTCGGCGAGGTCGGCCACCTGCTCACCGCCGAGCAAACCGTGCTTTCCGTCGCGGCTGCAATCACGACCGCGGCAATTGAACGTCATCTCGAGAACGACGTCCCGGTCGTGCGAGCGATGCCGAATGCGCCATCGACGGTGCACGAGGGAATTGCCGGGATCTGCGCCGGCCGCCACGCCGGCCGGGAGCACATCGAGCGTGCCGAGACCGTGCTTCGCGCCGTCGGAGACGTGGTCGAGGTTCCCGAGTATCAGATGGACGTGATCACGGCCGTCTCCGGTTCGGGCCCTGCGTACTTCGCGCTGCTCACCGAGGCGATGATCGAAGCGGGCGTCCTGCTCGGGCTCTCGCGCGAGATCTCGACCAAGCTCGTCGTTCAGACCATGTTCGGCACGGCGAAGCTGCTGCGGGACGAGAAGATGCATCCGGTCGAGCTGCGCGAGACGGTCACCTCGCCGGGCGGCACGACCACCCGGGCGATCCGAGAGCTCGAGCAAGCGGGTGTCCGCGCCGCGTTCTTGAACGCCATCAACGCAGCCGTCGAGCGTTCGCAAGAGATGGCTCGAGGGGATGAGTGAGCCACAGCTCCATGTCTCGGACAATCCGGCCGAGCCGGTAGCCGAGCTCCTCGCCGCCCAGGCTCGACTTGGCGGCGCGATCGTCTTGACCGGAGGCTCCTCCGTGGCTCATGCCTACACCCGTGCCGCGACGCTCGAGCCCAACTGGCGGAAGGTGTCGCTCTGGTGGAGTGACGAGCGCTGCGTTCGCCCAGGCGATCCGCTGTCGAACTACGGGCTTGCGGCGCGGACGCTGCTCGACCGGCTCGCAGGCCTTCCCAAGGTGCACCGGATGCGCGGCGAGCTGCCACCGGCCGAGGCTGCCGACGCCTACGATCGCGAGCTGGAGGGTGTCGAGCTCGACCTCCTGCTGCTCGGCCTCGGCTCCGACGCGCACATCGCGTCGCTCTTCGCTGGGTCGCCCCAGCTGCTCGAGCGCGAGAAACGGGCAACGAGCGGCCCCGCGGGCCTCGAGCCGTTTGTCGACCGCGTGACGATGACCCTGCCGACGCTGCTCGGCGCGCGCCGGATCGTCTTCCTCGTCACAGGGTCCGACAAGGCGGATGCAGTCGTCCGCGCGTTCACGGCCGAGATCGCAGACGACGCCCCGGCCAGCCTGCTCCGCCACGGCGCAGCGCCGATCGACGTCTACCTCGACGCCGCCGCAGCCGCAGGCGTGCAGTAAATTCTTTTCGCCTCGACGCATTGACAACCGCCAGATCGGGTATTCTTCGATCTGCGGCTTGCGAGGGGATTACCCGTAAGCGCGAGTTCTTCTTTCTAGCGGCACGAAGCGCGTGTCGCGCCTATGCAAGAGACACCTCAAGCCTTTTCCGATCCGTTTGGAGCGCCCGACGCCATGGTGGCGGCGGCCCTCCGGGCGGAAGCCTGGGCGGGTGAGCCCTTCCTCGGCCCGGACGAGGATGCCGACGTCGTTCTGGCACCCGGGACGGCTTTGCGCCGTGCGCTCGAGGATGCGCTCGCCGAGCTGGACGCGGGCCGCCGAGAACCGTCTCCGGAGTGGCGCGTCCGGTACGGGCTCATGCTCGGTCTGGAGCGGATCCTCTCCGAGAAGCCGATGCCGAAGCTCGCCTCCGGCACCGAGCTGCGCCGCCATCAGGTCGACGCGCTCGCCGGAATGCTCACCGAGCTGATCGCCGCCAACCAGAGACCGGTCGAGACCCCCAACAGCGTCACGCTCGTCGAAGAGGTCGCCGAGGAAGACGAGGACGACGAAGGGGAGCCGCCCGTTCTCCTCTCCGATGACGAGATCGAGCTCGAAGACGACGTCGAGGAGGACGAGCTCGCACCCGCCGACGATCCCGGAGCGGTGCGCCGCTACCGCTTCCGTCATCCGACCGCCTCCGGGAAGACGATCGCGGCCGCCGGGTTCGTCGAGGCGGCGCGCACCGAAGGCGTCTTGATCCTCACGCACCGCCGCCTGCTCGTCGACCAGTTCCGCCGCGAGCTGACCGAGCACGGCTACGGCCACCGTTTCGCCGACGTGCTGCTCGAGGGCGTCACGCCGCTCGCACCCGCGCCGATCACGATCCAGACCTACGCCTGGTTCGCCCGCCACGTCGCCGAGGTCTCACGCACCGCCTACCAACTCGTGATCTGCGACGAGGCGCACACCGCTCTCGGCGAGAAGACTTCGGCCGCGATCCGCAGCTTCTCCGAGCCCATCTACATCGGCATGACCGCGACGGAGGAGCTGATCGCGAAGCAGGTCTCGGACGTCTTCCCCGCCTCCGTGGACGACCTGCCGCTCGCCGACGCTGCCCGGCGTGGGCTGATCGCGCCCCTGCGCTGCCTCCGCGTGCCGCCGGTCGCCGCGATCAACTCGGTTCCGATCGTCGGCGGCGACTTCGAGGAGCGCGCCCTTGCCGACGCCCTCGACCACGAGGCCCTGAACATGGCGGCCGCGACCCTCTACCGCGAGCGCTTCGGCGACTCGCCGGGCATCGTCTACGCGGCCGGTGTCGAGCATGCCTACAACCTGGCCACCGCGTTTCGCGCCGCCGGAGTGAAGGCAGAGGCGGTCTCCGGCAAGACGGCGCCCGTGAAGCTCGCCTCCATCCTCGCCTCCTACGAGCGCGGCGAGATCGACGTCCTGATCAACGCCATGCTGCTCGCCGAAGGCTGGAACTCACCGCGTGCAACGGTCGTCATGCATCTCGCGCCGACCGCCTCGAAGCGCGTCTACCAGCAGCGCATCGGCCGGATCATGCGGATCCACCCGCGGAAAGAGGCGGGGATCGTCGTCGACTTCGTCCCGAAGGGCGCCACGCATCACGAGCGCGTCGTGTCGCTTCACTCGCTCCTCGACGCCGACTTCTACCGCGAGGGCGCCCGCGTCACGCCGGCGCCTCGGCGCCGGATGCAGCGCCGTGCGCGCCGCAAGCTGACGCCCGCGCCGTGGCTCGTCCCCGTCACGCCTGACGTGGGACGCCGGCTCGCCGTGATCCAGCGCGAATGGCAGCGCGTCGACCCGAAGTACCTCGACGACGACGAGCAGCGCTTCTGGGCCACGATCGCCGGCCGCCAGATGCGCTTCGACGAACGGCAGACCTTCGTCCAGAAGTTCACCGAGAACGGCTCCACGAAAGGCGCCCTCGAAACCTTCCTCTCGACCTGCGCCGCCCAGAACCCGAACCGGCGGCTGCGCATGGTCGCGCTCGCTGATCGGGTTTCGATGCGCGTGGAACGGGCCGACTTCGACGACCTCGTCACGCTCGTCACGCAGGCGCTGCCGTGGGAGAAGGATCGCACCGCCGGCGTCCGGATCCTGCTGCGCGCGATCGCCGACGGCAAGCCCGATGCACCGGAGCAGATCCTCGCTCGCTGGACCTGGAAACTGGCACGCGCCGTCCGGAAGACGCTCGATCGCAAAGCGTCGCTCGAATACCCGGATGCGAAGCGGCTCCTTGGCGCGCTCGCGAACTCGCGCGGCCACCGCCACGAGGAGAACGCCGCCCGCCTCGTCAACGCGGCGCTCGAGATGCCTCGCGAGGTCGGCGCGGCGCTCGTCGCCTCGGCAGATGCCTACACCCCGCGCGCAACGCAGCTCCTCGACGCGGCTCGCGAACGGCTCGGCTCGATCGAGGAGATCGCAGGCGCACTCGCAGACGACCTGCCGCAGCCCAAGACAGGGCCGTCCCGCTCACGCCGAAGACGCCGCAAGAAGAAGCCCGGCACGCCGGGCCAGGCTCAGCCGGCAACCGGGGAGCAGAACGGGGCGCCGAAGATCCACGCGCCTCAGACCAACAGCACCTCGCAAGGCGAAGCGCCAACCCGGCCCAAACGCCGGCGGCGCAGACGACCCGCAACGGATGCGCAGGCGGCGGACAAGCCGGCGTCCGACCCGCCCGCCTGACATGACCTCGAAATACGGGCGGCTCAGATGGCGTTGAAAACCGCAATGCGTCTGCGGTTCGTAGATTTGGAGATGGGGCTGTGGTGCGGCATTGAGCTCAGATCCGGGAAGGTGCGGCCGTGATCGTCCTCCTCGGGATTGGACTGCTGGCGGGATTCGTGACCGCGATCTCGCCGTGTGTCCTGCCGGTGCTTCCGATCCTGCTCGCCGGCGGCGCGACGGGTCGCAAGCCGCTGCGGATCATCACCGGCCTCGTTGCGAGCTTCGTCGTCTTCACGCTCTCCGCGACCTGGCTGCTCGGCAAGCTCGGTCTGCGCGACGATCGTCTCCGCCAGCTCGCGATCGTGATGCTGTTCCTGCTCGCCGCGACGCTGCTGATCCCACAGCTCGGACGAGCGCTCGAGCGGCCGTTCACCCGCCTCACCCGCTATCGCGCGGGCGGTGGCGGATTCCTGCTCGGAGCCTCGCTCGGGCTCGTCTTCACGCCGTGCGCAGGGCCCGTGCTCGCGACGATCTCGAGCGTCGCGGCCCAGGAGCACGTCGGCTGGCGCGCGATCCTCCTGACCGTCGCCTATGCCGTCGGCGCCGGCGTCCCGATGCTGCTGATCGCCTACGGCGGCCGGGAAGTCTCGACGCAGCTGCGCGCACATGACGCCGAGCTCCGGCTCGCGTCGGGTGCGTTGATCGGCCTGGTGGCAGTCGCTCTCACCTTCAACCTCGACACGCGGCTCGCAACCCACGTCCCGGGCTACGTCTCGTCGATCCAGAACTCGATCGAGGGCAGCTCGTCAGCCAGCAAGCAGCTCGCGAAGGTGTCAGGCGTGACGCCGCTCGTCCCCAAGAAGGCCGCGGCCGGGACGGGCAGCCTGCCCGACTATGGCCCCGCGCCCGAGATCACCGGCACCGAGGACTGGTTCAACTCGAAGCCGCTGAAGCTCTCTCAGCTGCGCGGGAAGGTCGTGCTGATCGACTTCTGGACGTACTCGTGCATCAACTGCCTCCGGACGTTGCCCCACCTGAAGGCGTGGTACGACACCTACCACTCGAAGGGGCTCGAGATCATCGGCATCCACACGCCCGAGTTCGCGTTCGAGCACGTCGCCTCGAACGTGAAGGCCGCCGTCAAGCGGCTTGGAATCCCGTACCCCGTCGCCCAGGACAACAACTACGCCACCTGGGATGCCTACAGCAACCAGTACTGGCCGGCGGAGTATCTGATCGACAAGAACGGCCGCATTCGCCACACGGACTTCGGTGAGGGCGACTACTCGAACACCGAGGCGCTGATCCGGCAGCTCCTCGGCGCGAAGGGCAAGACCGCTCCGAGCGTCCCCGACCTGACGCCGACAGACTTGACGACACCCGAGTCGTACCTCGGCTACGAGCGGCTCGCCCGCTACGGCGGGTCGCTTCCGTTGACGCAGAACCACTTCGCGACGTACAGCTTCCCGAAGACGCTCGATCAGAACGAGCTCGCCTACTCAGGCTCATGGAACGTCCAGAGCCAGAGGATCGTCGCCGGGAAGGACGCTAAGCTGCGCCTGAACTTCACCGGCGAGCACGTCTATCTCGTGCTCGGCGGGCACGGGACCGTGCAGAAGCTGATCGACGGCAAGCCGGCCGGGTCGGTCGACGTGAACGCCTACAAGCTCTACACGCTCCATTCGAGCGCCGTGCCGGAGCAGGGACTGCTCGAGCTTCGGTTCACGCCCGGCGTTCAGGCGTACGCGTTCACCTTCGGTTAGACGGCGAGCTCAGTGGTCGCCGCGGGCCGCATCGGGGCCGTCGTCGTCCTGCTCGCGCTCGCGGAGGAACCGCGTCAGCTCGGCAGCAAGCGTGTCGCCCGATGGCAGATCGCTCTCGTCGATGATCTCGTCGACGCGATGCTCGAGCTCGTCGACGTACGCCGCGGTCTCGGAGTCGGCGGCCACCGCCTCGCTCACCTGCTCCATGTACGCGTCGCTCGCCGCCTCGAGCTCTGTCGTGTCGAGCCCGACACCGAGCAGATCTGCCAACCGTTCACTCAGCGCTTTCGCGGCTCGCGGCGAAGGCGTCATCGAGACGTAGTGCGGAACGGCCGCCCAGAGCGAAGCCGATGGGATACCCGCCGTGCGGCAGGCGTCGTGCACCACGCCGACGATGCCGGTCGGCCCTTCATAGCGTGAGGCCTGCAGGCCGAGCTGCTCGACGAGCTCAGGATCGGTCGCGTTCCCGGTCACGGGCGCCGGGCGCGTGTGCGGAACGTCGGCCAGCAGCGAACCGAGCGTGACGACGAGCTCGACGCCCAGGTCGAGCGCGAGGTCGGTGACCACGTTGCTGAACGTGCGCCAACGGAGATTCGGCTCCGTTCCGAGCAGGAGCACGACGTCCCGCGGCCCGTCGTGGAGCTGGGCTTCGAGAAACGTGTTCTCCGGCCAGTCGATCTGCCGCCTCATCCCCTCGACAAGCGAGATGTGCGGCCTCGTGGCCTGGAAGTCGAAGAACGTCTCGGGATCGATCTCGGCGAACTTCTCGGCGTTCCAGGCGCGAGCGAGGAAATGGCCCGCGACCGAGGCTCCCTGGCCACCGTCGTTCCAGCCGCGAAATGCGCACACGAGCGCCGGATGCCGCAGCTCCGGACGGCGCTCAAGCCGCAGCTCGTCAGACATCAGGTCATCCTAGAGGCTTGATGTGGGATGGGCGTGGCACGGGGAAGGGCCTGCCCCAAGGGGCGTGTCCGACTCGGCCGTGGGGAAGGCAGCTTTGCCGCGGACCTGGGCGAGGCGGGCGCGATCCCCACCATGCAGGGTGTGACCATGCAGATCAAGCCCCTCTAGCCAGCGGGGCGCCAGAGCGAGGCGACGAGCGCGGTCAAGAAGGCCCAGAGCGCCGCGCCGAGCGAGACGTGGATCAGCACGAGCCACCAGACCATGTCGACGCGGTACTGGATCTCTCCCACCGCCATCTGGGCGATCAGCACGCCGAGCACGCCCACCGCAAGCAGCGCGAAGCGGCTCTTCTGCCGCGTCAGCCACACGAGGAGGACAAGGAACGAAATGCCAAAGACCGCAACCGCGCGAACGTGGAGCCACATCGCGGGGTAGAAGTGGCCGAGCCGTTGCACGGGCGTGCTTCCGAAGCTGCCGGGGAACCGGCCGGCGGCCGTCGCAAGGGTGCCGCTGACGATCAGCGCGCCGCCGGACAAGCCGACCAGGATCGCCAGCTGGCGCAGACGCAGCGGTAAGGCCTCACCGCGCACGTTCCAGGCCTCGAGAGCGACGATCACGCCGAGCGTGAGAATCGTCAGCGAGACGAGGAAGTGAGAGAGCACGAGCCAGGGGTTCAGGTGGTAGTAGACGGTGATCGCGCCGAGCGGGGCCTGGCCGAGCGTTCCGACGAAGGTTGCGGCTGCCACCCAGCGGGCCCAGCGCGCCAAGGTCGGAGTCGCGAACGCTGCGAGCAGCGTGGCCAGGGTCAGAAAGATCGTGACCGCCGCGACCAGCCGGTTGCCGAACTCGATGAACGAGTGGTAGCCCTTCTCTGGCAGCTGGGTCGGGGCCTCGCAGCCCGGCCAGTGCGGACAGCCGAGGCCGGACGCGGTGAGACGGACCGTCGCGCCACTCGCGACGATCACGAGAAGCATCAGCGCGTTCGCAACGGCTAGCCGGCGAAACGCCTGTGCCGAGACCACGATCCCGCGCAAACGCGGCAGCGATGTCTCCATCAAGCCCACTGTAGCGGCCCTCCCGAGGCTGTCCTCATGAGAACCCCCACCGTCAGAACGACACGCTGGCGGGAGGTGCGGTGTGGGTGTGCAGTCATCCTGACCTGCACACCCAACCAGCAAGTCTCAGACGATTACGCCGAAACACCGCCGCCAAAGTCAACGATGTTGCTCCGCCCTGACCAGACCCGAATCACGCCAAACGCGTGGGGTGCAAAACATGTGCCGCATGCCCGCGGTGACTAGGGACCGTCGAACCATCCATCTGGATGGATGTGGATACCAAGCTTGCCGCCGAGCACAGCCGCCGCCACAGCAGCAAGCACAAGGAAGAACTTGCGCTTGCTGGCGAGCCGTGAGTATTTCGAAGCCACAGTAGTCACCTCCTCTCGACCTAGACCGGGCTAGAGCCGGTAATCCTGGAGCGCCTCCGCCGAGCGCCGGAAGAGAATCGCAGCGCCGCTGTCGTCGCCACGGCGCTGCGCAAGGTCCCCTTGCGCAAGCCAGGCCGCCGCAGAGTGGGAGCCGGACGAGAGCTGGCCGAAGGCATCCTCGGCTTTCGCGAGCACCTCTTCTGCTTCGTCAAAGCGGCCGAGCTCGAGCAGCGCTCGCCCGAGCGTGAGGTGCACGCTGCCGATCTCCTCGGCGCGATCGTCACGAGAGCCGAGCACGGTCAGCGCATGCCGGGCATGCTTCTCGGCCGTCGCCGCGTCACCGGTGCGGAGGCAGACGTGCGAGAGCGAGGAGATCACCGTGGCGAGGTCGTCGTCGTCGCCCGTATCGAGCACGATCGAGAACGCCTCGTTGAGTCGAGCCACGGCCTGATCGGGCTTCCCGAGCAGGAGCTCGAGCAACCCCAGGTTGTTGAGCAGCTTGCCGACGGTCGCGCGATCGCTCGACTGCTCGAACTGCGATTTCGCCCGCTCGGCGTAGGTGCGGGCAAGAATCCACTGACCGTCACGTTCAGCGATCATCGACGCCTGGAAATACGCCTCACCGAGCACCCGAGCGTCGCGCATCGACTCTGCGAGCTCGAGCGCGCGATCGATGTCTTCGCGAGCGGCTTCGTAGTCGCGCTGCCGGCGATAGCAGCGAGACCGCCAGCTGAAGATATTCGACCGGAGGGCGTCCGACGGCAAAGGCGAGCCATCGACCAGCGCCAGTGCCTCGTCGAAGAGTGCAATCGCAGTGGCGACGCTCGACAGGAGATAGCGGCAGGCGCCCAGCCTGAAGACCACCTCGGCGCGGTCGAGATCCGAGAACTGAGCTCCTTCGACCAGTCCGCGGGCCTGAACCAGCAGGTCGATGGCGGTTCGCGCATCGCCTCGCTGAGCGCGAGCCCATGCCTCACCCGACAGGACGCGCACCTGCAGCTCGACGGCGCCGGTCGAGAGGACCGCGCCGAGCGCGTTTGTGTATTCGTCGACGGCTCCGTCGAAGTCGCGCTTCTCCGTCAGCGCCTCGGCGCGAGCGAGGATCGCCTCGGCTCGCGCGCGCTCGTCGGTCGAGACGCCGCTCGCGAGGAAGGTCGGGTCGACGCCGAGCCGGGCAGCCAGCCATTCGACGGTCTCACGCGTCGGACGCGTCTTGCCTCGTTCGATCTGAGAGATGTACTCCTTCGAAAACCTCTCTCCGGCCAGGTCGGATTGCGTGAGCCCGGATGAAACCCGGAGCTGGCGCAGACGCTCGCCGAGACGAGAGCCTCGCAGCAGCACAGGTGTGGCGCGCTCAGTCCGAGTTGGCATCAAGTGGAGTTTGCCGAAGCGTGATCGCAAGCGCAATCCCCACAAAGGGACAGGCCCTGAAAAGGCTTATAAACAAAGGGTTTGCCGGTCAACTGCGCGGGCGCCGATGCACTTGACCGAGTTACTTGACAGCTCGCGTTTCTGCTTCTAGAGTGATGACACCTCGCGCACCGCCTGTTTCAGGTGAAGGCGCAGGGGGACGCTGAGGCAGACACCGAAGGCGTGACCAAGCCGCAGAGTCACGTCTCTCGAGTTCGCCTCACACGGCGTCCCAGCCAGACCAGAGAAAGCCCCGGGTGCCGCAGCCGGGGCTTTCTCATTTCTCTGCTCTGCTTGTCTCCTCGCCGGGGTCGGCGATCATCCACGCGCGGCGCGAGGCGCGGACGCGGTCGAGGTCGCCGCCCAGAAGGCCGCCGAGCCGGTGATCGATCGTCGCGAGCAGGCCGCCGGCCACGAAGATCCACGCCTCTGCGACCGGGTCGCGATCCGCGTGGATCACACCTGCTTCCTGGCCGCTGCGGATGATGTCGGCGAAGAAGTCGTGGACCTCCCGGATCTGCTGCCGCACCGCCTTCGCGATCGTCGCGTCGACGGAGGCTTCCGTGATCGCCTGGATCCAGAGATCGACGAGGCGGATGCGAGCCCGGGACGCCATGTACATGTCGGCGACCGCGCCCAGACACCCGGTCGGGTTCAGGCGCACTGCTTCTTCGGCCGCCTCGCGCAAGACGGTCCACGTCTCGTCGAGGCAGGCGAGATAGAGGTCACGCTTCGAGCCGAAGTGCCGGTAGAGGATCGGCTCCGTGATGCCGGCCTCCCGCGCGATCTCCGCCGTCGTCGCGCCGCGGTAGCTCGACTTCGAGAAGACCTGGCAGGCGGTGTCGAGCACCGCCTGCCGTCGTTCCTCGGCGCGAAGACGTGGACGCGTGGCGCTCAAGCTACGCAGCCTCGAACGCGGGGGCGGACGCCGGATCCGGCGCGTGCTGAACCTTGCGGAGCGTCAGCACCGCGATCAGCGAGCCGAAGAGCGCGATCAGCGCCGCGATCTCGAGCCCGCCGTGCAGGCCGTGCACGAACGCAACGGGCTGCGGGTTGCCGAGCTTCAGCGAGCTGGCCGTCCGCGACGCGATGATCGTTCCCATCAGGGCGATCCCGAGCGAGCCGCCGACCTGGCGCATGCTGTTCAAGACCGCCGAGCCGACGCCGGCCTTGTCACGCTGAACCGCGCCCATGGCCGTCGCGGTCGTGGGGGTCATGACGAGCCCCATGCCGCCGCCGCCCAGGATCATGGCGGGCAGGAGCGTCCAGAAGTTCGCCTGTACGCCCATCCTCGAGAAGAGGAAGAGCGAGGCCGCGAGCAGGAACATTCCGCCACCGACGAGCCAGCGAGCTCCGATCTTGTCGGTCAACCGGCCTGCCTGCGGGGCGATCAGGATGATCAGGATCGTCATCGGCAAGAAGGCGGCGCCGGCCTGCACCGGCGAGTAGCCGAGCACCTGCTGCATGTAGAGCGAGACGTAGAAGAAGACGCCGAACATCGCCAGGGCGACGAGCAGCATCACGCCGTTCGCGCCGGCAAAGGTCCGGTTCTTGAACAGCGCGAGATCGAGCATCGGGAGCCGCTGATGAAGCTCGAGCGCGACGAACCCGCCGAGCGCGATCGCGGCGACGACCAGCGAGCCGATGATCCGCGTCGAGCCCCAGCCGTAGTTGTTCGACTCGATCAGGCCGTAGGTCAGGGCGAAGAGGCCGAGGGCCGAGGTGAGCAGGCCCGGGATGTCCGGCTTCTGTTCGTGTGACTCGTCTCGCGACTCGTCGATGAACGCATACGCCGCGGCGACGGCGAGCGCGCCGATCGGGACGTTGATGAAGAAGATCCAGTTCCAGTTGATGTGCTGCGTGATCAGGCCCCCGACGAGCGGGCCGATCGCGAGCGCGAGCGCCGAGACGCCAGCCCAGATGCCGATCGCCGTCCCGCGCTGCTTCGGCGGGAACGTGACCGTGATGATCGAGAGCGTCGCGGGGTTCATCAACGCCGCACCGAGGCCCTGGATCACGCGGGCGCCGATCAGGACGTTGGCGTCACCGGCGAGCCCGCAGGCGAGCGACGAGGCCGTGAAGACGACGAGGCCGACCACGAACATCAGCCGCCGGCCGAAGAGATCGGCCAGCTTGCCGCCCGTCAGCATGAACGCGCCGAACGTGAGCGCATAGCCGGTCACGACCCATTCGAGCTCCGAAATCTTCAGGTTGAGCGAGCGCTGCATCGAGGGGAGCGCCACGTTCACAACCGTGTTGTCGAGCATGATCATGAAGAGGCCGAACGAGACGGCGACCAGCGTCCACCATTTCCTGTTCTCGTCGGCGAAAAGCTTTGCTTTCATCAGGTCTCCTGTTAGTCGTCACTAAGTTAGTACGCGCTACGTTAGCGCCCGCTAACTACGACGTCAAGGGTTATCCTCGGCCCGTGAGCGCCGACCGCCTGCGGGTGATCCTGATTGCCCTGCTCGCGTTCGCCGCCGTGCTGGGCGTAGTCGGGCACAAGGCCGGTAGCCCGTGGATCGTCTGGGTCTCCTATGCCTGTTTTGTCGTCGCCGTCGCGGTCTACCTCCGCTGGCGTCAAGGGATCCGCGCTAGAGTTTTAGACCGAGAGGAGAAAACCGCCCAAGGAGACTGACTCGTGAGGCTCGCGCTCGCTCAGATCAACAGTATCGTCGGTGACCTCGGTGGGAACCGCGACCGCGTTCTTTCGCGACTCGCGGAAGCGCGCCGCGCGGACGCCGACCTCGTCCTGTTCCCCGAGCTCGCCGTGACCGGGTACCCGCCCGAAGACCTCTTGCTGCGCCCGGCCTTCATCCGCGCGGCGCGGCGGACACTGGAAGAGATTGCGCGCGAGGCAACCGGCATCGTCGCGCTCGTCGGCGCCCCGCACCTCGACACCGAGCTCTACAACGCGTGCTTCGTGCTGGCGGGCGGCGAGATTCGCGGTGTCTATCGCAAGCGGCTGCTGCCGAACTACGGCGTCTTCGACGAAGACCGCTACTTCACGCCGGGCCAGGACGTGCTGCTGCTGCGCTTTGGCGACGCGGTTGTCGGGCCGACGATCTGCGAGGACATCTGGCAGCCGGGGCCCGCCGCAACCGACATCGCGCAGGCCGGCGGGTTGCTGATCACGAACCTCTCGGCGTCCCCGTTCCACGTCGGCAAGGACCGCGAGCGCGAGGAGATGCTGCGGGTTCGGGCGCGAGACAACTCCTGCTTCGTCGCTCTCTGCAACACGGTCGGCGGCCAGGACGAGCTCGTCTTCGACGGGCACTCGGTCGTGATCGACGACGAGGGCGAGGTGATCGCGCGGGCACCGGGCTTCGAGGAGGCGCTGCTCGTCGTCGATATCGAGCTGACCGGCGTGGTGGAGCGGCGCCTGCGTGACGGCCGGCGGCGTTCGCCCGCACGGACAGGCGCAACGGCTACGCCCGAGGTGCTCGAGCTCGGGGCGGCCCGTGAACATTCCGAGGAGGTTCGGGGAACGCTTGCGCCGCAGCTCGACGAGCTCGAGCAGATGCGGCAGGCGCTCGAGCTCGGGCTCGCGGATTACGTCGGGAAGAACCGCTTCGGTCATGTCGTGATCGGGCTGTCGGGCGGGATCGACTCTGCGCTGACCGCTGCGCTCGCGGTCGAGGCGCTCGGCGCCGAACGCGTGCACGGCGTCTCGATGCCCTCGCGCTACTCGTCAGCAGGGACGCGCGGCGACGCGCGACGGCTGGCGGAATCGCTCGGGATCGACTTCCGGGAGATCGCGATCGAGCCGGTCGTCGAAGCGTTCGACGAAGCGCTCGCCGAGGCGTTCACCGGCCGCGTCGCCGACCTGACCGAGGAGAACCTGCAGGCTCGCGTCCGCGGCACGCTCCTGATGGGGCTCTCGAACAAGTTCGGCTGGCTCGTGATCACGACCGGGAACAAATCGGAGCTGTCGGTCGGCTACGCGACGCTCTACGGCGACATGGCGGGTGGCTTCGCGCTCCTCAAAGACGTCTACAAGACGGATGTCTTCCGCCTCGCGCGGCGGTTGAACGAGCGGGCCGAGCGTGAGCTGATTCCTGTCTCGATCATCGACCGAGCGCCGAGCGCCGAGCTCCGGCACGACCAGCGGGACGAGGATTCGCTTCCTCCCTACTCCGAGCTCGACCAGGTTCTGGCTGCCTACGTGGAGCTCGACCGGTCGCGCGAGGAGCTCTCGGAGGACGGCTTCGACCCGGCGCTGGTCGAACGCGCAATCGGGATGATCGACCGCGCCGAATACAAGCGCCGCCAGGCGCCTCCCGGCGTGAAGCTGCACCCGAAGGCGTTCGGCCGCGACCGCCGGACGCCGATCACGAATCGCTGGCCCGGCTAGGAGACGAGGTTCGCGAGCACCGCGCCCAGGATCGGGACGGTGATCGTGAGCGCCAGGCTCGTCCAGCCGACGACGACCAGCGTCGGCCGCGTGGTCTGCGGGCGGCCCTCACGGATCTCCTTCTGAAGGCGAGGCCCGTAGACGAAGTTGTGCAGATACGAGGCGGCGACGAGGGCGACCGACAGGCCGACCTTCACCCAGAGGACGGTGTGGAACGGCGAGCGGCCCTCGTTCCAGTCGTGGCCGGCGAGCGCGACGCCGGTCACTCCGAGCACCGCCAGGGAGCTGTAGCCGAGCGGCCGCCAGCGCAGGCCGAGCTCCCTCATCGCCTTCCCGCGCGGCTCTCCTTCGAGCGTGCGGATCGCCGGCACGCCGGCGACGACGAGCGCAATCGAACCGCCGACCCAGACACACGCGGCCAGCAGGTGGATGATCACGATCACGTTTTCCATCGAGGCCCAGCCTAGTTAAGTGACGTCGACCGGCTCGACGGGTACTCCGTCGCGGAGCAGCGCGCGCAGGTCAGTCGCGAGCGCGCGAGGCGCGAGATTCTCGTCGGTCTGCTCGAGCTCGTCGAGGGTCCACCAGCGGTGGCCGTACACGCGTTCAGCTTCGAGGTCGATCGTCGGGACGACGTCGTGATGCTCGATTCGAACGAGGTGGAATCGCTCGCGCTGGCGCCAGAGCTGCCGGTCCCAGGGCAGCACGTGCTCGCGAACCCAGACGACAGGGCCGGGCTCGAAGTCCTGCAGTCCCGCCTCTTCGAGCAGCTCACGGCGCAGAGCCGCGTCGTCGGTTTCGCCTTCGTCGATTCCGCCGCCCGGTGTCGCCCACCAGACGTCACCATTCGCAGGATTCTCGAACCGCATCAGGAGCACGCGCTCCTCCGCATCGACGAGGAGAGCGCGCACGGCCTCGCGCGGTGTCGGCTCGATCCAGTCGCGCAGCGCCTTGAACCAGTGGAGCCGCTCCGCGTATGGGACGGCCGCATTCGCGGGAGAGGTCGACGGGAGCACGAAGAGAGCGGTGGTTCCAAGCGTGCGCAGCTGTGGGCCGAGCTCCGGCCGCTCGCCGAAACAGCCGCGATAGGCCTCCTTCCCGACGAAGGCGATCACGCGCGGGTGCAGCTCGCGCGCCGTCTCTTCGAGCCTCGTGGGATCGAAGTCTCCCCGGCGGAGATCTCCTGATCCGGGCGTCATTCGGTATGCGGCGTTCGTGACTCCGAAGCCGAGCTCGAGCAGGTCGAACTGCTCGGACGGCTCGACGAGCCGTGGTGTGAAGCCCGCGTCGTGCAGGAGCCTCCAGAAATCGTTCCTCGGATTCGCGAAATGCGCGTGCGCGGCGGCCGAGAAGCGCCCCGGATTGATGCCGCAGAACACGCAGCTCAGGTAGGGCGCGAGGACGTCGGGGACGCTAGAGACGAGTTCGGCCACGCGGCTTACAGCGTGGCAGACGCGAGACCCACGTCGCCGTGCACATCCAGGAGCTCGGGAGCGGCGGAGTCGGCCGGCCGAGCGGGCGGGCCGCGTAGCGCCGGCGGGAGGTCCAGCTCTTGCAGGCGCTCTTCATGCGGCCTCGGCTTCCGATCGGCGACGCTGAAGGCGCCGTTCGAAGAGCTCGCGCAAGCGCTCGCCGTCGACTTCCTGATAGTCGTCCTCCTCATCGGGGCGAACGACACTCACTTTGTCGGTGCCGTGGCCGCCGTACAAGCGGGAGTAGCATTCCGCCTCGGTCAGCGGCCTGAGTCTCACGGAAAGTCACTGTAGGACCTGGACCGGACGGACCCCGAGCGGTTAGGGTCAGTGGCATGGCGGTTGCGACAACGATCGAGTCGGTGCGAGCGCGCTTCAGCTCGCTGGATGCTCCGTTCGCGTTCTTCGACGGGCCGGGCGGAACACAGGTGCCCGACTCGGTGATCGAGGCGATTTCGGACTATCTGCGCACGGCGAACGCGAACCTCGGTGGTCCCTTCTCGACCTCGCAGGCAAGCGTGGAGCTCGTCGATCGCGCCCACGCGACGGCGGCGAGGTTCCTCGGCGCGTCCGCCGACGAGGTCGTGTTCGGGCAGAACATGACGACGCTGAACTTCGCTCTCTCACGCACTGCGGGCCGCGAGTGGACGGCAGGCGATGAGATCGTCGTGACGCGGCTCGACCACGACGCGAACGTCTCGCCCTGGCTCGAGGTCGCTCACGACAAGGGTCTGGTCGTCCGGTTCTGCGAGCTCGACGGCGAATGCCGGCTCGACCTCGACCATCTCCGCTCGCTGCTCTCCGAGCGCACGCGTGTCGTGGCGTTCCCGTGGGCGTCAAACGCGGTCGGGACTTTGACGCCCGTCTCCGAGGTTGCCGACCTGGCTCACAGCGTCGGCGCGCTCGCCTGGATCGACGCGGTTCACTACGCGCCGCATGGGCCAATCGACGTCGCGGCGGCAGGGGCCGACGTGCTGCTCTGCTCGCCCTACAAGTACTACGGGCCGCATCTCGGCCTTGCCTTCGGACGCCGAGAGCTGCTCGAGTCGTGGCGGCCTTATAAGGTGCGCCCGTCGAGCGATTTTCCAGTTGGGCACAGATTCGAGACAGGGACGTTGGCGCATGAGCTGCTCGCCGGCTTCGTCGCGGCGGTCGAGTACCTCGAGCTCGTCGGCTGGCAGTTCATCCTCGAGCACGAGCAAACGCTCGGGCAGCAGTTCCTCGACGGGCTCCCTGGGGAGTGGTCGCTGCATGGGCCACGGACGATGGAAGGACGTGTGCCGACGTTTGCGATCACCTCTGCGACGGAATCCCCCGAAGCCGCAGCGATCAGGCTTGCCGACGCCGGATTCGCGGTCTGGCATGGGAACTACTACGCGCTCGAGGTGATGAGGTTCCTCGGGCTGCCGGAGGGGGCGGTACGTGTTGGCGTCGTCCACACGAACACGGCCGCCGAAGTCGCAGCGTTGCTCGCGGCGCTCTAGCTCCTAGGAGTCCGCGAGCCGGGCGCCGAACCAGACGCCCACGACCGCACCGACGACGCTGAAGAGCAGCGAGCTCAGCGAGAAGCTCGACGCGCCCCAGGCGGCGGGAACAAAGCCGCCAACGGTCATGCCGCCCATCGCGCAGAGCCCGATCACGGAACGTCCCATGTGCTTTGCGATCGGCGTTTGGCAGGAGCGGCTTGAGCCTACGATCGAGGGATGGGCGCGACTTACGGCGCCCGCCTCACCGCCCACACCCCCACCCAGGGTGGGGAGCCAAATCCCGCCTCCCTCGCGGTCGACATTACCCGCGGAAGAGGGGCGCCTTTGCGCCAACTTCGTGACAATTCAGCGCGCTCGGGGGTTCGCCTGGCCGAGCTGGACGGTCGAGGGCGACGGCGATTGCCATCGTGATCGGACGAACGTCTGGAGACGATCAGAGGTAGGTCGCCCGTGCGCGCTCCCAGCGTGGGTCGTTGCGGCGGATTGGATCCGGGTCGATGCCGCGGGACTCCGCGATCGCGAGCGTGAGGAGCTGGAAGCGGATGATGTCGACGACCGGATGCCGGGTCGGCACGAGCGTTGCCTCGCAACCGAGCTCTCGCAGCGCGGCCACCGCGTCCGCGGCTCGCTCGGCCGCACGGCCATCGCCTGCCAACACATACGCCCGGACCGACTCATCGACTGCAGCGAGGAAGCCGTGCAGGAGCTGCTCCGTGTGATGGGCCTCGGCCGCTACCCACGCGCCCTCGTGCAGCTTCAACGCCGCCTCCTGCGCGGTCGGCCAAGCCCGGCCTGCGCCTGCGACGAGGATCCGAGCCTGCGCCGGCACGGGCTCTTCGACAAGCGCTTCCTCGACCGCGGCCGGCAGCCAGGAGATGTCCTCGCCCTTCAGCGAGGCGATCGCTGCGACAGCGCAGACATAGCTCCCCGTGTGACACCACGATCGCTCGATCTCAGGCGTGCAGACGATCACCTCGTCCGCAAGCGCGGCAAGCGGCGACTCGGCGGCCCCGGTCACGAGCCACTTCGGGCCGCGAAACGCTCGGGCAGCCTCCAGCGTCAACGGCGTTTCACCCTCGTGGCTGACGCACACCATCAGGTCCGCGTCCGGCGGCTCGAGCACCGCTTCGAGCGCCTGCAACGCCACGCCACCGGTCTGCGCGGCGTGGAACGATGTCCCGCAGCCGACGAAGACGACCCTCGCGCCCTCCGGGAGCCGCAGCGACGTCGGCACTCCGCGTAGCCACTCGGGCTGGGCGAACACGGTACGTCTCGTCTCGCCAGCCATGGCGCTCTCTATACCATCGAGCGCGATGGCGGTGTTCGAGCGACAGCAGCTCTCCAACGGCCTGCGCGTCCTGACCGCGCCGCTTTCGCATGCCAAGTCGGTCTCCTGTTTCGTGATGCTCGCGGCAGGCTCGCGCTACGAGCACGCGCAGAACCGCGGGATCGCGCACTTCGCCGAGCACATGTTCTTCAAAGGCACAGATCGCCGCCCGACCGCGCGCGACCTGACGACGATCATCGATGGGATCGGCGGCGAGTTCAACGCGTTCACCTCGAAGGAGTACACGGGCTATTTCGTCCGCTGCGCCGGCGCCGATCGCGACACGGCGTTCGACGTCCTGCTCGACATGCTCCGCCACTCGAAGTTCGACCCCGAGGAGATCGACCGCGAGAAGGGCGTGATCCTCGAGGAGATGAACATGTACAACGACACGCCGCGCGACAAGATCGGGACGGTCTACGAGCAGCTGATGTTTGGCGACAACCCGCTCGGCTGGGAGACGCTCGGCACGAAGGAGACGGTCAAGGCCGCGACGCGGGAGACCTTTTTGAATTACGTCGATCGCTGGTACACGCCGCGGCGCATGGTCGTCGGGGTCAGCGGAATGGTCGGCGACGGTCTGATTCCGATGCTCGATGACGCGCTCGGCGGTCTGTCCGGAAACGGCAGCGACTCACCCGCGCCCGCCGAGCTCGACCGCTCGCCCGGGCCGCACGTCCGCATCCATCACAAGGACGCCGACCAGGCCCACATCATCCTCGGCGTCCCGAGCTATCCGAATACCCATCCGGATCGCTATGCGCTCAATCTGCTTTCGACCGTGCTCGGATCGGGGATGTCGTCGCGCCTCTTTCTCGAGGTTCGCGAACGGCGCGGCCTCGCGTACTACGTCTACGGCACGAACCACTCGTACACCGACGCCGGGTCGCTGCTTGCGCAGGCTGGCGTGGACATCGAGCGGATCGACGACGCGATCACGGTGATCAAGCAGCAGTTCGAGCTGATGGCCTCGGAGCCCGTGCCGAGCGACGAGCTCGAGAAGGCTCGCGCCTTTGCCAAGGGTCGCTTCGTGCTCGGAACCGAGAGCCCGCAGGGGCTTGTCATGTTCGGTCTCCGCCGCGAGGTGCTCGAGGGGCATGCGATCGAGCCGGAGGAGATGCTCGCCGAGCTCGACGCGGTGACAGCCGAGGACATCCAGCGCGTCGCCCAGGATCTGATCGCGAACGACAAGATCCACCTCGCGGTGATCGGCCCGTTCGAAGACGAAGACCGCTTCGCGCGGCTGCTTTCTTAGTCCTCTTTCGCCGCCTCCTCCACCGACCGGGAGCGCAGCTCGTCGACGACCGTTGCGTCCGCCAGCGTCGTCGTGTCGCCAAGTGGTCGGTTCTCCGCCACGTCGCGCAGCAGGCGCCGCATGATCTTGCCGCTGCGCGTCTTCGGCAGCTCAGGCGTGAAGACGATGTTGGCCGGCTTTGCGATCGGTCCGATCTTCTGTGCCACATGCTCGCGGAGCTCGGCCAGCTTCTCGACCGAGGGCTCGATGCCGCCCTTCAGCGTCACGAACGCGACGATCGCCTGTCCCGTCATGGCGTCGGCGCGGGCAGCCACTGCCGCCTCGGCCACCTGGAGATGATCGACCAGGGCCGACTCGACCTCGATCGTCGAGATGCGATGGCCGGAGACGTTCATCACGTCGTCGACGCGACCGAGCAGCCAGAAGTCGCCGTCGGCATCGATCCGTGCCCCGTCGCCGGCGAAGTAGACGTCGCCGTACTTCGACCAGTACGTCTCGACATAGCGATCGTGCTCCTTGTAGAGGCCGCGCATCATGGCCGGCCACGGCCTGCGCAACACGAGATACCCGCCTCCCTGGGTGACGTCGTCGCCGGCCTCGTTGTAGACAGCCGCGTCGACCCCGGGGAACGGCTTCGTGGCCGAGCCCGGCTTCGTAGTCGTGATCCCCGGCAGCGGCGTGATCATGATCATCCCGGTCTCGGTCTGCCACCAGGTGTCGACGATCGGACAGCGTCCGCCGCCGATGTTCTCGTGGTACCAGATCCAGGCCTCGGGATTGATCGGCTCGCCGACCGAGCCGAGCAGGCGCAGGCTCGACAGGTTGTGCTGCTGGGCATATTCGGGGCCCCACTTCATATGCGTCCGGATCGCTGTCGGTGCCGTGTAGAGGATCGTCACGCCGTAGCGCTCGGCGATCGCCCACCAGCGATCCTTGTCAGGGAAGTCGGGGGTTCCCTCGTACATGACCGACGTCGCCGCGTTGCAAAGGGGCCCGTAGACGATGTAGCTGTGGCCGGTCACCCAGCCGACGTCGGCGGCGCACCAGTAGACGTCGGTCTCCGGCTTCAGGTCGAAGATGTAGTGGTGGGTCGTCGAGACGCCGACGAGATAGCCGGCTGTCGTGTGGATGATCCCCTTCGGCTTGGCGGTCGTTCCCGACGTGTAGAGCAGGTAGAGCATGTCCTCGGAGTCCATCGGCTCGCAGGGACAGTCAGAGGCGTCGGTGGCGACCTCGTCCCACCAGACATCGCGGCCTTCGGTCATCGGGACGTCGCTGCCCGTGCGACGCAGGACGAGCGAGTGCTTCACGGTCGGCGAGATTGCCATCGCCTCGTCCGCGGTGCGCTTCAACGGCACCGTTGACCCGCGCCGCCAGGCTTCGTCCTGGGTGATCAGCACCTCGCACTCCATGTCCTGGAGCCGGCCGGAGAGCGACTCCGCCGAAAAGCCACCGAAGACGACGGTGTGCGGCGCGCCGAGGCGGGCGCAGGCAAGCATCGCGATCGGAGCCTCCGGAACCATTCCCATGTAGATCCCGACCGCGGTTCCCTTGCGGACGCCGAGCGCTTTCAGCGCGTTCGCGCACTTGACGACCTCGCGCAGGAGGTCGGAGTAGGTGATCGCGCGCCGCTCGCCTTCCGCCTCGCCCTCCCAGTAGTAGGCGACCTTGTCGCCGAGCCCGTTCTCGACGTGCCGGTCGACGCAGTTGTAGGCGATGTTGAGCTTGCCGCCGAGAAACCACTTCGCATACGGCCGCTCCCACTCGAGCAGCTTCGTGAACGGCTCGAACCAGGTGACGCGCTCGCGGCCCTCGCGCTCCCAGAAGGCCTCGAACTCCTCGTCGTAGATCCCCGGCTGCGCGTTCGCCTGCGCCGCAAACTCCGGCGACGGCGGAAAGCGCCTCTCCTCCAGCAGGAGATTGTCGATGTCGTTCTGTGGTTTCTCGGCGGCAGTCATTCGATCCTCACTCTCCTTGGTTGCCTAGCGCCACATCGGCTGGCCGACAGGGACGACCTGCCTCCCAGCATGACCGTTGATCACGCCGGCCGCCGAGGCGATCCAGGCAAGAGCGGCCGTGACGATGCCGATCCAACCTCCCCAGTGGATCCAGCCCGAGTTCGCGTGACCGTGCGCCTCCATGAAGTTCCCCACCACGAGGAGGATCTCCGTGATCTCGAGCGCAAGGAACACGAGGAAGACGATCCCGCTGATGCGCGTGCTCCCGATGAGCATGTACGTATTGAACATCAGGAACGCGAACAGGAACCACGCCTCCGCGTTCGAGACATCGACACTCGTGAACCCGCCGGCGAACCCCTTGTCGGCGGTCAGCAGGACGATGGTGATCCCGAGCGACAGCCAGAACGCGCCGTAGGTCGAGAACGCCGTTGCTCCGAAGACATTGCGATTGCGGTACTCCTGCATCCCGGCGAGTAATTGCGCGAGCCCGCCGTAGAAGAGCGCGGGCCCAACCCAGATCAGATCCGGGATGAACGTCGCGTTGTGACCACTCAGCAGGAACGTCGTCAGCGCGAAGCCGGCGAGCCCGAGCGGAGCGGGATCGGCAACCGGAAGACTTGGCCCTTGCTCGACGATCTCAACGACCTCAACGGCAGCCATGCACTCTCCTTTCATCGATCCCCCTACGCCACGCGCGTAGGGCCGATGATGTGACCTATATCACTATCGGGGGAGTTTGGGGCATTCGGTTTGTGAAATCGGTTGTGAAAAGAGGGAGTAGTTTTACACGCATAATCACAGATGAAACTTCGAAATACTTCTGGTATTTCGACCAACGCACGATCGGCCGGAGATCGCCTTCGGACGCACTCAATCGCACAAGGGAAGCCCGGTTCGGGAGCCGCTAGGGCGTCAGGTCGTACGGGAAGTTCGTCAGGTTCTCTGCGCCGTCCTCGGTGATCAGGACGAGGTCTTCGAGCCGTAACCCGCCGAAGCCGGGCCGGTAAAGGCCAGGTTCGATGGTGACGACATCCCCCGCGACGAGCGGCTTGCGCGAGGTCAGCCCGAGGCCCGGCTCCTCGTGCACTTCGAGACCGACGCCGTGGCCGAGTCCATGGAAGAACCCTTCCTCGAGCGGCTTCCCGGGCTCCTTCGTGCGCTGCGTCGGGTAGCCCGCGGCTTCGAAGATGTCGCACGTGCCGTCGAAGACCTCGCGGCCGATAACGCCGGGACGGAGCTCCGAGCGCGCGCGGTCGAGCGCTTCCTTGACGTAGCGATGCCAATCGGCGACCTCGGCAGGGATCTCGCCGACGACGAACGAGCGCGTCATGTCGGCGTAACAGGCGGACTCGTTGTCGCGCGGCCAGATGTCGATCACGATCGGCTCACCGGCCAGAATCGGCCCCGAGCCCATCTCGTGCCCGATCGCCGACTGCGGTCCGTGCGAGACGATGAACTCATCGCCGGTCGCGCCGTGCTCGACGAATGCCTGCGAGATCGCGATCTTGATTCGCTCGGATGTCAACGGCGCGCCGTCGACTTCGAGCGCGCCACCCCCATTCGCTTTCGCGCGGCGCAGCAGATCGCGCGCAGCGCCCATCCCAGCGTCGGCCGCGGCCTGAGCTCGGCGGATTCCTTCCAGCTCGGCGGCATTCTTGACCCTGCGGCGATCGTCGAAGAGATCGCGCTCGGGCGTCAGCTCGATGCCGTTGGCACGGAGGAGGTCGGCGAGGCCGATCGGGAACCCGACGGGCACGACAGCGTGCGTGATCCCGAACGTCCGCACGGCACGCAACGCGAGCTCGTCCTGGATCTCCGAGAACGGCTTTCCGGATGCGCGCAGCTCGTCGAGGCCAAACTCGTCGAGCAGATGCACCTCGATCCCAAGCCCGCGCAAACGGGGAGCCTCCATCGAGTTCACAGCCAGGTGGCGAACACCGCCGGCCTCGGCGTAGAGGAACGGATCCGGGACGCCAACCGGGATCTCGTGGCGGAGCTCAGGCGAGCGGGTCGTGTCTCCGTAGATCAAAACGTCGGGCATGACGGAACTGTAGTGGGTAGCTAGCGTGTCGAGGTGGCGGATCCCCGGGCGCGCGCGGCACAACTCCTCACCTGGCACGACGCCGAGCTGCGGCGCCTGCTGCCGGTGGGCGCCGGCATCTTCGATGCGCATCTCCATCTCGGAACCGACATCGACGGCATGCTCGGCGACTACGACGAGCTCGAGGAGCTGATGGGCCGGTACGGCATCTCGCGCGCCTTCGTCTTCTGCCTCGACGAGCCCGACCGGCATCCCGCCTTCAGCGCAGCGAACGACCGGACGCTCGCGTTTGCCGAGCGCTCGAACGGCCGGCTGATCCCCTTTGTCCGCCTCGACCTGAACGAGTCGCCGATCCAGGAAGCGAGGCGCTGCCTCGATGCCGGCGCGCGCGGAATCAAGCTCCACCCACGTGCCCAGGGGTTCACGGCGACCGACGCGCGGCTCGCGCCCGTGTTCGAGCTCGCAGCGGAGCGCCGTGTCCCGATCCTGATCCATGGCGGCCGCGGCCTGCCGCCGATCGCGGAAGGCCTCGAGGCGCTCGTCGAGCGCTTTCCGGAGGCGACGCTGA
Organism: Gaiellaceae bacterium; assembly: GCA_035550275.1. GTDB lineage: Bacteria > Actinomycetota > Thermoleophilia > Gaiellales > Gaiellaceae > PALSA-600. The sequence continues at coordinate 44,899 of DASZPQ010000077.1, read as the reverse complement.
TCATCGCGCACGCAGGAATCGCCGACATGGCCGAGCTTGCCAGGTGCATGTCTGGACGGAGCAACGTCGTCTTCGACACCTCGACCTGGAGCCCGATCGACCTGCTTGCCTTCCACCGGCTCGTGCCGCCCGAGCAGGTCGTCTACGCGTCCGATTACCCCTACGGCCAGCATCCGGGCTCACTGCTGATCGCCCTGCGAACGGCGCAGTTCGCCGGATTCAGCGACGAGCAGCTGCGCGCGATGCTCGCCGGCACGGCGAACCGGATCGCAGACGGCGAGAGCCTGCCCGAGCCGACCGAGCCACTCGGAGCGGACACGATCAACCTGCCGATCCAGCTCGCCCGGATCCATCAGTACGTGTCCATGGCGATCCCCCTCCTCTGGATGCGCCAGCCGGACGCGATCGGCGCACTCGGCCTGGCGATCAACGCGTGCGACGAGCGCGGGCGGGGCCACGAGGCAGCCGAGCAGATCCGCCCACTGCTCGAGACGGCCCGAGACCTCTGGGCGGCGCTCGCAGACATCGCCGACGAGGGAGAACGGATCGCGACCATACGGCTCGCTTTCCGGCTGGCCCACATCGCCGACATCGAATCGGTGACGGCGGCCGTCTAGACAACGCTTTACCATCTGGTCCCGTATGCCGCCCGAGACCCTTCGCAGGCTATCGGTGCTCGGATTGGTCGCTCTCGCATCGGCGGGCGCCGCCGCGCTCGGCGCGAGCGTCGGGAGCGCCACGACCGTGACGCCGCCCGCGATGCCAAGGGCTCCTCATGTGCGGCTCGCGGCGCGCTGCCCGGTTCCAGCCAAGCTCCGCCCCGCCTTCGAAGCCGCCGCGCGCGACACGAAGCTGCCGACTTCGCTTCTCTACGCCGTCGCGAAGATCGAGTCGAACATGAAACCCGACGCCACCTCGTCGGCCGGCGCGCACGGCCTGCTCCAGCTGATGCCCAGCACGGCGGCGATGCTGGCGCTCGATATCGACACGCCGCGCACGAACGTGCTCGCCGGCGCGCGCTACCTCCGCCAGCTGCTGACCGAATTCGGGTCGAATGACCTGGCGCTCGCCGCCTACAACGCCGGCCCGACCGCAGTCGCGAAGGCGGGCGGCGCCCCAAGCGGAAGCGTCCTCTCGTATGTCGCTAACGTAACGGAGGTATGGCGTTCCCACGCTGGCTGCCGCTAGTCGCCGTCGCACTGCTGTCTGCACTGCTCGCAGGTTGCGGCGGCAGCTCCAACAACAGCGGCAGTCCGGCCGGTGTCACGTACGCGCCGACAACGACCACGACGACGTCGACAACCGCCGCGACCACGACGAATTCGAATGTCCGTGACGCAGCAGGCTGCCTTCCGGTGACAGAGCCGACGACCAACGCGCGCAGCGAGAAGAAGCCGAGCACGCTCCTCGACCCGGCCAAGACCTACGAGGTGACGATCGCGACCAACTGCGGCAGCTTCACGTTCAAGATCGACCAGAAGCAGTCGCCGAACAACGCCGCCTCGTTCGTGTCGCTCGTCCAGCACGGCTTCTTCGACAAGACGATCTTCCATCGCATCGCGGTCGGCTTCGTGATCCAGGGCGGCGATCCAACGGCAAGCGGGAACGGCGGCCCTGGCTACACCGTCGTCGACACGCCGCCGACGGACGCGCTCTACACGCACGGCGTCGTCGCGATGGCCAAGACTCAGGTGGCTGCCCGCGGCACCGGCGGAAGCCAGTTCTTCGTCGTCACCGCCGCGAACGCAGGGCTCACCGGCGGCGACTACGCGATCATCGGCAAGGTCGTCAAGGGGCTGTCGGTCGTCGACAGAATCGGGAAGCTCGGTGATCCGAACCAGCAGCCCACCGAGACCGTCGAGATCGAACGCGCGACCGTCTCGATTTCCTGATCGGCGCAGTCGTCCTCGCAGCCGGCGCCGCGACGCGCTTCGGCTCACCCAAGCAGCTGCTCTTCCTCCCGCGCGTGCTCGAAGCGCTGCGCGAATCCCCCGTTGACGCGATCGTCGTCGTCGAGGGCGCGCATCCACTCGGCGACGTGGGGCTCGGCGAGGTGACGGTCGTGAGCTGCAAGGACTGGGAGCGCGGGCCCGGTGCGAGCCTGCGCTGCGGCCTGTCTGCCCTCGCGCCAGACGCCGACGCGGCGATCGTCGTGCTCGCAGACGGCCCACAGCTCGATCCTCGAGCCGTCGAACGCGTAGTGGCGCACCGCCACGACGCCGACGTGATCGCTGCGAGCTACGACGGAGAGCGCAGCCACCCTGTGTGCCTGGCCCGCTCGATCTGGGCGGAGATTCCCGACGAAGGCGCCAGAGCGCTCACCGCCCGCCTCGTTCCCTGCGACGACCTGACGCCGCCGGGGGACGTCGATACGGCCGGTTAACCCTCGGTCGTTCGGAGCCCGACGAGCTTCGCCTTCAGCTCTTCGGACATCTCCTCCGTCGCAGCCACCCGAACGAAGTGACGCAGGCTCACCTCGAATCGGAAGCGCTTCTCACACGGCGGGCAGGCCGCCAGATGCTCCTTGGCCTCCTTCACCTGCTCGTCGGAGAGAACACCGTCGACATAGGGCTGCATCATTTCTTCGCAATCGTCACAACCGCATCCCATTAAGCCGTCACCGCCTTCTCTGCGAGGTTCTTCTTCAGCACGCGCCGGCCACGATGGAGCCGTGACATGACGGTGCCGACCGGAATGTCCAAGATCTGCGCCGCGTCGGCATAGGAGAACTCGCCGATGTCGACCAGCACGACGACGTCTCGAAAGTCGTGGGGAACCTCGGCGAGCGCCTCGACGACCGAGTTCTGCGAAAGCTTCTCGATCACGCGCTCCTCGTCGGGGTTCTCGTCGGGCAGCGTCGACTCCAGCTTGTTGTAGAGGAAGTAATCGCCTTCCTCGAGCGGCTGGAGGTCGGGCGACCGCTGTACCCGCCGGCCACGGTCGATGTTCAGGTTCGTGAGGATTCGCAGCAGCCAGGCACGAAGGTTCGTTCCCGGCTGGTACTGCTGCCACGAGCGGAAGGCGCGTGCGTACGCATCCTGCATCAGGTCTTCAGCTTCCTCTCGCGAGCCGACAAGCCGGCGTGCAACACGGTAAACCTGATCACTGAGCTCGAGAGCCTCCTCTTCGAAGCGGACACGGTTACGTGACTCCTCCGCCAAGCGACGGGCCTCGGTGGCTGTCGGTTCGCTCTCGCTCATCCGGCGGCCACCCTAGCAACCACTTCTAACGACCTTCGGGCGCAGCAGATTCCCGTCTCGGGCAATTCAGACCGCTACGAGCTCCTGAAAGCCGCCGCGTGCCATCGCGCCGAGCAGGGCTTCACGAGTGGTGAGCGCGTCGTCATAGGTGACGGTGACCGTGCCCATCAGCGTCGCGTTCGCCGCCTCGAGCCCGGCGTGGCCTTCGAGCACCTTGCCGAGCCTCAGCACGCAGCGCTCGCAGCGGATGCCCTGAAGCTGGATCGTCTCGGTGGTCGTCACTATGAGGCGCGGACACCGTGGACGGGCCGGCCGGCCGCGATCCAGGCGTAGTACGACGCGCTCGTTCCGTACTCCGAGCGGTACCCGACGACGCGCGGGTTGCGGCCGACGTCCCGCGCCCGGGCCGCGTGCTTGAGCAGATTCGGGTCGTCCTGCTCCTGCCAGACGAGAATCAGATGAGCGGCCGTCATGAACTCCGCCACGAATGTGCAGCCCGAGGCTGGACACGGGAACGGATCGGTCCGGACGCACCACCAGCCTTCATGGTCGGGGTCGTCACCTTCGATCCAGAGCTCCTCGTCTTCGACGTGGGTCTCTTCCAGGACCACCTGTCCGCGTTCCATCGCGGCACAGGGTAGCCGCGGTGGGCAATCACGATGAAGAAGGCAATGGCCGCGACCCGGGCAGGCAGGCGGGTCGCGGCCATCTCTGCCAGCGGGCGCGCCAAGTCAGCAGCCCGCCGGTAGGGCTCTCCGGGGAGAGCCCAAAAGTGATCAGCTGGGAGGACGCCCGAGCGTCACTCCGATCGTGTGTCTGCTCCCGGCCCGGTCGACGACAAGCGAGACGCGGTCGCCGGGCTTCTCGCTCTCGATCATGTCGCGCAGCTGCCCGAGCGTCGTCACTGGCGCGCCATTGGCGGAAACGATGATGTCGCCACCGACGCGATACGACTCGCCCTCGACCACGACGGTCGACGAACCTGCCCGAAGCTCTGCTTTCGCAGCCGGGCTGCCCGTGGCGACGTCCTCGACGAGGAGCCCGGCATCGGTCGGCAGGTCGAAGAGCTTCGCAAGCCCGGTTGTCACCGGCACCGCGCCCACGCCGAGGTACGCATCCGTGACCTTGCCGGTCTGGATCAGCTGGGCGACCGCTGTCTTCACGGCATCGATCGGAATCGCAAAGCCGACGCCTGCGTCTCCCTGGTTGCCGGCAGCGGCCGCCGAGATCTGGGTGCTCAGGCCAATCACGTCTCCGCGTGAGTCGATCAGCGGGCCGCCCGAGTTGCCGTGATTGATCGCAGCGTCGGTCTGGATCGCCTGATCGATCGCCAGGCCGGCAGGTGCGTCGACGGTGCGCTGCACGGCGCTCACGATTCCCGCCGTCGCAGTCCGGGTCAGGCTGAACGGATTGCCGATCGCGACCACCGGGTCACCGACCTGCACGAGATCGGAATCGCCGAGCGGGATCGGCGTCAGCGCGCGGGAATGCGCGTTGATCTGAAGCACCGCGACATCGCTGGCCGCGTCCTTGCCGACGACCTTCGCCCGGATCTGATCGTTCCCGGAGAAGCTCACCTGAACCTTTTCCGCTCCGGCGATCACCCGGTCGTTCGTGACGATGTGGCCCGCCTTGTCGATCACGAAGCCCGAGCCGAGCGACTTCTGCGTCTGCGGCTTCGCGAGGAAGCCGAGTGGGTCGCTCGAAGCATTGACGTCGCTCGTCGCCGTGATCTCCACGACTCCCGGCGCATCACGCTTGTAGATCTGCTCGACGCTCAGCGCGCCGCTCGTGTCTGCCGGCGTCGAGCTCGTGGCTGGAAGCGGCGCCGCGACCTGCTCGATGGTCGTCTTCGTCGTGCCGAGCTTCCCCAGAACCGACGCGCCGCCGAGCGCCATCCCCCCGCCGACCAATGCGCAGACGAGCGGCCAAGCGGCGCGAAAGCCCTGGGTTCGAGTAGCCACTCTGCCCTTATAGCCCTCGCCTTGTAGAGAAGTTCGTAGCGGTGATTAACCCTGGATTAAGAGCGCCTCGAGCCGCTCCTCGCCGTTGCCGTCGACGCGGTAGGCCGAGGCGCCGGGGCGGCAAGTAACAACTTGTTGCAAGCGGGTTCCGACGTAGTGAAGCCCGACGCCGTCGTCGGCTGCGATCCCGGCGGGGAAGCCTTCGTCCACGAGCTCGCGATAACGAGGGCGGCGCAACGCTTCGCCGTCGTAATGCGGGCAGGCGCTGCCGGCGAGAAATCCGAGGCCGTCGCGCATCCCCTCGAGCTGAAGCCCGAACGAGTCGGTGACGCCCGCCTCGAACCAGCAGATCATCCCCGCGCTGGCGCCGAAGAGCAGAATTCCGCTCTGCCAGGCCTCGCGCAGGATCGCGTCGAAGCCATGGACGCGCCAGATCGCGAGCATGTTCGCCGTGTTCCCACCGTGCACGAGGATCGCGTCCTGGGAGAGCACGAGCTCCCTCAGATCCGCCGGCGGGTAGGGGAAGAACAGGAGCTGCGAGAGCTTCGTCGTCCGGCCGAGACGCTCCTCGACCCGCCCGATCGCCTCGGTCGAATCGCCGACGGCGGTCGGGACGTGCAGCACCCGCGGGCGGTCCTTTCCCGTCAGCCCGAGGACGTGCCGAAAGAGCGCATTCGTCTGTTCGTCGGTCTCACCGTGCCCGCCAAGGCCGACGATCTGCGGTTCCTTCGCCATTCCCCCGAGTCTACGACGGCGACGCTCTGATTGAATCGAGGTCATGTCCCTCTCCGTCGGAAGCCATTCCTACCGGATCGCGCGACTCGCCGAGCCCGGGGACGAGCACGAGCTCGCGCGGCTTCCGTACACGCTGAGGATCCTGCTCGAGAACGTGCTGCGGAACGGCTCGGCGAACGAGGCCAAGGCGATCACGGGCTGGGATCCGAAGGCGGAGCCGGAGCAGGAGATCTCGTTTCGACCTTCCCGCGTGCTCCTGCAGGACTTCACCGGGGTGCCTGCCGTGGTCGATCTCGCGGCGATGCGGAACGCGATTGCGGATCTCGGTGGCGATCCGGCCAAGATCAACCCGCTGATCCCCGCCGAGCTGGTCGTCGACCACTCCGTTCAGGTCGACGAGTTCGGCTCGCGCTTTGCGTTCGCGCGCAATGTCGAGCTCGAGTTCGAGCGGAACCGCGAGCGGTACGCCTTCCTGCGCTGGGGCCAGCAGTCGTTCCGGGACTTCCAGGTCGTTCCACCCGGCACCGGGATCGTCCACCAGGTGAACCTGGAGTACCTCGCGCGCGTCGTCGAGTCGCGGGATGGCTGGGCCTATCCGGACACCGTCGTCGGCACCGACTCGCACACCACCATGGTCAACGGATTGGGGGTACTCGGCTGGGGCGTCGGGGGGATCGAGGCCGAGGCCGCAATGCTCGGCGAGCCGCTCTCGATGCTCGTGCCGCAGGTAGTCGGCTTCAAGCTGACGGGCGCGCTCCGTGAAGGCGCGACCGCGACCGATCTGGTGCTGACCGTCACGGAGCTGCTGCGGAAGACCGGCGTCGTCGGAAAGTTCGTCGAGTACTTCGGGCACGGGCTTGCCGGGCTCTCCGTCGCCGACCGCGCGACGCTCGGGAACATGTCGCCCGAGTACGGCGCGACCTGCGGCTTCTTCCCCGTCGACGAGCTGACGCTCGCCTACCTTCGACTGACGGGGCGGGACGAGCAGCGTATCGCGCTCGTCGAGGCGTACTGCAAGGAGAACCACCTCTGGCACACGCCTGACGAGGCGCCCGAGTACACGCAGGTCGTCGAGCTCGACCTCGCCGACGTCGTCCCCTCGCTCGCGGGCCCGCGCCGCCCCCAGGATCGCGTGCCGCTCATGGATGCGAAGGAGTCGTTCCTCGATGCGCTCGGATCGTTTGGGATCGAGCCGGAGGAGGACGGCGGGCTCGAGGAGACATTCCCGGCCAGCGATCCGACGACAGAGCAGGCGCCGGGTGGCCATCCCGATCCGGAGCACGAGCATGCAGCGGTCGCGGTGGCAACGCCCCCGCGCGGCGACCGCGTGAGCGTGACGCTTCCGGACGGCCAGAGCTTCGAGCTCCGCCACGGCGCGGTCGTGATCGCGGCGATCACCTCCTGCACGAACACGTCGAACCCGCAGGTGATGGTCGCCGCAGGGCTGGTCGCGAAGAAGGCGGTCGAGCTCGGCCTGGAGCGCAAGCCCTGGGTGAAGTCGTCGCTCGCACCCGGCTCCCGGGTCGTCACCGACTACTTCCAGCGCTCAGGCCTCGACCAGTTCCTCGACACGCTCGGCTTCAACACCGTCGGCTACGGCTGCACGACCTGCATCGGCAACTCGGGACCGTTGGAGCCGGAGATCTCCGAGGCGATCCAGGCCGGGAACCTCGTCGCCTGCGCGGTGCTCTCCGGCAACCGCAACTTCGAGGCTCGCATCCACGCCGAGGTGAAGGCGAACTACCTCGCCTCGCCGCCGCTCGTCGTTGCCTACGCCCTGGCCGGCCGGATGGATCTGAATCTCGACACCGAGCCGCTCGGCCAGACGCCTGACGGCACCGACGTGTTCCTGCGCGACGTCTGGCCGACGTCGGCCGAAATCCAGACTGTGATCGCCGGAGCGATCGACAGCAACACCTTCAAGAGCACGTATGCGGACGTCTTCACCGGCGACGAGATCTGGCGCGGGCTGCCGGTTCCCGAAGGCGAGCTCTTCGCCTGGGAGCCCGACTCCACCTACGTGAAGCGTCCGACCTATCTGGAGGGCATGCCGCGCGAGCAGGGCGCTGTCCCGGATCTCGAAGGGGCGCGCTGCCTCGTCCTGCTCGGCGACTCGGTCACCACCGATCACATCTCTCCGGCCGGAGCGATCAAGCCCGGCTCGCCTGCCGGCGCCTACCTCACCGAGCACGGGGTCGAGACGAAGGACTTCAACTCGTATGGCTCGCGCCGCGGCAATCACGAGGTGATGGTGCGCGGGACGTTCGCGAACGTGCGCCTGCGCAATCAGCTCGTCCCAGGCTCGGAGGGAACCTGGACGGTGCACGTCCCCTCCGGCGAGGAGATGACGATCTTCGCCGCCTCGGAGCGCTATCTGGCGGAGAGCACTCCGCTGATCGTGATCGCGGGCAAGGAGTACGGCTCGGGCTCATCCCGCGACTGGGCGGCGAAAGGCCCGGTGCTGCTCGGCGTCCGTGCCGTGATTGCCGAGAGCTACGAGCGCATCCACCGCTCGAACCTGTTGATGATGGGGATCCTGCCGCTGCAGTTCGCGCCCGGCGAGACGCCGGCAACACTCGGCCTGACCGGCCGCGAGCAGTTCTCGATCACCGGCGTCGAGAACGGCGAGGCGCTCGTCGTGACCGTGCGGGCCGACGAGATCGAGTTCCAGGCGCTCGTACGGCTCGACACCCCGCGCGAGCGCGACTACCTGCGCCACGGCGGCATCCTGCCGTTCGTCGTGCGCCGCCTCCTGGCCAGCTAGCTAGGGTTTCAAGCGCACCACCGGGGTGCCCCGTCCGGGGCTGAGATCACACCCGTCGAACCTGATCCGGGTCATGCCGGCGAAGGGAGGAACCGTTGGAAGACACACCGCAGTGGGGAATCGAGCCCGTTCCGGACCGGCTGAGGGTGCTCGGGCTGCTCGACGGATTCTTGCTCTGGGCGAACCTGTCGGTCTCGCTGCTCGTGATCGTCGCCGGCGCGTTCCTCGTGCTCCCCGCAGCTCAATACGGCCTGGCGCTCTCGTTGCCCGAGGCGCTCGGCGCGATCGTCGCCGCCGCCGTGGTCGGCAACCTGATGCTCGGGCTCGGCGGGCTGATCGGCGCCGACGCGCGCGTGCCGACGATGGTCCTGTTGCGCGCGCCGCTCGGGCGGCGCGGCTCGTATCTGCCGACCGGGCTGAACATCATCCAGTGCCTCGGCTGGTCGGTCTTCGAGCTGATCATCATCGCCACAGGCGCAAGCGCTCTGTCTCAACAGGTCCTTGGTTTCGGTGGCCTGGTGTTCTGGAAGATCCTCTTCGGAATCGTCGCCACCGGGCTCGCGTTCCTCGGGCCCGTCGGGTTCGTGCGCACCTACGTCCGCAAGTTCGCCGTCTGGATCGTGATCGCGTCGCTGCTCTACATCTCCTGGTGGTCGCTCCACGGCCAGCACGTCGAGGCGCTCTGGCACCGGCCGGGTGCCCATGCGTTCTGGCCCGGCTTCGACCTCGTGCTCGCGAGCATCGTCTCGTGGACGCCACTTGTCGCCGATTACACCCGCTTCTCGCGCACGAATCGCGACGGCTTCTGGGGCTCCGGGCTTGGCTACTTCGTGCCGACGATTCCGCTCTTCGCGCTGGGCGCCGTGATCGCCATGTCGCGCCACATCAGCGAGGCGCCGGCGCTGCTGACGGCCGTGGCGGCGGGTGGCGCGGCGAGCGTGCTCGCGCTGCTGGCGCTGACGGTGGACGAAAGCGATGAGGCCTTCGCGAACGTCTACTCGGGAGCCGTCTCGCTTCAGAACCTGCTGCCAAACGTGCCGCAGCGGCTGCTCGTGGGCGGCACCGCGACGGTCGCGACGGTCGGCGCGTTACTGATCGACCTGCGCAACTATCAGCCGTTTCTCTATCTGCTCGGGTCGTTCTTCGTCCCGCTCTTCGGCGTGCTGCTCGCCGACTGGCTGCTTTCGGGCCGGAGCTACCGGGCCGAGCAGATCTTCAACGGGCCAGAGCTGCGCGTCGAGCTGATCGTCGCCTGGCTCGGTGGCTTCTGCCTCTACCAATGGCTCTATCCGGACGGGCCAAGCTGGTGGACGCGGATCGTGGCACACGCCCACCCGCACGCGCTTCCCTGGGGTGGCGCGTCGCTGCCGAGCTTCGCCGCCGCATTTCTGCTCACCGTGGCCGCACGCAGCCTGGTTCGGAGGCCCATACTCGCTGGAGCGTGATCTCGCTCCTCGGGAATCTGTCGTACGACCTGCTCCCCGGACAGCCGCCGCGCGTCGGCGGAGGGCCGTTTCATGCCGCGCGAGCACTGGCCCTGCAAAGCGGCCCGGTGCGGATCTACGGGCGTTGCGCCGACGAAGATCGCGACTCGCTGTTCGCGCCGCTCGTGCAACTCGGAACACCCGCAGAGTTCGTCGCGGGCGAGAGCACTGCCACGTTCGCCTTCTCGTACGCCGGCGACCGTCGCGAGATGGAGATCGCGGCGCTCGGCGACGTCTGGCAGCCCGTTGACGTCCCGACGCTCAGGGGAGTCACCTGGGTGCACGTCGCACCGCTCGCGCGCTCGGACTTCCCGCGGCCGACGATCGAGACGATCGCAAGCCAGGCTCGCGTCGCGCTCGACGGTCAGGGGCTCGTCCGGGCCGCAAAGGTCGGGCCGCTCGAGCTGAATGCCGAGTACGACCCCGAGCTGCTCCGTCATGTGTCCGTGCTGAAGCTCTCGGACGAGGAGGCGGCGATCCTGGGCGACCCGGCGGGGCTTGGGGTGCCGGAAGTGCTTGTCACGCACGGCTCGCGCGGAGCGACCGTGTATGCGGACGGCACGGTCGAGCAGGTCGAGTCCGAATCGATCGACACCGATCCGACCGGAGCCGGCGACGCCTTCTGCATCTCGTACGTCGTCGGCCGCGCGGAGGGCCTCGAGCCGCTCGCCGCCGCCCAGCGAGCCTGCGCAATCGTCTCGGAGCTTCTGCGCGTGTCGTGATCGCGCTCGTCTCGACCTCCGCGGGCACGTTTGCCGTCGACCTCGAGACTGACGAGGTCGAGCCGGCAGATCCATTCGTGCCTCCGCCTGCGCCGGTGCTGAACCTGCCGCTCGTGATCGCGGCGGCGACGGCCGGATCGACGGTGGTCGCGGTCGTGAACGCCCGTCCTCCGCTCGTCGTCTCCTACGACGCGGGCGCGACCTGGAACGAATCGGGACGGGGCCTGCCCGCCGGACGCGCTGTCGCGATCTCGGACGAGAGCCCCGACACGATGGTCTACGCGGCGCGAAACCGCCTCTACGTCTCGCGGAACGGCGGTGTCTTCTGGGAGGCGCTGGCGCTCGAGCTGCCCGAGATCGAGGCGGTGGCCCTTATGGGAGGTTGAACTCGCCGCGCGCGACGGTCACCGCCGAGCCGCCGACGCGAACCCGGTCGATCCGGTCGCCCGAGCCTTCGACCTGTGCGTAGAGCTTCGAGGGGCGCCCGATCTCGACGCCCTGGATGATCTCGATCTCGTCCGCGAACTCGATCCGGCCGTGCCGGGCGAGATGAATCGCCAGCGGACCGGCCGCCGAGCCGGTGGCTGCATCCTCGTTGACACCGTGCGACGGAGCGAACATGCGCGTCTTCCAGCCCTTCTCCGTGCGGGCAAAGCAATTGACTCCCGCGCCGGTGACTCGCTTGAGGGCGGCGAAGTCGGGCGAGAGCGCGGCGACCGCCTCCGGCGAGTCGAGCTCGACGTAGAGATGCGTCGGGCCGAGGTGGTAGAGCTCGACCGGCAGGCCCGATCCCGAAACGCCGAGAGCAGCGAAGAGCTCTTCGACCGGGCCGAAGGGCTCCCACGGTGGGATCGGCTGGTCCATCCAGCCGAAGATGATCTTCGGCCCCTCGCGCTCGAGCTCGACCGGAACGACCCCGGCGCCGGTCTCGATCCTGAGCACGATCTTCTGCAAGGGGCCGCCGAGGACGAACGCGGCGCCCAGCGTCGGATGTCCCGCGAACGGCAACTCGTTCTCGGGCGTGAAGATCCGGATCCGCACGTCGGCGTCCTCGACCTGAGGCCGCAGCACGAACACGCTCTCCGCGAAGTTCATCTCCTTCGCAAGCGCCTGCATCGTCAACGTGTCGAGATCGCGCGCGTCGGTGAACACGGCAAGCTGGTTCCCGGTGAGCGCCGTGTCGGTGAAGACGTCGGCGACGACGTAGCGAAAGCGGCGCATGTGCCCTACTTGACCGTGACGGTGTAGCTGCCAGTCGCAGCCGGGTAGATACCGCCGCCGGCTTGATGCGCGACGACGCGACAGACACCGGGGGCGACGAACTTCACCGAGACCGTGCCCGCCGAGCCGGTGATGTTGCAGGTCTTCGGCGTGCCGCTCGTGAGCGTCACCAGGTTGCCGGACGCGCCGCCGGTGGCATGGAGCTTCGACGTCGTGCCAACCTTCGACGGGTTCTTGGGCAGCGGCGCCGAGAACTTGATCGCCTGCGTGCCGCAGGTCTTCGCAAGCTGCCCGAACTGATCCATCCACGCTCGCGCGTTCGCGAGGATGTCCGGATCGACGTCGGTGATGTTCGTGCTCGCCGTTCCGTTCGAGCCCGTGAACAGGACGTCGTTCGCCGCCGGGCCGTCGACCTCGAAATGCGCGGTCGCAAAGCGGGTGTAGCTGTAGATCGTGACCACCGCCGGCTGATCGGCGGAGATCGATGACGGAGCGCCGCAGCCGACGACGGAGGTCTTCGCCGTCGTCGGCGTGGCGAAGGACACGACAAACTTCAGCGTGTCTGCGAGCGGCCCGGATGCGCCACAGGCGGCTTTGACCGCGTCGCAGATACTGCTCGTCGGAGTGAAGTCGCAGCTCGCGGTGATGCCGGTTCCGTCGGGAGTCTTGCCCGAGCTGTTCCCGCCTGCGGAGTAGCTCGGGTTACTCGTCCAGTTCGGGAAATTCGGGCAGGCGGGGTAGCAGGCGGCGCCCAGCGTCTTTCCCGAAGGACAGGCGGCGGCAGCTGCGTTCGCCGTCACGGCCGCAGAAGCCGACCCGGCCATCAGGCCCGCAGCAGCAATTGCGAGCAGGATCAGAGCCTTCCGCATCGGGCAAAGACTATCCCGGTCTAGTCTTGAGGGAGTGCGCCTGATCCTCGTACGCCATGCGAAGGCCGCGTCCGGGGAACCGGACGAGCTGCGGCCGTTGACGCCCGAAGGGCGTGAAGCTGCGCAGGCGCTCGGCGTCGAGCTTGGCGCGTTCGGGCCGGAGGCGGTGGTTTCGAGCCCGCTCGTGCGAGCGCGCGAAACCGCGGCGCCGATCGCCGCGGCGGCGGGCGTCGAGCTGGCTGTCGAGCAGCGGCTGTCACCGGGCGCGTCGCTCTCGGACATTCGCGCCGCCGTGGCCGGTCGAGGCGAGACGGTCGTCGTCGTCGGCCACCAGCCGGATCTCAGCACCGCGGTCTACGAGCTGACGGGCGCCGAGGTCCCATTCAAGCCAGGAGCGTTCGCCGAGGTGGCGCTTTGAGCGTCGTCTCCGTGAACGGCCTGCGCAAGTCGTACGGAAACGTCGAGGCGCTGCGCGGAATCGACTTCCAGATCGAGCCCGGCGAGGTGTTCGGGCTGCTCGGCCCGAACGGCGCCGGCAAGACGACGACGATCGAGATCCTCGAGGGGTACCGCAAGCGCGACGGCGGCGAGATCGAGGTGCTCGGCGCCGATCCCGAGCGCTCGACCGGCGCCCTGCGTGAGCGAATTGGAATCGTGTTGCAGTCCTCGTCGCTCTATCCAAACCTGACCGCGCGCGAGAGCCTGGCGCTCTTCGCCGGCTACTACACGGAGCCTCGCGACGTCGACGAGGTGGTCGAGATCGTCGGCCTCGGCGAAAAGGCCGGCTCGCGCGTCCGGACGCTCTCGGGCGGTCAGAAGCGACGGCTCGACCTCGGCCTCGCACTTGTCGGCAATCCAGAGCTGATCTTCCTCGACGAGCCGACGACGGGTTTCGATCCCGGCGCGCGGCGAGCGGCCTGGGAGACGATTCGGAATCTTCGCTCGCTCGGGACGACGGTCCTGCTGACAACCCACTACCTCGATGAGGCAGAGCAGCTCGCCGATCGTGTGGCCGTTCTTCGAGATGGGCAGATCGTCCGGGTCGGGTCGCCGGCCGAATTGACGGGCGGCAGCTCGGAGACGGAGATCAGGTATCGCCGGGACGGGGAGGAGATCGTCGAGCAAACAGCCAATCCAACGCAACGGCTGAACGAGCTGACGGGCGAAGCACTTGCCCGCGGCGAGGAGCTCGAGGGCCTCGAGGTGCGCCGCCCGACGCTCGAAGAGGTCTATCTGGAGCTGACCGGCGAATGAGGCTCTTCTGGCACGAGCTGAGGGCCGAGCAACGGCTCTTCTGGCGCAACCGCGAGGCCGCCTTCTTCACCTTCTTCCTGCCGGTGATCTTCTTCCTGATCTTCGGCTCGATCTACGGCAATACCCAGATGTCGCACCACCAGGGTCGCGCGGCCCCGTTCCTCGAGGCGGGGATGATCGGCTACGGCGTTGCCGCGACGTGCTTCGCGGGCCTCGGGATCACGCTCGTCGTCCGCCGGGAGTCGGGCGTCCTGAAACGGATCCGCGCAACACCGCTTCCCGCTGCCACCTATCTACTCGCGGTGCTTGCCTCGACATTCGTCGTCTTCGTGATCGAGGCCTTGATCATCATCGCAATCGGCCGGATCCTCTTCTCGGTCGCGATCCCCCACGGCGTTTTTTCCCTCGCGGTCACGCTCGTGCTGGGGGCGCTTGCGTTCGCCGCGATGGGCGTGGGCATCACCAGCGCCGTCCGCTCGTCCGAGGGGTCTTCTGCGGTGATCAACGCCGTCTATCTGCCGATGGCGATCATCTCCGGGACGTTCTTCACCCCGAAGTCCTACCCCGAGTTCCTGCGCGTGATCGCGGAGGCCTTGCCGCTGACGCACTTCACGCAGCTGACGCGGGACGTGATGGTGCACCACCAGCATTTCTGGTCGGACTGGGGAGCAATCAGCGTCGTCCTGCTCTGGGGCGCGATCGGCCTGATCGCGGCCGTGCGGGGCTTCCGCTGGCAGCCGCAAGAGGGCTAGCCAGAACCCGGCATGTTGCCGCCGGCTTGAAATGAAATGCGCCTGGTTCTTGGGTGCCCCAGACCGCCACCACCTGCGAGCAATCCTAATTCGAAAGTGGCAACGTGTCTGTCACGGAAGCGTGCCGAAACTGCAACGTTTTGCGGCCGCCTTACTGGCGCTCGGCGAGTGCGCCCGGCCCGGCTATTCCGGCCGCTCGGACTCGATCGCCTCGACCCACTTCGCGTGATTGCGGCGAGCCCAATCTTCCCGCACCCAGCCGCGCGTGATCCCGTTTAGGGAGTGCCTGGTCTTCGGATAGATGAGCGACAGATAGAGGTGCCCCATGACGAGGATCACCGATGCATAGGTGAGCCAGTCGTGGATCAGAAGCGCATTCGGCATCCGGAAACGAGTGTCGCGCTCGCCGTACCAGAGGAAGAATCCCGTGATCACGAAGAGCAGGGAGAACGCCGCCGTGAAAATCGTGTTCAGCTTCTGGCCTGCGTTCAGGCGACCGGACGGAGCCGACCGGCCCCGGAACCAGCGGCGGTCGTCGGCATCCCAGTACTCGACCTCGCGGAGCCCACGACGGAGGCTGCGCCGGTCGCCGCCGATCGCGATCGCAACAAGCGCGACCGCCCACGCAATCGCCGTGTAGATGTGGATCGACTTCAGCAACCCGCGCCGACCGACCGCCTCGGCCAGGCTCGGCAGGTAGAGGCAGAGCCCTGACCCGAGCAAGACGAAGAACGCGACCGCGTGTACCCAATGCACGGCGCGCTCGGTGCGGTTGAACCGGGCGAGCCGCGTGCCTTTAGGTGTAGCCATTGGACCGTCCCACCCACGCGTTCTGGTCGTACCCGAGGTTCTCCCAGTAGCCGGTCGGCTGCTTCGCGACGAGCTCCATCCGAGTCAGCCACTTGACGCCCTTGTAGCCGTACATCTCCGGGATCACAACCCGAGCAGGCGAGCCGTGAGGACGCGAGAGCGGCTGCCCGTCCATCTCGGTCGCGAGCATCACGTTGCTCAGCTTCACCTGATCGAGAGTCAACGAGTCGTCGTAGGGCACCTCCATCGACACAAATCGAACCGCGGTCGCCGCGGGCAACGGCTCGGCGAGCGCAAGAAGGTCATGGAAACGCACTCCGCCCCAGCGAACATCCTTCACCGTCCACCCCGTGACGCAATGAAAGGTCGAAACCTGATGGGCGCGCGGCAGTGCCAGCAGCTGGTCGTAGCTCAGGCTCTGCGGCTTGCGCACGAGCCCGTCGATCTCGAGTCGCCAGGCCTTCTGGTCGAAGATCGGCATCGAGCCGGAGATCGTGTAGATCCGCCAGCCGCCAACGGGAAGCAGGTTGCCGATGAGCTGAGAGAACGCCGACGTGAACGGCGAGAAGATCCCACTCGCCTGCGAAGCCCACGCGAGCGACGAGATGCCACCGGCCATGAGCGCGAGAAACGCGCGTCGCCCATACGGCCGCGGGTCGTCAGAGTCGAGCTCGCTCACAGGGCCTCCGGTTCGATCCACCTGCCTCTCACACGGTAGCCGCGCGGTGAGAGCCGGCGACGCGCTCTAAACTCGGTCGCTCCCGCCCCCGTAGCTCAGTGGATAGAGCAGCGGTTTCCTAAACCGCGTGCACAAGTTCGATTCTTGTCGGGGGCATCCAGGCGGAGACGCATCCCACGCCTCCAGCGAGCCACAGCGCGACCGCGGGCGCGGTAGTGATCGTTAGGCTGCAAGGTGTCTCCGAGCTGAGGTTGTCCCGAGTGAGTTGCGCCTAATGGGCAGGCCGTGGTTCCGTCGACGCCGGGTAGGGCTGGGCTGGCAACCGATCGCGTGGCAGGGCTGGCTCGTCTCGGCCGTCGCGGTTGCGCTCGTCACCGGAACCGTGGCGATTCTCCATTCCTCGCCGGCGCGCGTTCCGATCGTGATCTTGATCGTTGCTCTCTACGCCGTCGTTGCGCTCGCGACTGGCGGGTCCAAGCCGGCCGAGCCCGCTGCTCTCGAGGATCGGCCGAGCGAGGACGAGAGCGAGACCGGTGTGGGCGGGCCCGAGCAGCGGCAGGCGCTTCGAACGCTCACCTCCGGGCGAGCCGCAACGAGCTCGACGGACGAGCCGGTGCTCGCCGTCGAGCATCTTACAAAGCGGTTCGGTGAGCGGGTGGCGGTCGATGACGTCTCCTTCAGCGTTGCCGCCGGTGAGGTGTTCGGGTTTCTCGGCCCGAACGGCGCGGGCAAGACGACCACCGTCCGCGTCCTCGCGACGCTGATTGCCCCCACCTCCGGCACAGCCCGTGTGGCGGGTCTGCCGCTCGATCCGGCCAACGGCGTCGAGATCCGCAAGCGCATCTCGGTGATGACCGAGAACCCCGGCCTCTATCTGCGATTGACCGTGGCCGAGAATCTCGAGTTCTTTGCCGGGCTGTACGAGCTCGCAAAGCCGAAGGCGCGGCTCGAGCAGGCGCTCGCGGCGGTCAATCTCGCCGGCCGGGCAAACGATCCCTGCGGAAGCCTCTCGAAGGGTCTCCGCCAGCGGGTCGCGCTCGCACGCACGCTGCTGAGCGATCCGGCAATCGTCTTTCTCGACGAGCCGACCTCCGGTCTCGACCCGGTTGCATCTCGCGACGTCCACGAGCTGATCGACGGACTGCGCGACCGGGGCGTCACCGTCTTTCTCACCACCCATCGGCTCGAGGAGGCCGAGCGTCTCTGCGACCGCGTCGCCATCCTCAACACCAGCTTGCGCACGATCGGCCGCCCGGACGAGCTGCGCGACCGGCTCTTCACCAAATCGCTCGTGGTGCACACCGTTGCGCCGCTTGCCGCCCCGGAAGCCGTGTTCGCGGTCGCCGGAGTCGACGGCTGGCGCGCCGACGACCCAACCCACTACGTGCTGACCGTCAGCGACGCCCGCACCGCGGCTCCGGCCGTCACGCGCGCGCTCGTCGCCGCGGGCGCGGACCTGCTCTCGCTCGCCGAGCTGCAGCACTCGCTCGAAGACGTCTACCTCGAGCTCGTCGACGAGGATGCCGAGGCGGCAAGGTGAGCGGAAGGCGAATCATCTCGGTCGTCCGCAAAGAGGTGCGCGAGTTCCGGCGCAACCGGTTCGTGATCGTGACGATGGGCGTGCTCCCGCTCGTCTTCCTGATCACGCCGGCGATCACCATTTTCAGGATCCCTGATTCCGCCTCCGGCGCTCAAGTGAAGGCCGCCGTCGGCGTGATCTCCCTCCTGATGCTGATCATCCCAGTCGTGATCCCGCCCGTGATTGCGGCGTACTCGGTCGTCGGCGAGCGCGACCAGGGAACGCTCGAACCGGTTCTCACCGCGCCGGTTCGCGCCTCCGAGCTCCTGCTCGGGAAGGCGATTGCCGCATTCCTGCCATCGGTGGCGGTCAGCTACCTGATCTATCTGGTCGTCTTGGCGGGCGTTCACTTCGGCGCGGCCCACGTCGTGCGGACGGTGATCTTCCACCCACCGCAACTGCTCGCCCAGATCCTCTTCACGCCGCTCCTCGCGCTCTGGTCGATCTGGGTCGGGATCGGGATCTCCACACGCGCGAGTGACGTTCGCGTCGCCCAGCAGCTCTCCACCGTCGCGAGCCTCCCGCTCCTCGGGTTCACGTCGCTGCTCTCGTTCCAGCTGGTCAAGCCCTCGGTCCCGATCGCGATCGGGCTCGCACTCGCGCTGCTCGCCGCCGACATCGTCGCGTGGCGGATCGTCTCGCGCCTCTTCAACCGCGAGCGTCTGGTCACCGGCCACAGCCCGACAGAAGCATCCGCAGCCGAGTAGCGGCGGTCCGCGCAGGCCCCGCTCACGAAGAGCCGAAACCGAGCGGATGGCGCATCTGACTGCCCAGACCGCGTGCAGGACCCAGAAGCGTGCTCTGCAGCCTGCGAGCGGCAGCGATGTGATCCGCCGTCCAGATGACGCGAACCGCCACACCGGTCGCGTCGCCACCCAGATCCCGTCTGACCGCTTCGACGAGCGGGCCGTCGGTAATGTCGCCATCGGCCAGCGGATCGGGCAGCGTCCCACCGTGAGTCAGCTGACCGGCGAAGTCGCCGTACCAGCCGGTGACGCGATCGCCGAGCGCACGAAGCTCGCGAGCGGCCGCCGCACGGTCTGCGGCCGAGGTCCCGTCATCGCGCCGCCAGAGATCGACGACCGCGTCTGCGGCAAGGCGCACGCCGGCGACTCCGGTGACGAGGCTCGTGACCTCGGCGAGCGGAACAGGCTTTGCGCCGCGCTCGGAGAGATAGGTCCTGAACGCGTCGTCGAGCCGCCGGGCCGCAGCAGCCGCACGGATCAGGTCCGGATCGGGCGCGGGATGAACGGGCACTCCGCGGTCGCACCTGCCGAGCCCGAACTCGACGGCGGCAGTGAGATACCGGGCGCTGTCGAGATAGGCCTCGGCGAGTGCCCGGCCGAGCGCCGACGCTGCCCCCCGCGGCCAGAGGAGCAGCCCGACGACGAGGCTGACGGCACATCCGATCGCCGCGTCCTCGACGCGCACCAGGCCGACGCGCCATCCGATCGGTTGGAGGATGTTGAAGAGGATCACGAGGACAATCGTGAAAGCCGCCTGGCCGGCCGCAAATGAGATCGCAGCGGGGGCGAAGCCCGCGATCAAGATCGCAGGCGGCAACAAAGCCCAGAGCAGCGTCGTGTTCGCACCGATCACCCAGATCAGGGCGGCGCCGATTGCAAAACCGGCGACGGTTCCACGGAGCGCGCTCAAGACGCTCTGCCCGGTGCTGAGCGCGTTCGAGCGCAACACCGACAGCGTGCCCAGCACGACCCAGAACGAATGCTGGACGCCCGTCTCGCTCGCGACGCCGACTGCAAGCGCAAGGCCGGCGCCTCCGCGGATGCTGTTGCGGAGCCAGACCGAGTTCCGGTCGAAGTGGCCGCCGGCGCGCTCCTGAATCGCGACCAGGGTGTTGCTCAGCCCGGCAGGCTGCCGCCCGAGCAACCGGTCGAACCAGCTGCGCCGCTCGGCCATCGCCGCCAGCTCGATGTTCGCGGCGATCTGCGAGACCGCGAAGGTGAGCTCCTGGGCGCGGAAGCTCGGATCGAGCGCCGAGACGATCTCGGAGACCTGCTGTCCGTCGGACGATGACGTCGCAGGCACCTCGAGCATGGCATTCGCCTCGAGGCCGGCCAGGCACGTCCGCAGACGAACGAGCTCGGCCCGCAGCGGCTCAGGATCTCCACGCGAGGTCTCGAGCAGCTCCGCTGACCGTTCGAGCACCGCCGCCGCCGTGGCCTTGACCGCGCACGGGGCGCGATGCAGGTCTGGATTGATCCGAGCAGGCGTCTGTGCGAGCACATCGTTCAGCCAGCCGAGCTCGTCGACGAGGCGAACGACGGCACGCGCGGACGTCGTCAGGCCGGTCGGGCGGAACGGGGTCGCATAGAAGAGGCGATCGAGAGCCTGAACGGCCGCCTTCGAGCTCGCGATCGCCTCGTCACGCTCCGCTTCAGCGGTGCCTTCGTCGAGCAGGAAGGAAACCTCGGCCTGGAGCCGCGCGGCAAGCGCCCGGCAGGCGCTCGCCGCGGCAGCTCGCAGCGGATCGCGCGTGGGAGCAGGCCAGAGAACTGCGACCGCGAGAAACGAGGCAGCAGACGCGAGCCCCCACCCGGCCAGGCGGTCGGGGATCGACGACAAGGGCCCCGGGAGGGTGACCGGCAGGATGAATGCGATCAGGAGCGCCGTCGTCGAGCTCGCGAGCACGGAGCTGACGACGCCGGCAAAGATCACGCCAGCGCCAACGACTGCCATCGCGACGACGGCGAGCCACGTGCTGCGAGATACCGCCGTTCCCGCGCAGACGAGCACAGCGCCGCTCACGATCAGCGCGGCCTGGGCGAACAGCCGGTCGCGCATCGGGCCGCCGTAGTCGACAAGGAGGAGCATCGCGAAGGAGCCGAACGCAGCGAAGGTGGCGACCGCGGGATTGCCGATCACCTTGTCGGCCAAGGCAAACATTCCAGGCATGACAATCGCGGCCCGCGCCGCACGGCGGCTCGCCGCGAGATTGGGGTCACGGGCGCGGAGCCAAGCCAGGGCGCGGGCAGCCTCCGAGGTCATCCGGTGAGCTTAAGCGACTGCGGCCAGGGCCGGATCCTCGTCTGCGAGGCCGGCCGGGCGGCGCCTGATCGCTCGTGTGTCGGCCCGGCGGGCTCAAACGCCCGCCGGGCCGTTCCGCAGCCCCTGATCGAATTGGCGAAGAAGCTCGTTAGTGATGCGTCGACTGGTAGACGTAGGCAGCGACGTTGTTGATCTGAGTGCCGCTGAATTGCGGACTGAAGGCCGGCATTCCCTCGCCGCCGTTCGTCACCTGCTGGACGATCGTCGGCTGGTCGGCTCCGAGGCTGTCGAGGTTCGGACCCGACGTGCCGGTCGACCCTGCTGCAGCCATCGTGTGGCAGGAACCACAGCCGGCCTGCTGGAAGACCGTCGCGCCTGCGGCGGGATCGCCGATCAGAGCGGCTGTCGTCGTGGTTCCGCTCGTATGCGTGGTGGTGGTTCCACCACCGGTGAGCGGCCCCGTCGTCGTCGTCGTGGTCGTCGCCGGGGTGATCGTCACTCCAATTCCCATCAGGCCTTTCATCCCTGCGCTCGCGTGCCCTGGCACGGTGCACAGGAATTCGTATGCGCCCTTCTTCAGCGTCAGAGTCAAGGTCGCCGACTTGCCATGCTTGAGCATCGGCGTTTCCTTCCCGACGCACGAGTTCGCTTTCGAGCTCTTCGTGGGCTTCGTGCAGACCTTGAAATCGTGGGTCAGGACGCCGCTGTTTGTCACCTTGAAGGTCACGACGCCCGCCGGGATCAGCGACAGCTTCGACAGCTTGAACGCGAGCTCGCTCGGCTTACCGGCCGTGACGGTGACGACCCAGGGCTTCTTGGCAGCCTTGGCCGCCGCAACCGCGGTGAAGTGGACCGTGCTCGAGGTCACGCCGAGCGACGTCGCAACGGTCACCGCGCCCGACTTGGCTCCGGTCGGCACGGTGGCGACGATCTCGGTTGGCGAGGGGATCGTGTAGCGCGCCTTGACCGTTCCGAAGCTGACCGACAGTGCGCCGCCGAGATACGAGCCCTTGATGATCACCTTCGCGCCGGCCTTGGCCGTCAGTGGAGCAAAGCTCGCGATCTTCGGTTTCTGACTCCCCGCCCGGCCCGAGACAGGCGTCGCGCCGGTCGGCGGGTTCACCGTGAAGATCCCCTTGGACGCGACCGTGCCGCCGTTGGTGATCACGCCGATCGGCCCCGGGCCGTCCATCGTCTCCGGCGGCACCAGCACAACGATCTGCGTTCCCGCGCTGTTCACCGTCACCTTCGTCGCCGTCACGCCGTTGAATTGCACCTGCGCGCCCGTGAGGTTGCTGCCCGTGATCGTGACCTTGGCACCGACGATTCCGTGAGTCGGCGTGAATCCGGTGATCACCGGCGCCGCTGACGAAGCTGACAACGCTGAGGCTCCACCAAATCCGGCCGCAGCAACCATGGCTGCCAGAAGCGCTCCATATTTCGTCCGTGCACTCATCACAGGGTGCTCTCCTTCCGTTCGTCTGCAGGGATCACGCCTAGAGGTTCCCGCCACGCAAAAATCGAAAACCGGCCTACCCGCCGCGCCCTGGCCCGCTCGGGTCTCTGGTAGACACCTGGGGTGTCGAGACGAGGCTGGGCCCTGTTCGCAGCGATGTGTGTGATCTGGGGGATTCCGTATCTCATGATCCGTGTCGCCGTACGCGAGCTGACCCCCGCCACGCTCGTCTTCGGACGCACCGTGCTCGCGGCGCTGATCCTGCTCCCCGTCGCGGCGGGGCGGCGCGAGCTCGGCGCCCTGCGGCCGTACTGGCGGCCGCTGCTCGCGTTCGCAGTGGTCGAGATCGCCGTCCCATGGCTTCTGCTCGCCAAAGCCGAGCAGAAGCTGACCAGCTCTCTGACGGGTCTGCTGATCGCAGCGGTGCCGCTCGTCGGCGCCGCAATCACCGCTGTCACCGGCGATGACGACCGGCTGAGCCCGCGCCGGCTCGGCGGATTGCTGCTCGGGACCGTCGGTGTCGCGGCGATCGTCGGGCTCGACGCAAAGGGCACGAGCGTTCTCGCCGTCGGCGAGATCGCGATCGTGGCCGTCTGTTACGCGGTCGGGCCGATCATCGTCACGCGGTCGCTCGGCAATCTCCCCGGCCTCGGCGTGCTTGCAGCAGCACTCACCGTCTGCGCGATCGGATACGCACCGGTTGCCGCGTTCCAGCTGCCCTCGGCCGTTCCGTCGGGCCGGGTGCTCGCGTCGGTCGCCGGCCTCGCGGTGATCTGCACGGCGGTTGCGTTCCTGATCTTCTTCGAGCTGATCGCCGAGGTCGGTCCCGTCCGTGCGACGGTGATCACCTACGTCAATCCCGCGGTCGCGGCGCTGCTCGGCGTGACGATCCTGAGCGAGTCGTTCACCGCCGGCATGGGCATCGGGTTCGCGCTCGTCCTGGCAGGCTCGGTCCTGGCGACGCACCGCAGGGAAGAGCCCGCGCTTGCCGCGGAACCGGTGCTTCCCTAGGTTTCCCGCCAGGGAACCCGTGCGACACGCGCGTCTGCCAGTCACCATGCTCGGTCTGCTCGCCGTCATGGCGGCGGCGTCGAGCAGCTCGCTCGCCAGCCGTGACGTGCCTCCGGCGAGCTTCTTCACGGCCGCGGCGAACGCACCGGTTGCTCGGGCCACTTCCGACGTCCCGCGCTGGCCGGTCTGGCTCTGCAAGCCCGGTCAGGCGCGCGACTACTGCAACGCCTATCTGACGACAACCGTGATCTCCTCGAGCGGAGCGTCGCAGACCTTCCCGGTCAATCCTCCTGCGCAGCGCCCGGTCGACTGCTTCTACGTCTATCCGACGGTCAGCGACGAGCAACGCGGCAACTCGGACCTGCAGATCCAGCCCACCGAGGCGGCGATCGCCGTCGTCCAGGCATCGCGCTTCGAGCCGCTCTGCCGGGTCTTCGCGCCGATGTACCACCAGGTCACAGACAACGGAGCGCGCTTTCACGGGAGCTACGAGCTCGAGTACACCGACGTGCTGGCCGCGTGGCGCGATTACCTCGCCCATGACAACCATGGCCGCGGAGTCGTCCTGATCGGGCACTCGGAAGGCGCGTTCCTCCTCAAACGACTGATCCGGGAGCAGATCGAGAGCACGGCAGAGTCGAAGCTCTTCATCTCGGCGATCCTGCTCGGTGGCGACGTCACCGTCGCGAACGGCTCCGATACCGGTGGCAGCTTCCGTCGCATTCCCGCCTGCCATTCGAAGACGCAGACCGGATGCGTGATCGCGTATTCGAGCTGGGACCACACGCCGCCCCAGGATGCGTATTTCCAGCAGGTGGACAGCGCCTCACAGCACGTCCTCTGCGTGAATCCAGCGGCTCCGGCCGGCGGGACCGCGCCGATCACGCCGATCTTCCCGTCAGGCGAAACGGAGGGAATCGCCCCGGACAGCTACCAAAACCAGGCGCTCTGGATCGCCTTTCCGGGGCTCTACACCGCCCGCTGTGTCCGGCAGGGGAGCCGGGCCTGGCTCCTCGTCAAGCGCATCCCGATCGCCGGCGATCCCCGGCCGATGGTGGAGAACGCGCTCGGCCCGAACTGGGGCCTGCACCCGGCCGACGTCAGCATTGCGCTCGGCGATCTCGTCACGCTCGTCCACGACGAGATCGGCGCCTGGCTCAAACAGCACTGATCGCCCGGTAGGCGACAGCGACGTACGGCAGCTCGAAGGTCGGCGGCAGCTCCCGCGTCACGGCCCGCACGCCCGCGTCCATCTGGGCGCGGTGCGCCTCGTCAGCGATCAGATAGAGCGAGCGGCTGTGAATCAGCTCGAGCAGCGACTCCGTCGTGTGCGTCGTCGAGTGCCGGAACTCGGCCCGCTCTGCCGGCAAGAACAGCGGCCCGAACTCGTACTCGGGCTCCTTGTACTCCTGCGACGTCGTCCCGTCGCCTTCGAGCATCGCCGCGGTCGAGAGCTCGGCGACCCAGTCGACGGACTCGTCGCGGACGTTCCAGATCGGCGCGAAGACGCCGCGAGGCTTCAGCAACCGGGTGATCTCGAGCCGCGCCGCGTCGTTGTCGAACCAGTGGTAGGCCTGAGCGGCGACGACGGCATCGACGCTCGCGTCTGGGAGCGGCACTGCTTCCGCCGATCCAGCCAGCGGTGTGACGCCGGGGCTCGCCGCGAGCAACCGGGCCCGCATGCCGCTGTCTGGCTCGACGGCGACGACGTCGTGGCCGAATGAGGCGACCAGACGGCTGAAGATGCCTGTCCCGGCCCCGAGATCGACGACTCGCAGCGGTGCCTCACCGAGCATCCAGCGGACCGCCTCGGGCGGGTAGGAGGGCCGAATCGCGTCGTAGAGCTCCGCAGCCGGCCCGAACGACGTGCGCCTGAGCTCGAACGGATCCATCAGCCGGGCGGGCTCGTGAGCTGAAGGCCGACGTATCTCTTGCCGCGGGAAACGCCGAAGATCACGCGCCGCAACCCGTCCTGGCTCAGGAAGAGGCCGAAACAGCCCTTCGAGTCGCAGTGATACGAACGGCTGAGTCGAAATGCCTTCCCGTAGACCGTCATGATCTGCTGCTGCAGGATTCGGGGCGTCACGGCGAGGACGCGGCCGAGCTTCGCTTCGACATCGGTTGGATCGCCGAACTCGAGCGCCCACGCCGTCCCGTTCAGGATCACTTCGACCCGCGGCGCTGCGTTCACGCCGTACCCGAGGTCGACTCGATGGGTGTAGTGCTCGACGTAATCGGGCGGGCCGAGGCTGCTCTGGATTGCGGCCACCGGCCGGCCGAACACCGCGTGCCCTGACACCGTCGCCGCAGCAAGATTGAAGTGGAGCGGGCCGATCACCCCCATATCTCACCACGGAAGTAGGATCGCAGCGCGTGAAGGTTTCGTTCCTGATCCCCGCCTACAACGAAGCCGCGACGATTGGCGTGGTCCTGGAGCGGATCGGGCAACTCGGCCTCGACGCGCAGGTGATCGTCGTCGACGACGGCTCGAGCGACGACACGGCAGCGATCGCGGAGGAAGCCGGGGCGACGGTCGTCCGGCAGGCGAACGCCGGCAAGGGCGCGGCGATTCGCGCGGCGATCCCGCTGATCGAAGGCGAGATCGCGGTGATCCAGGACGCCGACATGGAGTACGACCCGGCAGACGTTCCCGCGCTGATCGCGCCGATCGTGGACGGAGTGGCAGACGTCGTCTTCGGCTCGCGGCTCTCGGGCGGACGGCCGCAACGCGTCCATCTCTTCTGGCATCTGGTCGGCAACCGCTTCCTCTCCTTGCTGACGTGCGTGCTCTTCAACACGACGCTGTCCGACATGGAGACGGGCTACAAGGCCTTCCGAAGCGAGGTGCTGCGCTCGCTCGACCTGCGGGAGGACAGCTTCGGAATCGAGCCGGAGATCACCGGCAAGGTCTGCAAGCAGAAGCTCCGCATCTACGAGCTCCCGATCTCCTATTTCGGACGCACGTATGACGAAGGCAAGAAGATCACCTGGCGTGACGGCTTTCGCGCCGTCTGGGTGCTGTTCCGCGTCCGGCTTTCCGGGTAGTCAAAGCTCGCGCCGGCGGCGCGCCCGTTCGCGCACGAGCGCCGCCGCGTCGATCGGGCTCGGAGCCGTGACCGAGTAGCGGTAGGCGAAGAGCCGCACGAGGAAGACGGCAGCAATCGAGACCGGCGCCGAGATCGCCAGCGGCGCGCCAAGTCCATGCATCGCAGCGAAGATCCCGCAGCCGAGAAGGGCGGGCGTGGCGTAGAGCGTTCCAGGCTTGAAGATCTCGGGCGTCTGCGCAACGAGCACATCGCGGATCACCGCCCCGGAGACGGCGGCGACAACCCCGACGATGATCGCCGGGACGACCGCGATCCCATTCGACAGCGCCTTGCTGACGCCGACGATCGCGAACACGGCCAGCGTCAACGCGTCGAGCACCACAAGCGGTTGCTCGAGCCGCTCGATGTGGCGCGCGAAGAAGAACCCGATCGTCGCCGCACCGAGCGCCGTCACGACATACGCGTTGCGCTGCAACACGACGGGCAGCTGGTTGAGGAGCACGTCGCGCGCGACGCCGCCGCCAAAGCCGGTCACCATCGAGAGCGCAAAGACACCGGCGATGTCGAAGCCTCGCCGAACCGCGAACGCCGCGCCGAGCACAGCGCCCGCGAACACGGCGAGCAGGTCGAGCCAGAGCGGGACCTGGACGATCTCGCTGGTGGCGGCGATCAGCACCGCCTGAGCTTAAACGGGAGGCGGTGCGGCGGCGAGTTGGGCGAGCCCGCCGCCGCACCGTCTGGACGGCGCGTTCTAGAACTGGCTGCGGAAACCGTGCCGCACGCCGTTCTGACCACCGGGCCCGCCGGCGGGGCGAACGCCGTTGACCATGTCGGTGATGTGCGCCGTGAGGTCGGACTCGATCGACGCCTCCTGCGCGGCCGTCAGGTTTCCGGCCGTGACCTGCGTATCGAGGTCGGACTTTGCCGCGGTGACGAGGGCCGAGACGAGACCGTCGACGGTCTTACCCTGAGCGGTCGCGACCTGGGCAAGCGTCTTACCGTTCTGGAGATCCGTCTTCAGCACGGCGCCCGTGACGCCGAGATACGTCGCAGCCGCGTCGAGGTTGCCGCCAGGGCCGCCAACGCCGGCCGGCCCACCGGGGCCAAAGCCGGGCCCGCCAGGTCGGCCGACGCCGACGAGCGGCACGGTTCCGGCCTCGATCTTCGCCTTGATCGCGTCAGCTTGCGTCTGCGTGAGCGTGCCCGCGGTGACCTGCGCATCGATCTGGTTCTCTTCGGCCTTCTTCAGCGCCGCCGTGAGAGAGCTCGACTGGATGCCGAGCTGGCTCGCTGCGTCGGAGACGATCGCCGAGCTGGTTGCGGTGGGCGAGCTGTCCTGCGTCGCCGCGATCGCCGCGCCGCCGCCGGCCACGGCAGCGACCGTGACGACCCCGGCGACGAGCTTGCGTTTCAGATGTGCCTTCATGGGAGGGCTCCTGTTCGTGTGAGGGATGCACCCGTTTCGTCCCGGGGCAACACTCACCCTGAGGCTCGCGCCTAACAGGAGCCTTAGCCACGCCTAACAGTCCTCTAAGCCGTGGCTAAGAATCACCTCAGAGCCTGATAGCTTCGCGCCGTGAAGAGCCGCACCCAGGTGGTCGTGATCGGCGGCGGGGTCGGCGGCTGCTCGATCCTCTACTGGCTCACGAAGCTCGGCTGGAAGGACGTCGTGCTGGTCGACCGGGCAGAGCTGACGAGCGGCTCGACGTTTCACTCGGCAGGCCTTGTCGGCCAGCTGCGCGGCTCGCTCAGCCTGACGAAGATGATGATGAGCTCGGTCGAGCTGTACCGAACGCTTGGCGATGAGGTCGGCCTCGAGACCGGCTGGCGCGAGGTCGGCTCGCTGCGCCTCGCCTCGGCGCCGGAGCGCCTGGAGGAGCTGAAGCGCCAGGCGGGCTGGGCAAAGACGTTCGGCCTCCCGCTCGAGCTGATCTCGGCCGAGGAGGCACAAGCGCTCTTCCCGCCGATGACAACGGACGGCGTCCTTGGCGCGGCGTACCTGCCGACCGACGGGTACATCGATCCGTCGCAGCTCACCTTTGCCCTTGCGGAAGGAGCCCGGCGCGGCGGCGCGGAGATCGAGCAGCACACACGCGTGACCGGGATCACCGTTGTTGGCGGCCGCGTGACGGGCGTCGTCACCGACAAGGGCGAGATCGAAGCCGACGTGGTCGTGAACGCGGGTGGGATGTTCGCGAAGGAGATCGGCGCGCTTGCAGGCGTCAACGTCCCGATCATCTCGATGGCCCACGAGTACCTGATCACGAGGCCGGTGGGCCTGCCGCTCGACATGCCGACGATGCGCGACCCGTCGCTGCTCGTCTACTTCCGCCCGGAGTCGGGCGGCCTGATCATGGGCGGCTACGAGCGCGATCCGGCGCCCTGGTCACTCGACGGGATCCCGCCCGACTTCAACGGCAAGCTCCTCGCCGAGGACTGGCCCCGCTTCGAGGAGCTGATGGAGAACGCGCTCGTCCGCGTCCCGTCGCTCGCCGAGATGGAGGTGATCAAGCTGATCAACGGTCCGGAAGCCTTCACCCCGGACGGCGAGTTCATCCTCGGGCCGACGGAGGTGCGAGGTCTCTGGACCGCCGCAGGTTTCTGCGCACATGGGCTCGCCGGGGCCGGCGGCCTCGGCCAGCTCGTTGCGGAGTGGATCGTCGAGGGCACGCCGTCGCTCGACACCTGGCACATGGACTCGCGCCGCTTCGGGCGCGCATATCGCTCCCGCGAGTACACGCTCGCCCGCACGCGCGAGGTCTACGAGACCTACTACGACGTCAAGTATCCGGGGCACGAGCGGCAGGCCGGGCGCCCGTTGCGGCTCTCATCGGCGTACTCGCGCCTCGCCGAGCTCGGCGCGGCCTTTGGCGAGAAGTCCGGCTGGGAGCGGGCCAACTGGTTCGAGCCAAACGCCGCACGCGGTGACGAATCACTCCGTCCGCGCGGCTGGGCGGGCCGCCTCTGGTCACCGGCGATCGGCGCCGAGCATCTCGCCTGCCGCGAGACGGCGGCGCTCTTCGACGAATCGTCGTTCGCGAAGATCGAGATCTCCGGCGAAGGAGCCGCGGGCTTCGTCGAGAGCCTCTGCGCGAACGTCGTCGCGCGCGACGTCGGCGCGATCACCTACACGCAGATGCTGAACACGCGTGGCGGAATCGAATGCGACTTCACCGTCACGCGACTCGGCGAGGAGCGCTTCCGCATCGTCACCGGAACAGCCTTCGGCCAGCACGACCTCTCCTGGATCCGTGAGCACGCACCCGCCGGGATCGCCGTCGACGACGTGACCTCGGCGTATGCCTGCCTCGGCCTCTGGGGCCCGAAGGCGCGCGAGATCCTGCAGCCGCTGACCACGACCGCGCTCGACTTCCCGTACATGCGCTCCGCAGAGCTCTCGATCGGCGCCGTCCCCTGCCTGGCGTTGCGGGTGACCTACGTCGGGGAGCTCGGCTGGGAGCTCTACTGCCCGACGGAGTTCGGCCTGGCGTTGTGGGACGCGATCTGGGCCTCGGGCGCCGGGCACGGGCTCGTCGCAGGCGGCTACAAGGCGATCGACTCGCTCAGGCTGGAGAAGGGCTATCGCGTCTGGGGCTCCGACATCACGCCCGACGACACGCCGTACGAAGCCGGGCTCGGATTCGCGGTGAAGCTCGAGAAGGGACCGTTCATCGGCCGCGACGCGCTCCATGCCGCCGGAGAGCCGGAGCGGCTGCTCTGCTGCCTCGTGCTCGACGACCCGCGCGCCGTTGCCCTCGGCTCGGAGCCCGTGCGAATCGACGGCGAGCCGGTCGGCCGTGTGACGAGCGGCGGCTACGGCTACAGCGTCGAGCGCTCGATCGCCTACGCCTATCTCCCCGCGGACCGCGCGCGTCCAGGGCAGGCGGTCGAGGTCGAGATCTTCGGCGAGCTGATCGGCGGCGAGGTTGTCGAGGAGCCGCTCTTCGACCCGCGAGGAGAGCGCATCAGAGCGTGATCGCGGAGGTCGTGGAACGAGTTTGGCCAGGCGGCGTCGACTCGATCGAGCCGCTCGGCGGCGGGATCACGAACCACAACTTCAAGGTACGGACGGGTGGCGAGGAGTTCGTCCTCCGAATCGGCGGCAACGACACGGAGCTGCTCGGGATCGACCGCCACGTCGAGCACGCCGCGTCGGTCGCGGCCGCGGTGCTCGGGATCGGGCCGCAGGTCGTCGCGTTCCTCGAGCCGGAGGGGTATCTGGTGACGCGGTTCATCGAAGGCGAGGCCGGCCGGGTCACGATCCACGAAGCGGCGTCGCTCCTGCGTCGCTGTCACGACGGGCCTCCAATTGCCGGACGGTTCGACGCGTTCCGCGTCGTCGAGACGTATGCGCTCGAGAGCCGCGTCTCCGAGTCGACGCTCGCCGAGAAGTACCGCTGGGCCAAGGAGCTCGCCGACCGGATCGAGATACGGCGCGCCTCCGTCACGGCGTGCCCGTGCCACAACGACCTGCTGGCGGGCAACTTCATCCATGACGGCGAGCGGCCCTGGATCGTCGACTGGGAGTACGCAGGCATGGGCGACCCGGCCTTCGACCTGGCCAACTTCGCAGTCAACAACTCGCTCGACGACGACGGAGACCGTGCCCTCCTCGAGGCCTACGGCGGCGCCGGCTACGACGCACACCTCTTGATGCGGTTCATGTCCGACTTCCGCGAGGCGATGTGGGGTGTCGTCCAGCAGGTGATCTCACAGCTCGACTTCGACTTCGCCGCCTACGCGGCAGAGCATTTCGAGCGGCTGGAGCAGACGGCCGCGGAGCCACGCTTCCGTCGTGCGCTGGTCAGCTGATCCCGACCTCCTGCATCCGAAACGCCGGCTTGCCGGGCCGCGAGATCTCTTCGACGAGCCTGCCCGCCTTCTTGTCCTTCAGCGCATGAACGACATCGGCCTGCGCAAGCATCCCGACCAGCCGGTCGCTCTCGACAACAGGCAGGCGGCGGATGCGCCAGATCGACATCCGGTCGAATGCCTCGTCCAGCGAGTCGTCCGGCCCGGCTGAGTGGAGATCGGCTGTTGCGATCTCCTCGACCTTCGTCGTGTTCGGATCCCGGCCGGCTGCGACGACGCGCAGCGCCAGGTCGCGGTCGGTCACGATCCCGAGGAGATGTCCGTCTTCGACGACGGGAACCGAGCCGACATCCCGCTCGAGCATGATCCTCGCCGCCTCGCTCGCGGCCGTCTGGGGTGAGATCGTGTACGGATCGGCCGTCATTACCTCTGCGACTGCCTTGCTCATCACTGAGCCTCCTTCTAGAGGGTTCATGACGAGCATGCTCGATCCGCGCGAGGGATAAACGCGCGCTTGCTACACGCGTCCGAAGCGCTCTGCGGAGCGGGCGCGACGCCGTTCGGCGTCGAGCTCGCGATCGCGGGGCGCAGCGGTTGTCACGAGCTCGGCAAGCAGCAGCTCCGTGGCATCTGCGACCGCGTCGACCGCCCGCTCGAACACCGCCTGGTTTGCCTGCGACGGCTTGTTCATCCCGCTCACCTTGCGCACGTACTGAAGCGCCGCAGCTCGAATCTCGTCCTCATTCGTCGGCGGCTCGTAGTTGTAGAGGATCTTGATGTTTCGGCACATGCCGCCAGTCTAATTCCGGGCCACGAGGCGCTGCTGCTTGCGACGGATGCTGCGAGCGGCGACGCGGCGCCTGCCCAATCGGCCGCCCGGATGCAGGCAGGCCTTCAGCCGCTTGTGGCGAACGCTACCAACGGCGATTGACACGCCGATCGATTCGTGAGCTAATCGCCATTCACCTTCGACGCTGGAGGAATCGATGGACATTCACGACGAGACGGGTGCAGATGCCGCCCGCGACGAGGCCGATCTCGCCAAGTTCGGCTACACGCAGGAGCTCCGCCGCTCCCTCGGTGTTTTCAGCTCGTTCGCAGTCGCGTTCAGCTACATCTCACCGTCGACGGGCATCTTCACGCTCTTCGCGCTCGGCCTGACGACGATCGGTGGCGTCTTCATCTGGAGCTGGCCCATCGTCGCGATCGGCCAGTTCTGCATCGCGCTCGGATTCGCCGAGCTGGCGAGCCACTACCCGGTCGCGGGCTCGGTCTTCCAGTGGACGAAATACCTATCCGGAAAGACCTACTCATGGTTTGCGGGCTGGATCTACATGTTCGCCGGCATCCTCACCGTCACAGCCGTGTGCGTGACGCTGCCCCTGGCGCTGATTCCCGCCTTCGACAACATGGGCTGGAACGTCGCCAACTCGCTCCACAACCAGCGGATCGTCGCGATCGTCACGCTGATCGTGATCACGGTGATGAACATCTTCGGCGTGAAGCTCGTCGCCCTCGTGAACAACACGGGCGTGCTGTTCGAGATCCTCGGGATGGTCGTCTTCGCGTTCATCCTCGCCGCCTTCCATCACCACCAGTCCGCCGGCGTCGTCTTCCACACCGGTGGCACGAGCTTGACGACCGGCACGTTCCTGGTCGCGATGTTCATGTCGCTGTTCGTGATCTATGGCTTCGACACGGCCGGGACGCTCGCGGAGGAAACACGCGATCCGCGCCGCGAAGCGCCGAAGGCCATCCTGGCCTCGATCATCGGCGCGTTCGTGATCGGTGGCATCTTCCTCTACGCCTGCCTGCTCGCGATCCCGAACATGGGCGATGCGATCAAGGGCGGCTTCGGCCCGGCGAACATCATCGACGCGAACTTCGGCAATGCCTTCTCGACGGTCTTCCTGCTCGTCGTCTCAGCGGCGATCTTCGTCTGCTGTCTGTCGATCCAGACCTCGACGATCCGGCTCTGCTTCGGGATGTCGCGTGATGACAAGCTGCCCGCCTCGAAGCTGCTCTCCAAGGTGAACCCGCAGCTGCACACCCCGATTGGCTCCTGCATCGCGATCGGCGTGCTGGCGTTCATCCCGATGCTCCAGTACGCCGGCGCCGGGATCATCGCGATCGCCGCGACCGGGATGATCTATCTCGCGTACTTCCTCGGCAACATCGCCCTGCTGCGGGCACGGTTGAACGGGTGGCCGAAGGTCAAGGCGCCGTTCGCGCTCGGGAAGTGGGGCGTGCCGCTGAACGTGCTCGCGCTCGCGTGGGGCGGCGGCATGCTGATCAACTTCGCCTGGCGCCGCGCGGCGACGAACCCGACGCCGGTCCAGACGAATCTCGGCCTGAACTTCCACTGGCACTGGTTGAACGAGCAACCGGTGCTCTGGACCGTGCTCGTCGTGATCGTGCTCGTCGGCGGTGTCTACTACTCCGTCGCACAGCGGCTGAAGCCGTCGCACAACCAGGCGCCTGAGGGCGAGCTGATCTCGGCGCCGGCTCAAGCAAGCGGCTTCTGACGGACAATCGCCTGGGCATCCGAGCGAGCGGTCTCGGGTGCCCAGGCGAAGCTTGAACGTGAGCGGCCTAGCGCCTGATCGTGCCGAGCTCGGTCGCCGTCAGCCCACGGGGCGTCCCGACCGACTCGAGCTGATGCAGCACAGACTGGTGCACCTTCGGAAGAGTGGCGCCGCTCTTGCCCGCTGCCGCGTTGAGATCGATGAAGCCCGCGGCGCCGCCGACAATGCCCAACGCTGCCAGTCCGCTGAGCAGAATCTGCTTGACCGGCATCGCACGGCCCTGCGGCCGGCCCGAGGCCTTGTGCTGACCCCGCCACGATTCAAAGCGGAGCTCACGGGCTTGGAGCTCCAGGCGCAGACGCCGCCGGCGCGGTCCTGCGGCGACAACGAAGACCGATTCAGCCGGAGGCGGCTGGTCGGCATGAGCCTCGATCCCGAACCGGTCGCGCAGCCAGTCGGGCTTCGGTCCGACCAGCACAGGCTGCAGGGACGGATCGATGCGGCCGAGGAGGTCGTCGACGCGCCGGTCGAACACTTCTTCGCCCGGCGGCTGCGAGACGAGCACGACGGCGCGCCGCTCCGGCCGAACGACAACGTCCACCTCCACGTCGACGCCGAACCAGCGGTGACGCTCGTGCACGAGATCGACGATCAGCACGTGCGATCCAGGCTCGTCAGGCGCGCGGAAGGAGAGCGGCACGAGAACGGTCTCGCCGGGCGCGACGTCGCTTGGAAATGCCGACCGGAGCTGCTGTTCGGGGAGCTCCAGCCCTTTCCAGCGAGACGAGAGGCGGATCTCGGGCAACGCGTCGCGGCCGCCAGGCCAGACGGTGCTCCCGAGATTCGTCACATGAACGTCGATCTCGCGCACCTCGCCGCAAATCGGCGAGGGTGCGCGACCAAGCTCGATCTCCGCGCAGTAGTCCTCGTCCGGAAGCGGCGCCTCCGCCCAGTGGGCGTCGACTTCGGTTCGGGTGGCGACCCTGATCTCGACCGGCTCGCTGGCAGGCTCTTGCCCCGCGCCGGCTGCGGCGATCACGAAGCGGATCAGCGGCGCGTCGAGCGAAGGAACCTCCTCGACGAGGAGCTCCCGCCGAAGCTCGGGCAGGTAGTAGGCGGCGTTCAGCGGCAGCTCGCCGAGACGCAGCCCCGGACGCACGTGCTCGTAGCGGTTGACCTTTGCCGCGCGAGCCTCCCGATCGTTCGTCACGAGATCGAGGTGATAGAGCGCAGCCTCTTCGAGGTAGGCGTGCGGCCCCGACGCCTGCACCGGAATATGCATCTGGCCGGGGAAGCGGGCGGCATCGGGACGGACGAGGCGGAGCTGCCAATCGGGAGCCCAGGGGTCGGAGGCGAGGTAGCCGTCGTCCCAAAGCCAGCGTCGCGGAACCCAGGCATGCGTGAGGCGCTCGTCGGGCGCACGAAGCGCATCGAGGAGCGCGCCGCTCGGAACCTCGTCGTCGTCGATCCGAAAGATCCAATCTCCGCGACAGAGCGAGTGCAGCCAGCCAAAGGGGCGCTCCACCGGCTCTGCGAATGGATAGGCGACCAGGACGTCGGCCAGCTCGGAAACCGCCCCGAGCCGATCGCGGTCGACGCGATCGTCGACGGCGATCACAAGCTCGTCCGCGACAGGCCGCAGCAGCGTGAGGAGGGCGGCAAGACGCTCGGTCGGCCCACCCGACAAGCAGCAGATCGAGAGCATGCCTAAGGCTCCGGCCAACCAGTGACGGCGCGCGCGCTGCGACGCTGCTGCTTCAACCGCCCTTGGGGATCTCGCATCTGGACGAAGAATCGCGACCGGGCGTCATTCGTCCGTTTGGCAAAGGTAAATTGCGTGTAAACCGGATTGAAAACAACGATGGTTGTCATGAGTCAACTCTGAGAATCAGGCGGAATTTCCTCCGCGAATCGGCGCGGCGCGGTTTTCCCGCCCGATCCGTTCTTTTGCCCGCGCTGACAAAAGGTTCTCTCGACGGCACGCAACTCCTTCGTTTCCCCGCTCGACAACGAGCACGCTCAACCAACATCATCGACAAGGAAGCCCGTAAGCTTAGGGCGTGGCGAAGAAGGCACGCACCCCCACGCCGCCTCGGCGCGTGCAGGCTCCGCAACGTCGTGACGGCAAACAGCCGCGCCAGCCCGGCGGCGGCATCACGATCTCGCGCAACACCCTGATCGGCGGCGGCGGCGCGCTCGGTGTCGTGATCGTGGCCGTGATCCTGTTCTTCGCGCTCAGCGGAGGCAAGAGCTCGGCCGCCAACGTGAAGGCGACAATGCTGGCGGCCGGCTGCACCTATCAGGACAAGAAGCCGTTGCCGCCGCGCGACGCCGTGAAGGGTTCCGGCGGCAACTTCCATGCCGACGTTCCGACGCTGACGACGCCGATGAAAGGGCTGTGGAGCACGTTCCCGCCGTCAGGCGGCGGCCACTACCAGCTCTGGGCGATCTGGGGCTTCTACACGGAGCCGTTGAATCCCCGCCAGGTCGTCCACAACATGGAGCATGGCGCGGTCGTGATCTGGTGGGGACCAAAGGTCTCGCCGGCGACGGTGGCGAAGCTGCGCGCGTTCTATAACGAGCCGATCTCGGGCGGGGCCGGCGACGGGATGATGGGCACCCCGCTCACGTCGATCGCCGGCAAGTCGCTCGGCGACAAGATCGCGCTCACAGCCTGGACCGCGCTGCCCGGCACCTACTACGTCAACGGGGACTACGGCATCGGCCACGTCGCGATCTGCCCCGACTTCAACGAGCACGCGTTCGACGTCTTCCGAGACGCCTATCGGGGCAAGGGGCCGGAGGGCATTCCGCTCGCCGACGACGAGCCCGGGATGGGCCCCTAGCAGGGTCTCTCGCTAGCCGGCTGGTGTCGAGCCGGGGTACGTGCCGATCGTCAACGAGAGCGTGGTCGCCGTTCCGTCCTCGCGGACGATCTTCACCTTGACCTTCTGCCCTGGCTTGAGGTTCGCTTCGACGGTGGTGAGGACGCTCGAGTTCGGCGTCGCCGATCCGTTCAGCGCCGTGATCACGTTGCCGACCTTGATCCCGGCCTTGTCGGCGGGCCCACCAGGAGTCACGGTCGAGACATAGACGCCGCTCGTGCCGTTCGTGTCGGAGATCTGGACGCCGAGGTAGGGGCGGTGCGAATCGACGACATGGCCGTACTTGATGATCTGGCTCGCAATGTCCTTGACGACGTTGCTCGGGATCGCGAAGCCGATGCCGGAAGCCGTCGTGCCGAGCTCGCTGTCGGTCGCGGCCAGCGTCGGGATCCCGATCACGCGGCCGTAGATGTCGACGAGCGCGCCGCCGGAGTTACCGGGGTTGATCGCAGCGCTGGTCTGGATCGTGTTGGTCAGCTCGACGCCTGTATCCTCCTGCTCCGACCGGTTCAGCGCGCTGACGATCCCCTCGGTCACGCTCGAGGTCAGCCCGAGCGGGTTCCCGATCGCGATCGCGAGATCACCGACGTTGAGCTTGCTCGAATCCGCGAACGTCGCCGCCTTCAGT
The DNA here is from genome assembly GCA_035550275.1 of Gaiellaceae bacterium. Lineage (GTDB taxonomy): Bacteria > Actinomycetota > Thermoleophilia > Gaiellales > Gaiellaceae > PALSA-600. The sequence goes on along the minus strand of DASZPQ010000077.1, from coordinate 7,493 downwards.
CCGCCCGAGGGAACCTTGATCACCGCGAGGTCATCCTCCGGAAATGTCCCGACGAGCTTGCCGGCGAGCGGGGCCTGGGCCTTCGAGGAGGTCGTGACCTTGAAGGACGTCGCGTTGCCGACGACGTGGTCGTTCGTGACGATGTCGCCCTTGTTGTCGAAGATGATCCCCGAGCCAAGGCCCGACGATGTCTCGATCTGGACGACCGACGGGAGCACGTTGTGAACGACGCTGACGAAGTTGTTCTGGAGCGCCAACGCCCCGGCAGGGCCGGAGACGCTTGCCGCCGCCGCTGTGTGGCTGGCACGAGTCGTGGTAAAGCCGACGAGCACGGCCACTGCGGCGATCGCGAGCACTGCCAGGACGGAAATCTTTGAGCGTGTCATCGTGTACCTATCAACGACGGTAGCAACCGATTCTTCCCATTCGACGGGATTTTTAGCCTCTTCTTAGATCGCGGCTGAGGTAATGAACGGCTGCGTGGTCGGCTGTGCCGACCCTCCCGCCGGCTCGACGGTGACGCCGACGACCGAGCCGTGCCGTACGCGCCGGCCGAGCTGGACGACGACGGTCTTTTCGCCGCCGTGGAACAGGCCCGCAGAGGCGGCCGACGTGCCGTCGATCACCCAGGCCTCATAGGTGCGCCCCTTCGGTGCTGCGGCGAGATCCGTCACGACAAGCGCCGCGCGGCCGTTCACGCCAAGCACGACGGACCCGGCCGCGCCATGCAACGGCACGCCTCGCAAGGCGGACTCGGTTCGGTCGAGACGGTGATGGAGGGAGATGTTCCACACGCCGAGCCCGACGACGGCGCATGCCGCGATCGCAGCGGCCGCCGCGAGAGGAGCGCTCCAACGCGGTCTGAGCGGCACCACATTCGGCCGTTCGGCGCGGGCGGCGTCGAGGATCCGGCCGCGCAATGCGTCCGGTGGATCGGCAGGCCCGGCTGCGAGCGCGAGCGCGGTCGCGGTGCCGGAGAGCAGGGCAACCTCCTCCTGGCAGGCGGCGCAGTGAGCCAGGTGCTCCTCATAGGCGGCCTCGTCGGCCGGATCGAGCGCATCGAGCACGTAGGCCGCTGTCAGTTCGTGAAGGGGGTCGGTGCCCATGCGTCTCCTTTCGCAGGTGCGTCGAGCAACTCGCTCAGGCGGGTCAGGCCGGCGAACATGCGGCTCTTGATCGTGCCAAGCGGCTGGCCGAGCCGCTCTGCCAATTCGGATTGCGTGAACCCACCGTAGTACGCGAGCTCGATCGCCTCCCGCTGCTGGTCGGGAAGCTGGCGCAGCGCGCCCTGGACCCGCTCGCGTTCGAACCTGAGCCAGGCGACGTCTTCGGCAGAGCGCTCGGCGCCCGCGAGGTCGGTGTCCTCGAGCGGATCGGCGCGACGTCGCTCCTCACGACGAACCAGATCGACCGCGCGGCGATGCACGAGCGTGAGGATCCACGTGCTCGCCTTCGCCCGCTCGGGGATGAAACGGGACGCCCCCCGCCAGATGGCGAGGAATGCCTCCTGGACTGCGTCCTCCGCGAGTGCCTCATCTCGAAGCACCCGCAACGCCAGCCCGTAGGCCACACGCCCGTAACGGTCATAGAGCTCCCCGAACGCAACCTCATCGCTGCGCGCGGCAAGCGCGACGATCGCTTCGTCAGAGAGATGTGCGAGATCACGCGGCATCGATTGGGCCCGGCCTGGGCCAGGTACGCAACTTAGCGATCGCAGGCGCCTGGCCATGTGCTCCGGTACTTCGTTGCAGCGCCCCGGACGGTTCGACCGGTCGGGACCGAACCGGTTGGCGCGCTCGGGCGAATGACCGACGGCTCGCGACCCGCGGGCAACCGAGACCAAGGAGCCTGAAGACATGACTGACACCACTCGCGCGCAGTTCCTCACTCGTGCAGGCAAGGGTGGCCTTGCGCTGGTCGCCGGCGGCAGCATCCTCGGCTTCGCAGAGAGCACCGCTTTCGCGAGCGGCAGCCGCAGCACCTCCGACGCCGACATCGCCAAGGTTGCGGCGACGGCCGAGTTGCTCGCGATCGACTTCTACACCCGCGCCATCGCCTCCAAGCAGCTGAAGGGCGACGAGCTCGCCTATCTCGTCGGGGCGAAGGCGAACGAGGTGGCGCATTACAACGCGCTGAAGGGCGTCCTCAAGTCTGCGACTCCGAGCGGCGTGAAGTTCAAGTACCCGGCTGGCTCATTCGCGTCGGCGAAGAGCATCGGGAACCTCGGCCATGCACTCGAGACCGCCTTCGTCGGCGCCTATATGAGTGCCGTCGTCGCGTTCTCGAGCAACGAGCTGAAGGGTGTGGCGGCCGAGATCGGCGCCTGCGAGTCCCGCCACCTGAGCGTGCTGACGAACATCGGCGCCGGCGTGATCGTCCCGGCGCCGAACTTGCCCGAGACCGTCACGCTCGCCGCGGCGACGAAGGCCGTCACCAGCTTCGTCGCGTAGTCCGGGTCACGATCGAGGGGCATCCGCGCATTCTGCGCGGGTGTCCCTCCCCTACCGCTTTCGGACGGTCAGGGTCGCTTCCATCCCGAGCGCGCGGTGGTTCGCGATGCTGCACCAGAGGCGGTATTTGCCCGGCAGTAGCTTCAGCGAGAGATCGAAGTACTTCCCGGGCTGGACCTGCGGCGTTCCGGCAATGTGGGATCCACCGATTCGCTGCACTCGAAGATCGTGCGGATCCTCGCCGAAGTTCACGAGCTCGATGATCGCCGGGCCGGCCGGCACGGTCTGTCGAGAGAGCGAGAAAAAGAACTCCTTCGCCGAGACCTGGACACGGGACGGCGGTGGCGCCTTGGCGGCGGCGCCGGAGGCAATCACTAGCGCTATCAGCGCAATCGCGGCGAATCTCACTTCAACAGGGTAGGCCGCGCGTACGCGGTGACCTCGGGCAGCAGGTTGTTCGCGTCCGTATTGAACCACTGCTCGAGCAGGGCCGCGTAGACGGCCCGGAAGTCGGCGGTCGGGATCAGGTTGCCCTGGCTGTCCAGGCCGCCGCCCGAGAGCCCCGGGAACGGGCCGACCTGCTGTCCCTTGACGCGGGTTCCGATCAGGAACCCGATCCCTGCCGACCCGTGATCGGTTCCGGCCGAGGCGTTCTCTGCGGCACGGCGGCCGAACTCCGACCAGACCTGGATCAAGACGCGGTCGGCGATTCCACGCGCCTCGAGGTCGCGCTGGAACGCGAGCAGCGAGTCGGATGTGAGCTGAAGCCCGCTCGTGAGCGCCGACGCCTGAGTCGCATGCGTGTCGAAATGGCCGGGCGAGGTGATCGAGACCATGTGCAGCGGCAGCCCCTGGGCGATCATCGCCGCCAGCCCTGCGAGCCGGTGGGGGAAGGGATCGGTCGAGGCCGGATACGCAACCGGGCTCTTGAACCCGTAGGCGAAGCTGCCGAGCTCACTCGCCAGGTGGTGCGCCGAGAGCGCTGTCTGGCCCGCTTGCCTGAGGCCGGAATCCGTCGAGTTCGCGTGCGCCGCACCGATGTTGGCGGCCTCCTGGAACATCGACGCCTCGAGCGGATGCGCCGGCAGGCCGGGCGGAGCGAAGGTGTACTGGTCGGCCGCCGCCAGCGTCGCCACCGGCACCTTCGCCGTCGCCAGAGACGGCTGAAGCGTCACGTCGAGCGAGAGCCCCTGCAACGGGTTGTCGGGAGTCCCGACCTGGTCGAGGTACCGCCCCATCCAGCCGGTGCGCAGGTTCGCGTCGGTTGCGCCCACTTCCCAGTAGTGGCGCGAGGTGAAGTGCGACTTGTCCGAGTTCGCGTATCCGATCGCCGGGATCACCGACACCTTGCCCTCGTTATGGAGCGTGGCGAGGCCGCTCGCGGCCGGGTGCCAGAAGAGCGTTGGATCCTCCGTGTACGCGATCCCCTTGCTCTGCTGGATCGCAAGGGTCGGGCGCAGTTGGAAATACGCCGGCTGCCCGGCCGGGAAGAGCACGGAGAGCGAGTCGATCCCGCCGGCGAGGAAGACCGAGACGAGCACCGGCTGAGCCGTCGCAGCGTTGACTGCGGCCTGCGCGATCCCGTCGTCGAAGGCGAGGCCACTGAGGCGGCCGCCGCCGTAGACCGCAAGCGCGAGGCCGGCCGTGCGCGAGACGAACGCGCGCCGGTCGAGCCCGGTTCCGGCGGGCAACGGCATTCCCGGCTCGATCCCCGGCAAGCCGCGGCCTGCCTCGGCGACCGCCCGGCGGATCAGCTCGGTGCGGGTGCAGTCGCGGCAGTCGCTCATCAGGCGACCTGCAAATCGGGAGAAGAGGCAACCAGGCGGCGCATCGCGGTCTCGACGGTCGCGGGCGCGTTCGAGCGCTTCAGCTGCGCCTTCGCGAAGGCAACGAGCAGCGCCCGCGTCTGCGTCGAGACGGACGGATCGCCCCAGAACTGAATCGAGCGCTGAACGAGCTTCGCCGGATCGCTGGGAGAGTCGGTCGGCGAGCCGGAGCCCTGGACGAGCGCCGCGATGAACCAGCGCGCCCGGAAGGTCGCCGTGTCGAGCCACCGCGTGTAATCCCAGCCGCCGACATCGGGCGGGTAGAAGAGCTGCTGTGCCGCCGACTGGTCGAGCGACCACCAGACCGACGTGTCGATCCCGCGCCCGCGCATCCGGAGAAGCCCGGCGTTGAAGACGACCGGTGTCTTCACCATGCTCGGCCCGGTGTAGAGGTCGGGGTGCATCAGAATCGCCTCGACGACCGGGAGAATCTGACGGCCGGAATAGGCGGCCTGCAGAGCGGTCGACGTCGCCGTGTCGAGCGTCGTGGGCACGAAGTAGCTCCAGAGCTTCGAGACGAAGAACGACGGATGCAGCGGGTGCGCCAGGCAGAGATTGCAGGAGTCCTGCCAGCCCCAGTTGCCCGAGTGGCTGAAGATCGTCTTCGAGCCGTTGTCGTGCTGGTTCGGGTCGTAGGTGAACGGGGTGATCACGCCTTTGTTCACCGAGCCGCGCCAGCCGGTCAGCGCGCGGGCATTCTCGCGCACATCCGTCTCGGTGTAGGCGTTGCGATCGGCGCCGAGCGTGAAGAGCTCCATCATCTCGCGCCCGTAGTTCTCGTTCGGAGTCTTCTTCACGTTCTGGTTGCCGTTCAGCCAGACGAGCATCGCCGGGTCGGTGGTGACGGCCTGCAAGAGCGTGCTGAAGGAGCCGAGCGCGTTCGTCCGGAAGAGCTGGTTCTGGTTCAGCATCAGCTGCTGGGAGGCGACGCCCTGGTTCGAGGTCGCGAACCAGCTGTGCCAGATCAGCGTCATCCGCTCGACGAGCGGGGCGGTCGTGCGCACCATGCGATCGAGCCACCAGAGATGGTCGTGGCCGTACGCATCGGCCGGAGCGAGCGGGAGGCCTTTCTCGACATGAGGCTCGGGCCCGACGAGCTGCGCCGCCGGCGCACGGGTCAGCGATTGAACCGCAGCTTTGAGGCCCAGCTTGGAAAGCGCCTCGGCTTCACCCTCGCGCGCGCCGAAACCGGCGCGCCACAACAGCCGCTCGGCCTGTTGCTTGCCGAACGGTCCGCCGTAGACCGGGACGCCGCTCACGCGGAGGTTTTACAGGGAAAACGTCAGCGGAGCTACCGATTCACGTCAGGGGAACGTAATGACTTACGCCGGCACGACATCGGCATCGCGGGCCGCGAGCGCCGCGTAGCGCCCGCCGCGAGCGAGCAGCTCCTCGTGCGTGCCCAGCTCGAACACCTCGCCGCCGTCGAGCACGACGATCTGATCGGCAGCCTGAATCGTCGAGAGCCGGTGTGCGATTGCGATCGTCGTACGCCCTTCGACAAGCGTGTCGAGCGCCTGCTGGACGGCTCTCTCTGTCTGCGTGTCGAGAGCCGACGTGGCCTCGTCGAGGACGAGGATCGGCGGGTTTCGCAGGATCGCCCGCGCGATCGCGAGCCGCTGCTTCTCGCCGCCCGAGAAGCGATAGCCGCGCTCGCCGACGATCGTCTCGTATCCCTCCGGAAGGGAGGAGATCAGCGGATGGATCTGCGCGGCGCGGGCGGCCTGCTCGATCTCCTCGTCAGTCGCCTCCGGCTTCGCGAAGCGGAGGTTGTCCCGCACGCTCGCGTGGAAGAGATAGGTCTCTTGCGAGACGACGCCGACCGCGGCTGCCAGGGCCGGGAAGGTGAGCGAGCGGATGTCGACGCCGTCGATCGTGACCGCGCCTTTCGTCACGTCGTAGAGGCGGGCGACCAGATAGCCGAGCGTCGTCTTGCCTGCGCCGGTCTCTCCGACGATCGCAGTCGTCGTCCCGGCGGGCACGTCGAAGTCGATTCCGCGAAGCGCCCAGTCGTGGCCTTCGTAGCGGAACCAGACGTCGTCGAACTTCACGTCCCCGCGAATCGTCGCCGGGAGCGTGCGCGTTCCCTCCTCGATGTCGATCGGCAGATCCTGGTACTCGAAGATCCGGTCGAAGAGGGCCAGCGACGCCTGGACGTCGACGCCGGCGTTCAGCAGGCTGCCGATCGGGAAGAAGAGGCGCGTCTGGAGCGTCGTGAAGGCGATCAGCGTGCCGGTCGAGATCGCCGCGCTGTAGTGGGCGATCGCGAAGCCGCCGAAGAGATACGTCGCAGCCGGCATCACCGCGAAGGCGATGTTGATCGACGACATCGTCCAGCGGCCCGCCATGCGGCTGCGCACCTCGAGCTTCGCGAGCCCGTGCGACTCCTCCCTGAAGCGCTCGGCCAGCTCGGACGAGCGGCCCATCGTCTTCCCGAGCATGATCCCCGAGACGGAGAGCGACTCCTGCACGAGCGCGGAGATATCGGCCATCGACTCCTGGCGCAGGGTCGAGATCTTCCGCCGCTGCTCGCCGACCCGCCTCGACATCCAGATGAACACCGGCAGGAGCGCCAGCGAGAAGACGGCCAGTCGCCAGTCGAGCAGGAAGAGCGCGACGATCGTCGCGATCACCGTCGTCACCGTCGAGACGACCGTCGTCGCCGTCGAGGTGAGGACGTTGTCGACGCCGCCGATGTCGTTTGCGATCCGGCTCTGCACCTCGCCGGTGCGCGTCTTCGTGAAGAAGGCCAGCGAAAGCCGCTGCAGATGCTGGTAGACCGACGTGCGCAGGTCGTGCATCACGTGCTGGCCGACCATCGTCGAGAGGTAGGACTGAACCACCCCGAGCGCGCCGGAGACGATCGCGATCGCGATCATCCCGCCGGTCAGCCAGAGGAGCAGGCCCATGTGAACCTCGGGCAGCTGATCCGGCCGCGACCTGATCGCCTTGTTGAAGACGTCGCGGAGCAGGAAGGCCGGGATCACGCCGAGCCCGGACGAGAAGATGATCAGCGCCGAGACGGCGAGGAGCTTCAGACGGTAGGGCCGGAAGAGCGTGAAGATACGCCGGGCGTTCGCGCGGCGCACGGCTTTGTCCGCAGTGCGCACGACCGCTTCCCGCGGAGCGAACGAACCGTTGCGAAAGCCAGGCATGCGAGGAACGGTAGCGGGGCGCGATCAGACGTCGGTGGGGGCGAATTCGTCCGGGAGCCTCA
>DASZPQ010000076.1:0-12024 GCA_035550275.1 Gaiellaceae bacterium | reverse complement strand
CGACCGCCGCCACGGCGCCGCCGAGCTGGTCGATGCGGTCGATCAGCTCGACCGCCCGCGACTCGAGCTCGTCCGTGAGCGCCTCGATGTAATACGAGCCGCCGAGCGGATCGGCGGTATCGGTCGCTCCGGCTTCGGCGGCGAGGATCTGCTGGGTGCGAAGCGCGACCTTCGCCGCCGCCTCGGACGGCAGCGCCAATGCCTCGTCGTAGGAGTTGGTGTGCAGCGACTGCGCGCCACCGCATGCGGCTGCGAGCGCCTGGATCGCGACGCGCACGATGTTGTTCTCTGGCTGCTGCGCCGTCAGCGTCGAGCCGCCGGTCTGGGCGTGAAAACGCAGCGCCAGCGCCTTCGGGTTCGTCGCGCCGAAGCGCTCGCTCATCACCCGCGCCCAGAGCCTGCGTGCCGCGCGGAACTTCGCGACCTCCTGGAAGAAGTCGTTGTGCGCGTTAAAGAAGAAGGAGAGGCGCTCGCCGAACTCGTCCGGCGACAACCCCGCCGCGACCGCCGCGTCGCAGTAGGCGATCCCGTTCGCGACCGTGAACGCGAGCTCCTGAACCGCGGTCGAACCGGCCTCGCGGATGTGGTACCCGGAGATCGAGATTGTGTTCCAGCTCGGGAGCCGCTCGGCGCAGTACGCGAAGAGGTCTGTGGTCAGCCGCATCGAGGGCCGCGGCGGGAAGATGTAGTTCCCGCGGGCGATGTATTCCTTCAGGATGTCGTTCTGAACGGTGCCGCGCAGCGCGGCGGGATCGACGCCCTGACCCTCGGCGACCAATTCGTAGAGCAGCAGGAGCAGCGCGGCAGGCGCGTTGATCGTCATCGACGTCGAGACGCCGTCGAGCGGAATCCCGTCGAAGAGCACCTCCATGTCGGCGAGCGAATCGATCGCGACGCCTGTCCTTCCCACCTCGCCCTCGGCGCGCGGGTCGTCGGAGTCGTAGCCGAGCTGCGTCGGCAGATCAAAGGCGACGGAAAGCCCTGTCTGGCCGCGCTCCAGCAAGTAGCGGAAACGCTGGTTCGTCTCCTGCGCCGAGGCGAACCCGGCGTACTGGCGGATCGTCCACGGACGGCCGCGGTACATGTCGCGGTACGGCCCGCGCGTGAACGGCGCGACCCCGGGCGGCTCGAGCTCGCGCGGGGCGTCCTCGGCCGTGTAGACCGGCTTGATCTCGATTCCGGAGTCGGTCTCGCGGCGGTCGACGGCAGCCATCGCGAGTTAGGCTACTCCGGTGCGCGTGACGGTGAGACTGTTCGCAGGCCTCCGCGAACAGGCGGGCTGGACGCGCAACGAGCTTGACGCGACGCGCGTGGCCGATGTCTGGCCGCAACTCGGCCTCGGCGATGAGCCGCCGGGGCTGCTCTATGCGGTGAACCGCGAATACGCCCCTCCCGAGCACGAGCTCGCCGACGGAGACGAGGTGGCGCTGATCCCCCCGGTCTCGGGCGGTGCCTTCGTGATCACCGAGGAGCCGCTCTCGCTCGAGCAGGTGGTCGCCGAGGTGCGCGACGACGGGGCCGGAGCGATCGCGACCTTCATCGGCGCTCCGCGAAACCACTCGCGCGGAAGGCATGTCCTCTACCTCGACTACGAGGCCTACGAAGGCATGGCCGAGACGATGATGGAACGCCTGGGCGCCGATCTGATCGCCCGTTACGAGTTGAAAGGGGTCGCAATCCATCACCGTGTGGGCCGGGTCGAGATCGGCGAGGCGTCGGTCGTGATCGCGGTCAGCGCGGCTCACCGGCAGGACGCGTTGACTGCTTGCGCGGAAGCGATCGAGATCCTGAAAGCCGAGGTGCCGCTCTGGAAGAAGGAGGTTTACGAGGGCGGCGGTGAGTGGATTGGGCGCGGCTCCTAGGGGCGCAGCGCTACAACTCCGATCAGTGGAGCCCCTCGCCGAACGTGACTACGAGCCGATTCACCCGCGCGGCATGGACTGGCGCGGGTTCGTCCGCAAGGTCACCACACCGCTCGTCTTCCTGATCGGCCTGCTGGCGAAGCTCGGCTCGCTCGCCAAGTTCGCAGCGATCTTCATTGCCTTCGGCGGCTACACCTTGATCTGGGGCTGGAAGTTCGCCCTCGGCGTGATCGTGCTGATCTTCCTGCACGAGATGGGGCACTTCCTCGAGGCGAAGCGAGAAGGGCTGAATCCGACGTGGCCGGTCTTCATCCCCTTTCTCGGCGCGTACGTGAAATACACGCGGGGGAACCCCTGGCAGACCGCGCGCGTCGCGATCGCCGGGCCGATTCTCGGCGGGCTTGCGGCCCTCGGCTGCTACCTCATCTCGCGCTCGGACGGCTCGAATCTGCTGCTCGCGCTCGCCTATTTCGGCTTCTTCCTCAACCTGATCAACCTGCTGCCGTTCTCGATCCTCGACGGCGCGGCGGTCTGGCGCTCGACTCGCTTCCTCTGGCTCGGCGGCGGTCGAAGCAGGGCGATCGCTTCCGGCGTGCTCTACGCCGCGACCGCGATCGGCATGGCCGTGGGCATGTACGCGGCCTACCTTCCCCAGCACCGGCTCTAGATGGCCCGAGCCCTCGCAGCAGCAGTTACGCCCCTTCGCGATGGCGGAACGCGCCTCGACGAGGAAGCATTTGGCCCCTATCTCAACTTTCTGCAGGCAGGAGGGCTTGACGGCATTCTCGCCGTGGGGACGACCGGCGAAGGCCTGCTCCTCGACTCGAGCGAGCGCAAGCGCGCGCTCCAGCTCTTCCTCGACGGGCCGCTGCCCGTGATCGCGCATTGCGGGGCTCAGTCGACTGCGGACACGGTCGACCTTGCCGCGCACGCTGCCGGGTCGGGCGCGAGCGGCGTTGCCGTGATCGGGCCGCCGTACTTCATGCTCGACGACGCCGCGCTGCTCGCGCACTTCGCAGCGGCAGCCCAGGCCTGCGCGCCGACGCCATTCTACCTCTACGAGTTCGCGGGCGCATCCGGCTACGCCGTTCCGGTCAGCGTCGTCGAGCGGCTACGCGAGCTCGCCCCGAACCTCGTCGGGCTGAAGGTCTCCGACTCGCCCTTCGAACGCGTTGCGCCGTACCTGCTGGACGGCCTCGACGTCTTCATAGGCGCCGAGTCCTTGATCGGCGAAGGGCTTGCCGCCGGTGCCGCCGGAGCCGTCTCGGGGCTCGCCTCGACCTTCCCGGAGGTCGTTGTCGACGCGGTGCGCAGAGGCGATTCGACCGTCGCAGGCAAGCTCCGCGCCGCTGTCGACCGGTTCCCGCGGCATTCCGCGCTGAAGGCGCTCCTCGCGTTGCGCGGCGTTCCGATCAAGGAAGACGTCCGTGCGCCGCTTCGCGGCCTCACCGACGACGAACGACGCGCGCTAACCGAGCTCGTCTAGCGCCTGGCGCGCGCGCTCGTGCACGTCGCGGCGCCGAGCGTCGAGATCGGCCGGCGCTTCTTCCTCCACCGTCTCCTCGACCGCGGGCTCGTCGGCGGTCGCGCGAGACGCCGCGAGCTTCGCCCGCAGCTCCTCCGCCAGGGAATCCGTGTCAGACGGGGCGGTGACAGGGACTGGACGTTTGCGGCGACGAAGCAGCGCTCCAAACCCGAGCCCACCGACGAACACCGCCAGAAACCGTTTCATGAGGCCGATGCTACACTCGTGCTTCTTCTCGCCACACCCGTCGCGCCGTCACCCGATGCGGCGTCCATGAGGTGGGGCCGATTCAGTCCATGAGAAGGACTAAAGGAGGTTTCGGGAGATGAACGACTACGAAGTCTTGCTCATGCTCGATCCCGAGCTCCCCGAGGAGCGCGGCAACGAGATCATCGCGCGCATCCGGGAGCAGGCCGAGTCCGGCGGCGGCAGCTGGGACGCCCAGGAGCCCTGGGGCCGGCGGCGCCTCGCGTACGAGATCGACCACAAGGCCGAGGGTGTCTACCACCTGCTCCTGTTCACGGCAGCGCCGACGGCGCTCGAAGAGATCACGCGCGTCCTGAAGATCACGGACGGCGTCATGCGCCATCTCGCGGTTCGCCGCGTGAAGGGCGGCAGCATCAAGGCACCGGCGCCGATTGCCGCTGTCTCCACACCGGTGGCAGAGGCTGCGCCGACCGCGCCGCCTGCCGCCGAGCCGACTGCTCCCGAGCCCGAGCCTGAGGCCGAAAACGAGGCCGTGTCCGAAGCGGCCGATGACGCCGACGCGGCGGCGGAGTAGCCTGAGACCTCCACAGGTCGAGAGGAGCATCCAGCCATGGCAAACATCAATCGCGTCGTACTCGTCGGAAATCTGACCCGCGACCCCGAGCTTCGGCACACGCCGAGCGGAACGGCCGTCTGCAGCCTGCGGATCGCCGTCAACACGCGCCGCAAAGATGGCGCGACCGGCGAGTGGACAGAGAAGCCGAACTACTTCGACATCACCGTCTGGGGCAACCAGGGCGAAAGCTGTGCGCAGTACCTCGCGAAGGGGCGCCCGGTCGGGATCGATGGCCGCCTCGAATGGCGCGAGTGGGACGCGCAGGACGGCACGAAGCGCCAGGCCGTCGAAGTGATCGCCGACTCGGTGCAGTTCCTTGGTGGCCGCGACGGCGGGCCCTCGGAAGCAGGCGGCGGCGGTAACGAATTTGTCCCGTCCGGCTCCGGTGGGTCAGACGCCGACTTCGGCGGCGGCAGCTCCGACGACGACATTCCGTTCTGATCTAGGGAGACCACATGGCACAGAAGACTGAACAGCGAGGCAGGAAGCGTCTGGCGCCGGCAACCGGCGGTCGGCGCAAGTCCTGTTTCTTCTGCAAGAGCAAGGTCGACGAGATCGACTACAAGAACATCGGCGAGCTCCGCCGCTACATCTCCGAGAAGGGCAAGATCCGCTCGCGCCGGATCAGCGGCGCCTGCCGGCGCCATCAGCGCCAGGTCGCAGTCGCAGTCAAGCGCGCACGCGAGATGGCATTGCTGCCCTACGTCTCAGAGGGTCGCGAGGAGCGCGAGGGCGGCGGGCGCGGTGGACGCGACCGTGGCGACCGGGAGAGAGACAGATAGCCATGGAAGTCGTTCTCCGTCAGGACGTCGATTCGCTCGGCCTGCGTGGCGAGGTCGTGAACGTGGCGCGCGGATATGCGCGCAACTACCTGCTGCCGCGCGGGCTGGCTGAGCTGGCGACGCCCGCGATCCAGAAAGAGCTCGCAAAACGAGACGCAATTCGCGCCCGCAGCGAGGCAAAGACAGTCGAAGAGGCCCGGGCGATTGCCGCACGGATCGAGGGCAAGGAGCTGCGCTTCGACGTCAACGCCGGCCCGACCGGGTCGTTGTTCGGCTCGGTCACCGCGACCGACGTCGCCGACCGTCTCTGGGCCGAGCAGAAGATCCGCGTCGATCGTCGCAAGCTGAAGCTCGACACGATCAAGCGCATCGGGCGCTACACGGTTCCGCTCGACCTGTTCGCGGACGTGACCGTCGAGCTGAAGGTCGTCGTCGCACCCGAGGGCCAGGAGCTTCCGTCGGACGAGGAGCTGGCAGCAGCGGTCGAGGCGGAAGCAGCGGCTGAAGCTGCCGAGGTTCAGGCGGCTGCGGCGCAGCATGAAGCCGCCGTGGAAGCCGAAGCCGAGGCAATCGTGCTCGAGGACACGGCTCCCGAGCTCGACGAGGAACCGCTCGTGGAACCGACCGACGAGCCTGCAGCCGAGCTCGAAGAGCTCTCCGAAGACTCCTAGCGACGGTTTTCCGCAGCGCGGGAAGCTGCTCACCGCGAACTATCCCCAGCCTCACCCGATCGGGTGACCCGCGCCGCAAGGTGCGGTTGGCGTGGTTGTCCACAGGGTTGTGGGCAAATCGTTCCACTTCTTTCCACATCTCGGTCCCCAGGGTGTGGATTTCCCGGATCAGTTCCCGCTCCGAGCGGCTTTTTCGTCCACCGAAACGTCCGTTCGATGTGCGAACATACGTTCTGTCATGCCTGCAAATCGCCCCTCTCTCGCACGCTCCGAGCACACTATCCACAGCGTTGCGGCGAGCCCTTCGAGCAAGTTCACTACGCCCTAATGGCCGAGTCCGCCCAGGCGTTTGCGTCTGCTCCACTGCCGCCGCAGAACCTCGATGCCGAGGAGTCGGTCCTCGGAGCAATGATGCTTTCCGCGCCCGCAATCGAGGCCGTCAGCGAGATCATGGACGGCGGCGATTTCTACCGCGAATCGCACGCGAAGATCTACCGGGCGATCCTCGACCTCTATCAGCATGGTCAGCCGGTCGACGCGATCACGGTCGCCGACAAGCTCGATGAGCTCGGGCAGCTCGAAGAGGTCGGCGGCAAAGAGCGGATCCACGAGCTGGCCGCGTTGGTGCCGGCCACGTCGAATGCGCGCCACTACGCCAAGATCGTCAGCGAGATGGGGACGCTCCGCGGGCTGACGCTCGTCGGCGAGCAGATCCAGCGGCTCGGCTGGGACCGGCCTGGCGAGACCCCTGAACTCGTCGATAGGGCGGAGCAGATGGTCTTCGATCTCGCCCAGCACCGGATCCGCGGCAGCTTCGACCACATCGAAACCGTCGTCCGGGAGAGCTTCGAGCAGATCACGAAGATGTACGAGTCCGGCGGCGAGATGACCGGCACGCCGACCGGATTCCGCGACATCGATTCGATGACGTCGGGCCTCCAGCCCGGAAACCTGATCATCGTGGCCGGCCGCCCGAGCATGGGAAAGTCGGCGTTCGCGATCGGCATGGCCGCGAATCTCGCGATGCATCACGGCATTCCCGTCGCGGTGTTCACGCTCGAGATGTCGAAGCTCGAGGTGGCCCAGAGGCTGATGTGCTCGGAAGGACGAGTCGAGCTGCAGCGGCTCCGCACCGGCCGGCTCGGCGCCGAGGACTGGCCGCGGCTCGTCAAGGCCTGTGACGCGCTCACGAAAGCTCCGATCTACGTCGACGACACGCGCCTGACGACGATGCTCGAGATCCGCTCGAAGGCACGCCGGCTGAAGGCGCGCGAGCCGAAGCTCGGTCTGATCGTGATCGACTACCTCCAGCTGATGAGCTCGGGCTCGAACGTGGAGAACCGGGTGCAAGAGGTCTCGCAGATCTCGCGCGCGTTGAAGGTGATCGCCGGCGACCTCGAGGTGCCGGTCGTGGCCCTGTCGCAGCTCTCACGTGCGGTCGAGTCGCGCACCGACAAGCGGCCGCTTCTTTCCGACCTGCGCGAGTCGGGCTCGATCGAGCAGGACGCCGACCTCGTGATGTTCCTCTATCGCGACGAGTACTACAACGAGGGCTCAGAGGATCAAGGCCTCGCCGAAGTGATCCTGGCCAAGCACCGCAACGGGCCGGTCGGCACCGAGAAGCTTGCGTTCCTGAAGCGCTACGCGAAGTTCTCCGACCTCGCGCCTCGCCACGACGCGAAAGCTGCCGCAGCATGAGTCGCGAGAACGTTGTCTGGCTCTCTGCGAGCGCGACGACGTTCTCATGCCTGTGCGAGCCGTGCCTCGATGCGGCGAGCGCCGGGGGCTCATCGTTCCTCGAGGCTGTTCGGGAGGCAAGCGTGCGCGGCCCGATCGCAGCGGAGGCGGACGTCCTCGTCGCGCGCTGTTCCGTGGGGCACCAGATCGTTCTACGGCGAATCGAACGCCCTCCGAAGCTCGCGCGCTCCGACGCGCGGCAACTCCAACTCGCATGAGGAGTACGTGACTGCGTTGATCGATCGACAACACGTCTGGGTCGGCCCTGAGGCAACACGCTTCGAGGCGCCGTGCGAGGCGTGTCTGTCACGGCGGGAGGACTCCTGGTCGCGGTCGGTCAGCGCTGCGACCGTGGAGGGAACGCTGCGGGCCGAAGCCGACGTCGGGTTCACCACGTGCCCGCGGGGCCATCGCATCGTGGTGCGACGCGTCCGGTTGAAGCTCGTCCACATGCACTGAGCCGCGGCCGGGGACGAACGCGCCGCGAAGTCCGTTCCGTCGGGCTGATCCCGACTGTGGAAAGAATTTCCCAGAATTGGCACAATTGCTGACGAAAAGCCGGGCCCTTCGCCGATAGAATCGATCGCGAGGGTGGCGGGATTGGCTCCCCACCCAGGGTGGGGAGCAACGGTCTGGGCAGTGGTCTCCGCGCGGACCCGCGTCTCGCGCTGAACATGACGAACCGCAGCCAACCCGGGGAGCGTCGTCAGTCGGCGCACCGTCACTGGCGATCAGGCACACTGCGAGCCGTGCCAGCGACCGTCGTCGTCGGCGCGCAGTGGGGCGACGAGGGCAAGGGCAAGATCGTCGACCTGCTCGCGCAGCGCTCTCACATGGTCTGCCGCTATCAAGGCGGGCCGAACGCCGGGCACACAATCATCGTCGGCGACGAGACATTCAAGATCCGCCAGACGCCAAGCGGGGTGATCTCCGGAAAAATCTCCGTGATCGGGGCGGGCTGCGTCGTCGATCCTGAAGTGCTGATCGCAGAGCTCGACGATCTCGATGCGCGCGGGATCGACACGTCGGTGGTCGTGCTCTCCGGAAATGCCCACCTGATCATGCCCTGGCACATCGCGATCGACCAGGCCTCCGAGCGGCGGCTCGGCAACCTTCAGATCGGCACGACTCGCCGCGGCATCGGGCCCGCCTACGCCGACAAGGCATCTCGAATCGGGATTCGCGTCCAGGACGTGCTCGACCCGAAGATCCTGCGCCAGAAGATCGAAGTCGCGCTCGCCGAGAAGAACGTCTGGCTCGAGCGCGTCTACGAGGTCGACGGATTCGACCTCGATGAGGTCGCAACGCGATACGAGGGTTACGCGCAGCGGCTCCGGCCGATCGTCGGCGACACGTCGTTGCTGGTCGACCAGGCGCTTCGGGACGGCAAGGAAGTCCTCTTCGAAGGCGCCCAGGCGACATTGCTCGATCTCGATCACGGCACCTATCCGTTCGTCACGTCTTCGAACCCGATCGCCTCGGGCGCGGCAACCGGGATCGGAATCGGCCCCACCCGAATCGATCGCGTGCTCGGCGTGACGAAGGCCTACGTGACGCGGGTCGGCGAAGGGCCGTTCCCGTCCGAGATCGCCGGGCCCGACCAGCAGCGCCTGCGCGAGCTCGGCGGCGAGTTCGGCACGGTGACGGGCCGCGAACGACGGTGCGGCTGGCTCGATCTCGTGGCGCTCCGATATGCCGTGCGCGTGAACGGGATCACATCGCTCGCGCTCACCAAGCTCGACGTGCTCTCGGCCTTCACGGAGCTTCCGGTCTGTGTTCGCTACGCCCTGCGCGACGGCTCAGAGACGCCGAATTTCCCTGCACACCAGAGCGACTTCCATCACGCCCGCCCGGTGTGGGAACTGTTGCCGGGTTGGAGCGCGCCACTCGACGGAGCCGCGACCCGAGACGATCTGCCCGATGCGGCCCGCGGTTACGTCGAGTTCGTGGAACGTGAGCTCGAGGTGCCGGTCGAGCTTGTCGGGGTCGGCGCTTCGCGCGAGCGCGTCCTCGCCTGATTAGGCGATCGAAGGGCTCAGCCGCCGATCCATCAGCTTCGCGAGCAAGGTCCCGCCCGGCAACGGTGCGCCGGGATCAAGGGTGACGAGCGAGCCGTAGGCTCGACCGCGAACAAAATTGATCACGTCGATATAGAACTCGACTCCGTTCACACTGACCGCAAAGTCGTACGCCGCGGCATGATCGCCAACCTTCGGAGGGGTCACCTGTCGCGCGAACACGAGCTTCGCCGATGCACCAACCGCGGCACGCAGCGTCTCACCTTCACAGCGAGCGATCCCGACCGGCGTGTCGACCCGAAAATCGCCGAGAGCTTGCCGCGGCGTCGGGAAGAGCTGCACGGTCGAGGTGATCGCCGCGCCGCCTTGGGTGAAATCCGCCTCTGCGACCCCGGTGATCGTGAACGCGGAGAAGTTCTTGTTGCAGTCCGGCGGTGAGCTGTCCGGCTTGGCCGAACCTCCTTTCCAGGCCGGCGTGAGATCACTCGACCGGAGCGTCGCTGCCTTCGCAGCTTTCGTATCGGCCGGTGTCAAAGCCAGCTTCTCGGCGCGCGGGCCGGAATTCCCACTCGCAGCTGCTGGCAGGACAGCGGCTGCGCAGAGCGCCGAGACGAGCAAAACGCGCTTCACGTTCCGAGCTTAGCGCCGGACACCCCGCAGTAGACTCGGCGCGTGAAGGTCCTCGTCGTCGGCTCCGGTGCGCGCGAGCACGCGCTTGCTTGGCGGATCGCGCAGAGCCCGCTTCTGACCGAATTACATGCGGCGCCTGGAAATCCAGGGATCGCCGCCCTTGGCACCTGTCATCCCGTTCGCGCCATCGACGGCGAAGGGCTGCTCGATCTCTGCCAGGCGATCAGCATCGATCTGGTCGTGATCGGCCCTGAGGCGCCGCTCGTGGCGGGTGTCGCAGACCAGCTCAGGCTGGCCGGGATCGCCGTGTTCGGGCCGAGCAGCGACGCGGCGCAAATCGAGGGGTCCAAGAGCTTCGCCAAGGAGGTGATGACTGCAGCCGGGGTGCCGACAGCACGGGCGCTCGCGATCGCTCAGCCGCCGTGTGTCGTGAAAGCAGACGGGCTCGCGGCCGGAAAAGGAGTCTTTGTCTGTCACACCGCAGACGAAGTCGAGACAGCGCTCCGCGAGGCGAGCGCGCTTGGCGACATCATCCTGATCGAGGAGCTGATCGAAGGAGACGAGGTCTCGCTCTTCGCGCTCTCGGACGGTCTCAACGTGATTCCGCTGGCCGCCGCGCAGGACTTCAAGCGAATCGGCGACGGCGACCTCGGCCCAAACACCGGCGGCATGGGCGCCTACTCCCCAGTTCCGTGGCTAGACGATGCCGCAGCGCTCGTCGAAGAGACCTGCCGTCCGGTGATCGCCGAACTGGCGCGGCGTGGCACGCCGTTCGTCGGTTGCCTGTTCGCCGGGCTGATGATGACGGCGGCCGGGCCGCGGGTGCTCGAGTACAACGCGCGCTTCGGCGATCCAGAAACGCAGGTGTTGATGCCAAGGCTTCTCGGCGATCTGCTCGAGGCGCTGGCCGCCGCGGCGCACGGGGACCTTGCCGGAATCTCACTTGGCGCGGGAGATGACTCGGCGGTGACTGTCGTGCTCGCCGGCCCGGAATATCCAGCCCGCAGCGACTACGCCGGAGCTGCGATCGACGGCCTGGAAGCCGCCGAACGAGCTGGAGCGCTCGTCTTTCACGGTGGGACCGCACTCCGCGACGGGCGTCTCGTGACGAACGGGGGCCGGATCCTTTCCGTGACCGGAGTGGCGCCTACCCTCGCGTCCGCTCGCGATCGTGCGTACGCTGCTGTCGAGCACGTGACCTTCGAAGGCGTTCAATACCGACGAGACATCGCCGCTGTGGCCAGCGCTGGAGCGACCAGTGCCTGAGCCGCTCGTCGGCATTCTGGTCGGCTCGGAATCCGATCGCGAGCGGATGAAGCCTGCGTTCGACGAGCTCGACGCCCGTGGCATTTCGTGGGAGTTCGAGGTGCGCTCGGCGCATCGCAACCCCGATGCGGTTTCGGAGTACGCCCGGGCAGCTGCCGGGCGGGGATTGCGCGTGCTGATCTGCGGCGCCGGACTTGCGGCCGCGTTGCCGGGCGTCGTCGCCGCTCAGACGGATCTCCCGGTGATCGGGGTGCCGCTCCGCTCCTCGATGAGCGTTCTCGACGGCCTCGACGCGCTGCTTTCGATCGTCCAGATGCCGCCGGGCGTTCCGGTTGCGACGGTCGGAGTCGACAACGCAAAGAACGCGGCCGCACTCGCGGCGCGGATCATCGCTCTGCTCTGACGCTCCGGCCGGGCCTCTAGACTAGGGGTGTGATCGCCCGCTACTCCAGGCCCGAGATGAGCCGAATCTGGTCGGATGAGGGCAAGATCGCAGGCTGGTTCGAGGTCGAGCTTGCTGCCCTCGATGGCTGGGCCGAGGTCGGGATGATCCCCGCCGAGGACGTTGCGACGATCAGAGCCGCAGCGATACCGCCAACTCCGGAGCGTGTCGCGGAGATCGAGCTGACGACCGATCACGATCTTGCCGCGTTCGTCGACGCAGTCTCGGAGCAGCTCGGGCCAGAGGGCCGCTGGGTGCACTACGGGCT
>DASZPQ010000075.1:0-8238 GCA_035550275.1 Gaiellaceae bacterium | reverse complement strand
CCATGAACCGTCCAGGCGACCTCGGCGATCTCGCCGTGACGGACGGCTGCGATCGCAAGTGCCTCGAGCGCGCGCTGCACGGCCACCGCGTCGGTCGCGACCGTCTCACCGGACCCTCGGGTCACGACACGAGGGTCGGACGACGTTGCCAGCTCGAGCGTGTCGGACTCGACAAGCGCAGGCAGATACGTGCCACCCTCGATCCGCGCGAGCACCGAGACCTGCTCGAGCAGCACCGCCATCTCCTCCGCCGCGGCATCGATCAGGTCGACGAAACGCTGTTGCTGCTCGTCAAGCCTGCCGCGCCGGTCGAGCGTCTTTGCGAAACCGGAGATCGTCGCGAGCGGCGTGCGCAGGTCGTGGCAGGCAAGCGAAACGATGCGTGGGAAGCGCGGATCGGCCATCGGGGCGATACCGTTCATACCCGATGACGCGCATTCGTGACGAGCTCGCGGGCGACCTCCAGGCATCCGTGCCCGAGATCCAGCTCGGCCTGGCCCGGGTCGGGGTCACGAATGTCTCGAAGGCGATCCGCATCCGCCACGCCGGCCGCGAGCAGACATTCGCCGCCGACATCTCGTGCACGGTCGACCTCGATCCGGCCCAGAAAGGCGTCCACATGTCGCGCTTCCCGGAGATCTTCGGCGAGGCCATCGACGCCGTCGTGATCGCCGAGGCGTTCCACGTCGAGACGCTCGCCGAGCACATCAGCCGGCACATCATCGAGCGCCAGGGCGCGTTGCGAGCCGAGGTGCGAATCGAGGCCCAGTATCCAGTGGCCCGCCGCACGCCCGTCACCGGGCTCCCGACGCAGGCGATGGTGAAGCTGATCGGAATCGCCGCCGCCTCGCCCACACGCGTCCGCCGCGTCGTCGGAGTCGAGGCGACCGGGATCAACGCCTGCCCCTGCGCGCAAGGGCTCGTCCGCGGCGCCGCAACCGAGCGGCTGCTCGACGCCGGCTTTGCGGATGCCGACATCAGCCGCATCCTCGAGCTCGTCCCGCTCGCGACCCATAACCAGCGCGGACGGGGCCGGCTGCTCGTCGGCACCGAATCTGACATCAACGCTGAGCACCTCGTCGAGATCGTCGAGGGCTCGATGAGCGCACCTGTCTACGAGCTGCTGAAACGCCCAGACGAGCTGTTCGTCGTCGAGCATGCGCACCTGCAGCCACGATTCGTCGAAGACTCGGTCCGCGTCGCGCTGAAGGAGACGCTCGACCGGCTTTCCGGGCTCGCCGACGGCGACTTCCTTTTCTCGCGCCAGGTGAACCTGGAGACGATCCACGACCACGACGTGCTCGCGGAGCGGGCCGGCACCGTGGGCGAGCTCAGGTCGGAGCTGGCGAGCGGCGAGCCCTCACCGCACCGCACCGAGCTGCAGGACTGGCTCGCGGCTTAGACCGCAGCGCGCCGAAGCACGCGAATCTTCGAGCGGTTCTCGGTACCTGAGCGCAGCCGCCGCAGGTTGCCGCGGTGCAGGAAGGTGACTGCGATTGCCGCGATCACGGCGAAGACCACAACCGACCCCGGATAGCCCAGCAACGCCGCCGCGACCGGCAGCACGATCGCGGAGACGATCGAGGCAACCGACGCGTACTTCGTCGTGAGGAACACCGTCAGCCAGAAAACGGCCGCGATCAGAATCGCCCAGAACGCAAGGGCGAAGAACGCTCCAGCACCGGTCGCGACCATCTTGCCGCCGCGCTCGAAGCGGAGAAAGAGCGGCCGCCAGTGCCCGAGCATCGCAGCGGCGCCGGCCAGGATCCCGCAGAGATGGGAAACCTCGTGCACACCGACAAACGCGGGCACGAACCCTTTCAGCAGGTCGGCCAGGATCACCGGCAGGCCGAGCCAGCGGCCATAGGTGCGCCAGACATTCGAGCCGCCGATGTTGCCGCTCCCGCGCTGGCGAACATCCTCGCCTCGGAAGATCCGCACGAGCCAGTAGCCCCAGGGGCACGAGCCGAGCAGATACCCCCCGGCGACGATGAGCGCGAACGTCACCCGCAGATCCTAGAAAATCCGTCGGCCGCGCTCGTGGGTAATACTTGCGATGGCAGTTGCCTCGCAGATACCTGGGATGGGTGCCGTGGTCTGGAACGGCGGGCGAACCGAGTCGGTCGGCCAAGCCGAGAACGTTACGGCGCTCTCGGACGGTGAGCTGCTGGCCCGCACCGGCACCGGCGATCGCGCCGCCTTCGAGGTGCTCTATCAGCGCTTCTCACGGCCCGTCTTCGGCCTCGCGCTCCGCCGCCTCGGCGACCGTGGCCGCGCCGAGGACGCCGTTCAGGAGACCTTCGTCTCGATCTGGCGCGCCGCGCGCACCTACAAGCCTGAGCGAGGCCCAGGGGCGCCCTGGCTCTATGCCGTGGCGAGAAACGCGATCATCGATCGCAGCCGCGCCCGCAATGAGCCGGCGGTCGAGGCGCCCGACGAGGCGACGCTCGAAGCCGGGCCGGCCGATCGAGCCGAGGAGGCGTGGACGCAGTGGCGGGTCCATCGCGCGCTCGAGGAGCTCACGGAGGCGGAGCGCGAGGTGATCTCGCTCGCGTACTGGAGCGGGCTCTCCCAGAGCGAAGTGGCCGACTCGCTCGGAATCCCGCTGGGTACCGTGAAGACGCGAACCCGGCGCGCGCTGCAACGCCTCGCCGACGTGCTCGAAGGAGAGCTCGAATGAACCCCGCGGATTTCGGCGACCTGATCGACGACGGGCTCGACGCCGCTGAGCAGCAGCGCCTGCGCGCAGTGCACGAGCTTCTGCTCGCTGCAGGTCCTCCGCCGGAGCTACCCGCAGGGCTCGCGCAGTTGAAGCGCGACACGACCGATGCCGAGGTGATCCGGCTTCCCTCGCCGAGTCGCAGGCGGCCAATCGCGGCCGTGGCCGTCGCCGCGACGGTTGCGGCCGCGGTCCTGGGCGGTTACCTGCTCGGACACGGCAGCCAGGGCGCGTTTAAGACCGTTTGGGTCGTCTCGATGCAGGGACAGAGCTCGTACGCGTCGATCCGGGTCGGCCCGGACGACGGCAACGGCAACTCGCCGCTCGAGCTGTCGGTGAGCGGACTTCCGCCGCTGACCGGGCAGAAGTACTACGAGCTGATGCTGATGCATAACGGCAAGCCCGCCTATCCCTGCGGGCGCTTCGTGATGCACGGCCACGCCACAACCCTGTACTGGACGGTTCCGTACAAGATCACCGGTGCGAGCAAATGGGTCGTGATGGTGCTCACGCCGAAGCCGGGACAGCAGCGCCCGTTCAGGGGCCCCGTCGTCCTCACTTAACGCGAAACGAGTGGCGAGGCCGGGTCTCCCCGGCCTCGCTGGTCTTGTCTCTTCCTAGGCCGCGGCTGCGAGGTCTTCGTCTTCGGACAGGCGGCGGAGTGCCTCTGCCTCGATCTGACGGACCCGCTCGCGGGTAATTCCGAGCTGCTTGCCGATCGCCTCGAGTGACGTCGGCCCTTCGCCGACGAGCCCGAAGCGGAGTGCGATCACGTCGCGCTGGCGTTCCGGCAGCTTCGCGACTGCGCGGCGAACCGCGTCGTCACGGAGCGTCGCGTCGGCTTCGTCCTCGGTGGACGGGCCGGTTGCCGCGAACAGATCGCCGAGGCTCGCATCTCCGTCGGCGCCGATCGGCGCGTCGGTCGAAGCAACCGCCCGGGCTGCCTCGCGAACTTCCTTGACCTGCGACAGCGGGATCTTGGCGTGGTTCGCAACCTCTTCGTCGGTGGGCTGCTCGCCGCTCTTGGCGAGAAGCTCACGCTCGGCACGAGAGACCTTCTGCTCGCGCTCGACGACATGCACCGGGATGCGGATCGTGCGCGACTTGTTCGCGACGCCCCGCTGCACGGCCTGGCGAATCCACCAGGTTGCATAGGTCGAAAACTTGAAGCCCTTGCGCCAGTCGAACTTCTCGGTGGCACGGATCAGGCCGATCACGCCCTCCTGGACGAGATCGCCAAGGGTGATCCCCTGGGTCTGGTAGCGCTTTGCGATCGAAACGACAAGCCGCAGGTTGGAGGTGATCATCCGTTCCTTGGCAGCCATGTCGCCGCGCTCGATCCGCTTCGCGAGCTCGACCTCTTCGGCAGCTGTGAGCAGCGGGTAGCGGCCCGCCTCATTGAGGAATAGCTGGAGAGAGTCAGTCGTGAACGGTGTGTCGGCGCGCAGATCGAGCTCGACCTCGGCGTCGTCGTCATCGACGAGCCCGTCGAGCTCAGCAGCAAGCGCCTCGGCCTCGGTATCGTCGAGGTCGAAGCTCTGGATCGCTTCTGCGATATCGGCCGGCGTGATCTGGCCCTGCTCTCCGCGCAGCTTGAGCAGTGCCTCGGCGGCCTCGTGGACGTGCATGGTGATGGAGTCGTCTGTCATTAAGTCCTTCTCTTGGTTATTCGCAGAAGACGGGTGTGCGGTTTTCCGCAACTCCTCCGTCATTCCTTCTACCCCTCTGTAACGACGCGGAAACGCCGCCTATTCCTTGAGACTACGGCGCGACGCGTTTGTTAGCGAGGAAGGCCGCGTACGTCACAGGCATTTTATCGGCAAGAAACAGCTCAACCGTAGCTCCGTATCGTCGGATCTCCATTTGAGCGAAGTCGGAGTTTCGTAGGGAGACGAAATTCATCAGGGCCCGGGCGTTCACCGTCCAGTAGAACTGGGTGTACGCGCCGACCGGAAGCACGGCCCGGGCGAGCTCGCGGGCGACGCCGGCCTCGACCAGGCGCTCATACGCCGCGTAGCTCTGCTCGTAGACCGTGCGCAGCTCCTCGCGAGCCTGCTCGGCCAGCTCGTCGGCGACCGGCTCGAAGGTGTACGCGCCCGGCTTTCCGACCTGTGTGCGAACGTCCTCGGCCTCCGGGATGTAGAAGTCGTCGGTCGCCTTCGCGTAGCGCATGCTGAACTCGTTGAACGAGCCGATGCGATGGCGGAACCACTCGCGCGCGACGAAGATCGGGCAGCGGATGTGAAAGCGGAAGGCGTTGTGCTCGAACGGCGAGCCGTGCCGGTCGCGCATCAGGAAGTGGATCAGCGCCTCGTCGGACTCGTCCATCTCCGTCTTCCGGCGGGCGAATGAGACACGAGCGCCGTTCACGACCGAGAGGTCGTCGGCCATCGCCTCGTCGAGGCGCACGAAGCCGTGGTCGAGAACGGTGACGGTGTTGTCGGGAATCACGTCGAGCGCAGCCATCGGGTCGAGGACCTTAGTCTGCCTCTCGGATGGAGATCCGGGTCGGCACTTCTGGCTGGTCGTACCCGTCCTGGCGCCCGGGGTTCTACCCGGCCGGGATGAAGCCCGAGGAGTTCCTGCGCTTCTATGCCGAGCAGTTCGACACCGTCGAGCTGAACACCACCGGTTACCGGCTGCCCGCCGAAGACCAGTTCCGCCGCTGGGCCGAGACCGTGCCCGACGGGTTTCGCTTCGCGCCGAAGCTCGCGCTGCGCCGCCTCGATTCGGTGCCTGTCTTCGTCGAGCGCGTCTCGGCGCTCGGCAACCGTCTCGGGCCGATCCGGATCGTGGTCGAAAGCCCTCGTGACGACGGGCTGCTCTCGTTCGTGCTCGGCTCGGTTGACCCGGCGGTCGAGCTCGCCTTCGATTTCCGCCACGAGTCGTGGGCCGGGGTCGAAGGCGTCGTCAACGTCAATGACCTCGGCGCGGAGCCGTTTCGGTACATCCGGCTGCGCGAGCCTCCGTACTCCGACGACGACCTCGCCGCCCTGGCGACGAGCCTCGAAGGGCCCGCGTACCTCTACTTCCGGCACGAGAACGAGCCGACCGCGCCGGACTTCGCGGCCAGGCTCAAGGCCCTGCTGTGACCGCCGAGGCCTGAACGACCGCTGAGCCTGCCGGCCGGGGCGGCGGCTTCGAGTCGGTCAGGATCGCGGCGACGAGCAGCACGGCGATCGCAACGGCGCTCTCGCCGACGAGGCTCCGGCCAACCCGGGTCAGAAATCCATCGCTCGCTCCGGCGAGCGCGGGCTTGACCAGGAACTGGTGAGCGGCTCCCCAGGCCAGCACGACGGCGACGAGCGAGAGCTTCACGAGCAGCACCTGCCCGTAGCCCTGCGTCCAGAGATCCGCAAGATGCGGCAGGCGCACGATGCTGAGGTAGATCCCGGCCGAGAGGATGACCGCGACCAGCATCGTCGCGAAGCGCGAGAAGCGCGCGAAGACCTCGCGCCGCAGCTCGGCCGCGGCGCGCCAGACGACGATCAGCGAGACGAGGCCGCCGATCCAGAGTGAGGCCGCGGAGAGGTGCAGCCAGTCGGCGATCTCGGTCTTCCAGGACGAGCCCGGGTCGATCGCGTCATGCCCGGAGAGCGAGATCCCCGAGTCGAGGGCGATCGACGCCACGAACGCAACGGCGAGAAACGGGGTGCGGTCGAGCAGCCAGCTCAGGAAGACGAGCGCTGAGATCAACGCGAACCCCAGCGTCATGATCACGAATGCTTCTCCGAAGCGCGTCTCGTCTGCGAACGGGGACAGGTCGCCGTAGAGAAACTTCACGAAAGGCAGCTGCAGAACGTCCTCGCAGCGCAGACAGAAGGCGAGAATCCCGATCTCGATCACGCCGGCCACGCCGATCCCGGTCAGCGCGTAGAGACGCTGCTCGAGCTTCGGCGGAAGCTGGAGACCGCGCAGGCAGATCAACCGGAACCCGAGCGAGCCGATCACGAGCGCAAGCGCGAGAAAGTAGAGCCAGCGCACGACGTTTTCGGTCTGCGTCGGACCACTGGCGCCATAGGCCTCGGTCGGTGGCAGCGCGCGCATGCGAACACCGAACGTCCAGACGCCCGAGACGACATGGGAATCAGCCGACAGCGCATGCCAGCGAACCGTGTAATCGCCGGTTGGCAGCTTGCGGAGCGTGGCGATCACATTGGTCTGCGCGGCCCGGGCACTCGAGGCGTAGTTCTTGCCATGGACGTCGAACACGTCCAGGACCGGGAACTTGACCTCTTGATCGAAGTGGAGCTCGATCGTCTTCGGCGACGCTGCCAGGTCTGACTGGAAGGATGGAGTCGTGCTCTCGAGCGTCGCGTGCGCCCACGCGACGGCCGGAAAGAGCAGTGCGGCCACAGCGCCGAGCGCGAACAGCCGCTTCATCGGTGCTGAATTCCGTCCAGCGGTGAGAGATGGCCGAAGATCGGCGCAAGGTCGCGATCGCAAAAGAGCATCACTGCGACGGCCAGGGCCAGAAAGGCAAAGCCGGACTGGAAGAACGACGAGCGCGGACGCCAGACGAGCCCGAGCGGGAACACCGCGAAACCGACGAGCGTCCAGCCGATCAGGTGGTGCAGGAATGCGGAGCGCGCAAAGAGCCACGGGTTCTGCTCGTGAACGAGAAATGCGGTCCCGGAGATCGCGAGCCCGATCGGCATCGCGAGCCGCCACCAGCGGCTGTGCAGCTTGCCCTTGACGAGTCCGAGCTCGGCTCCGCCGGCGATCATCATCGCCTGCGCCCAGAGCCCGTGAGCGACCATGTGGATCGCGGAGTTCGTGAAGAACGCCATCACCGGCCACAAGAGAACACCCGACGCGAAGAAGAACGCCGGTGCCAGATAGATCCGCCAGCGCCGAAGCTCCCACACCTCCTCGCCGACGATCACGCGCGACACCATGATCAGCCCGAGCAGCAGAAAGTTCGCTGCAAAGAGCCAGTGGACCATCTCGCTATGCGGCTCCATCGCCAGCCTCCGGCTGGTACGTCTCCAGATCGGCGATCAGCGGACGCGCGATCAGGCGTGCGAAGACGAGACCGACGACCATCACGAGCAACGGCGGCTCGACGAAGAGCCACCAGAAGCCCTGGTGATGCGGGTGCAACAAGGTGATGCGATCTGGCTGGGCGATCGCCCAGACGAGCCCGCCGAGAGCAGTGGCGGGGCCGAGGGCCGAGACCAGGAGCGCCCGCGTGCCCGAGTAGCTCCGGGTGGACGGCGCACTCCGAACGAATTGTTGGCTTTCTTCCATTTCTCCTCCACAGATGTCGACCGGCACAACCGACAGCCCGCGGGCAGAACTGGAAGCCCGCGGGATCAGCCCGTCAGAGGTGGAGGACGCGACTCGAAGGCCAGGCCGAACAGACGGCGCGGCCCATGGTCGTCGTCAGCGTGATGCAGGCTCGGCGGCCCAGCGACAACGTGGAGGAACCTCCGGACGAAGGCAACGGTGGCTGCTGCAAACTCTTCGGCTTCCGCGAGCCAGTTCCGCACGGCCCCCCAGCCGAGCGCAACCACGAT
>DASZPQ010000074.1:0-48064 GCA_035550275.1 Gaiellaceae bacterium | reverse complement strand
CAGCGCAAGGCCGAGGACGAAGACCACGCAGGCTGTGCCTCTCGTGCCAAGCGCTCGGTGCCGGCCGGGGGTGGTTGGGTATTCCATACCCGGAGGATCGGCGCGCCACCGTCGCAACCCATCCGGGTTCGCCGCCGTTCTCTCTCCGGTCCTCCTCTGATCGTCAACCGCCGAATGGTTTGACCGGCTCCGGGTTTAACCGCAGCCGGGAGCCCCTCTCGGCGCCTAGTCGTCGAGCAGGTGATTCGCAAGCGCGTAGCTGACGAGCTCTGCGCGGCTTCCAAGCCGAAGCTTCTGCATCACGTGCGCGCGATGCGTTTCCGCGGTGCGAACCGAGATGAAGAGCTGCTCCGCGATCTCCTGGTTGGTGAAACCGCGTGCCAGCAGCCGAAGCACCTCGCGCTCACGCTCGGAGAGCGGATCTTCCTCGGCGCGCCGCGCAGCCTCGGCTTCCGCGACCACGAGACGCGCGCCAAGCTCGGGGTGGACGTACCGGCCTCCCGCCGCGACTTCCCTGATCGCCGACACGACTTCGGTGTCCGCCGCGTCCTTGAGCACGTACCCCGCTGCCCCGACGGCGAATGCTTCGCGCACGTAACGCGGGTCATCCTCCATCGAGAGGACGAGCACCTTCAGCTCCGGATGCTCGTGGAGAAGCTTCGGCACCCCTTCCAAGCCGCTTTCACCGGGCATCACGACATCGATGAGCACGAGATCCGGGTTGAGCGACCGGGCTTCGAAAATGGCGTCTCGCACGGTGCCGGCCTCGCCGACGGATTCCATGTCGTCCTCGACGTCGATGAGCATGCGCAGGCCTGCCCGCACGACAGCATGATCGTCGACCACCAGGACCCGGATGCTCATCGTCCCATTCTTACCCGTGATCAGGACGCCGAACGGGATCACACCGCCCAGGCTCAGTCGGCATCGGCAAGAAGCCCCAGCCTGATCGCATGCCGCACCAGGTCGACGCGAGTCGAAAGCGCGAACTTGCGCATGAGCCGCGCACGCTGGCTCTTCACCGTGCCGACTGCCACGTGCAGCTGGGTCGCGATCTCCTCGTTCGTGTGGCCGAGCGCCAGGAGACGCAACAGACGGCTCTCTCGGCCTTCAGGCTCCGGATCTAAAACGGCGCCGGCGGACGTGTGCTCGTCGCTGCCGAGCCTCGCGCCAAGCTCCGGATTGACGTACATGCCTCCCGCGAAGACCGTGCGCACCGCCGCCACAACCTCGCTATGAAGGCTTCCCTCGAGCACGAACCCGGTCGCCCCCGCCGCGAACGCCCGGCGCACGAGCCGAAGATCGCCCGCGCTCGAGAACGTGACGAGCCCGGCGTTTGGATCAGCGGACCGGATCGCCGCGATCACAGCGATCGGATCGATTGCTCCGCGCCGCTCACAGTCGAGCACGACCACGTCTGGCGCGGTCTCGTTCATGGACGAGACGATCTGTCCCAGATCGCTGACGACGCCGGCAATCTCGATCTCGTCCTCGGCCTCGAGCACCTTCCGAAGCCCCAGGGCGATGATGGGGTAGTCGTCCGCAAGCAGTATCCGAATCGTCATTCGAACCGCCTAGAAGTCAGTCGAGGCAGCCCGAATGTGCTCGATCACCCGCCTAGAGCAGACCTCTTCTGAACCGGCGGAGAACCGAACGACCGGGCATTCCCCGAACCTTGCCGCATTTGTTGCATGAGCGTATGCCAATAGTCCATTTTTCGCAACTTGCGGCCCGGCACGAAGTCAGCGCCGCGAACGTCGAGCGCCGGTCAAAGCGACTCGGTATCCCACGGATGGCCCTCGTGTGCCCGGTCGTGCACGTCATGCCCGAGATGGCTGGGCAGACGACCCGGCGCCACGGTGATCACGGCACTGTGACGAGCCGGCCGCTCGATCGCGGGCAGTCGGATGAACGCCGTCGCAAGCGAGACGACGCCGAGCACAGCCGCTCCAGCTCCGACCACCGTCCAACCGTCGTTCCAGGCGATCAGGAGCAAGACAACGCCAAGCGCGAAGCGCGCGAGACCTTCGTAGCGGTCAACCGGATGTGTCGTCTTCATCAGAATCACCCTCCAGATCGGCTTTGTCTCGCAGCATCGCCCGACTCTGCCCGGGTCACATCCGCACGTAAACGGATCGGGCTGCGGCTTTCCCGCACGGCTCTCGACTCCAACGATCCGGTTCGGCGATTCGTTGCGCCGACGGTGCTTCTAGGCCGACGCGAGATCGCGACGCCGGAAGACTGCGCCCCCGGCTCCGGCTGCCAGCATCGCGACGATCACCATCACGGCGGCCGCTCCCGGGCGGAAGTGCTGCGCCGGGATCAGCCCGACATGGTCGAAGGGCGTCATTCCGAGCAGCCAGGAGGGCGCTCGCAGGAGCGCGCCGAAAAGATCCCAGACGAAGGCAACGCAGACCAGGCCGTACGCCGCGCCAACACCGTGACGGGGCGCAGCGGCCACGAGCAGCGTTGCGAGACCGAGGAAGAGCAGGCACGCGGGCAGGCAGTTCAACCCGGCCTCGAGCAGACGGACGAACGAAACCTGCGCCCCGACGATCTTGGCACCGGCCGCCGCGCCTGCGCCGGCAACGAGCGCGAGCAGCGTCGCGCCCCCCGCGGCGACCAGGAGCCGGCCGCCAAGCCAGCGGGTGCGGTCTTGCGCGAGGGCGAACAGCGTCTCGAGCCGGCTCTCGGCTTCCTCGTTTCGGGCGGCGGCAAGCTGGCCGCAGCAATAGAGGCTGATCGCGAGGATGAAGAAGAGAAACGTCAGCCCGATGAATCCGGACGGGGTCAGGATCCGAGACTCGCCGAGCTTCGCGATCTGCTCCTTCAGGCTCGCCGAGAGCCCGGAGGCGGCGCTCTTCGAGACAGTCCCGACGACGATCCCGTACCCGGCGATTGCCGTCGCCCACACCGCGAGGCTGATCCATTCGAACCGGACGAGCAGCGCGCTCGGCGAGCTCAGCAGACGCACGCGTGGCCGCTCCCGGCTGTCGTGCGCGGCAAACACCGCCGAGCCGACATCGCGACGGCGCTCGATTCTGGTCGCCGCACTGAGCAGTACGGCGATCAGAGCGGCCGGCAGCACGAGCACGGCGGGCCGGGGATCGGCAAACGGGCGCAGCTCCTCGATCCAGCCGAGCGGTGTCAGCCAGTGAAGCCAGAGCGTTCCGGTCGTGTCGGCAACGATCCGGATCACCAGGTCGACGCCGATCACGAGCCCGGCCAGCTCGAGCGCGGTCCGGCGAGAGGGCGCGAGCTGGCTCGTCAGGGCCCCGATTGCCGCATAGACGGCCGCGGCGGTGACGACCGCAAGGGCAAGGTAGGCCGATCCGGACCCGCCCAACCCTCCCGCCGCGAATCCGAGCAGAGCCGCCAGCCAGAGCGCGGCGACGGTTGCGCCGACGGCTGCAAGCCTGGCGGCAACCGCCGAGCGGCGGGTGATCGCTCCCGCCGCGACGACTTCGAAACGGCCGCTTTCCTCCTCGCCGCGCAGCGCGCGCACCGCAGCGGCGGCGCCGAAGTAGGCGGCAAACAACGCCAGCACCCCACCACCTCGCCAGCTTGCATAGCCGCCAACGGTGTCCAGGTTGTGGGGTGTGCCGTAGAAGAGCCGAAACACCATGTTGTTCGCGAAGGCCCGAGCGAACTGAATGCGGTCGGCGAGTGTTGGATTGGTCTTGACGTAACCCGCGGTGACCGCGTAGCCGATGCCGAAGAACAACGCGCCGAAGCTTCCGGTGCGCACCCGGGCGTCGGCCAGCGTCCGGAGCGCGAGCGCTCTAGCCGGAGACACCGTCAGCGGCTCCGTAATGGTGAAGAAAGATCTCCTCGAGCGACGGCTCGCGGCTCGTGAGACCGACCACGTCTTTGCCCGCAAGCGCGCTCAGCAGCGGCCCGACGCTGCCCGAGACTTCGAACCGAAGCGCGTTCGGTCCGGCGTGCTCCATGGTCACCCCTTCGAGCGCCCCGAGCTCGGGCGCCGGTCCGGCGAACGTCACCTCGACGGTCTGGGCGCTCAAGTGGCGCAACGCGGACAACGTTCCCTCGTCCACCAGCCGGCCTTGACGCAAGATCCCGACCCGGTCGCACAACGCTTCGACCTCACTCATGATGTGAGACGAGAGAAAGACCGTCTGACCGCGCTCCTTCGCCTCGAGCACCGTCTCGCGAAATGCGACCTCCATCAACGGGTCGAGGCCGCTCGTCGGCTCGTCGAGCACGAGCAGCTCCGCGCGGGTTGCGAAGGCCGCGACGAGCTGGATCTTCTGCCGGTTGCCCTTCGAGAGCGCGCGCACCTTCTTCGTCTGCTCGAGCTGGAACCGCTCGACAAGCGTTCGTCGGTAGCTCTCGTCCACCGATCCGTGCATGCGGCCGAGGAAGGCCAGCGTCTCCTCCGCGGTCAGCTGCGGCCAGAGAAACGGCTCGCCGGCCACGTAGGCAAGGCGGCGGTGGACGGCAACCGGCTCGCGCCAGGCATCGAGGCCGAACACCGCCACGGAGCCGGCCGTCGGGCGATGGAGCCCGAGCAGGAGCCGGATCGTCGTCGTCTTGCCGGAGCCGTTCGGGCCGAGAAAGCCGTACACCTCGCCCTGTGTGACCGCGAGATCGAGCTTGTCGAGGGCGAGCGTCGAGCGATACCGCTTGGTCAGGCCGGCAGTCCGGATCGCGTCCATCGTGGGGAGCATGACGCGTGGTGCCGTCGCTCGCGTCGGGTGAGGGACGGAGCGCAGCTCAGTAGTTCTCCGCAACGTCAATCAGCGGCGCGCCCGACGCCGCCGCGCACTGCCGGCCCGACACTTGGTGGCACACGCACGTCGCAAAAAGGAGAACGTCATGAGCACGATCGTTGTCGGAGTCGATGGTTCTGAAGGGTCGAAGGAAGCACTGCGATTTGCGCTCGATGAGGCGCGGAGCCGCGGGGCAGACCTCAAGGTTGTCGGAGCCTGGCACATTCCGGCGGTCGTCTACCAGGCCGGCTGGGTGCCCGCGAGCGTCGATCTCGAGTGCTATCCGGACCTGGCACAGCAGGCCCTCGACGAGGCGCTCGCAGAGGTCGACGTCGAGGCGTCAGGCGTCAAAGCGACGACCGTGGTCACGCAGGGACAGGCAGCGGATGTCCTCTGCGCCGAAGCAAAAGGCGCCGATCTCCTCGTTGTCGGGTCACGTGGGCTCGGCGGCTTCCGCGGGCTGATGCTCGGATCGGTCAGCCAGCAGTGCGCTCACCACGCTCCCTGTGCGCTGGCGATCGTCCCGGGCGGCGCTGACTCAACCTGACGAACACAGACGTGGGTGTATGGTCAGCGCGTCAACGCTCAACGTGCGCGTCGCACAACCGAGGGCTCGTAGATGCACGATGTTCCGACCGACTCCTTTTTGACCGCAAGTCACGATCCAAGCACGCCGGCCGGCCGTCTCCGACGGCTGGTCGAGGTGGGAATCGCACTCAACTCCGAGTTGTCGCTCGAAGCGCTGCTGCAGCGCCTGATCGAGACCGCCGTCGAGCTGACCGGGGCGCGCTATGGCGCGCTCGGAGTGATCGACCGCCTCGGCACGGGCCTCGAGCAGTTCATCACGGTCGGCGTCGACGCCGAGACGCAGGCGGCGATCGGCAACCTTCCTCGCGGCCGAGGCATCCTCGGTGTCCTGATCCGCGACCGTCAGGCGTTGCGGCTCTCCGACCTGGGGCAGGATCCGCGCTCGGTCGGGTTTCCTCCCGGACATCCACCGATGGGATCGTTCCTGGGCGTTCCGATCATGCTGCGGGGGGCTGCGTTCGGAAACCTGTATCTGACCGAAAAGGCGGAGGGCGTCGATTTCAGCGAGGAAGATGAGGAAATCGTTCGCCTACTGGCCGCTCAGGCCGCGGTCGCGATCGAGAACGCGCGGCTCTACGAGTCGTCCCGGCTCTGGTCGCGGCAGCTCGAGTCGCTGAACGAAGTTTCCGAAGCGCTGGTCTCGGAGGCCGAGCTCTCACACCTGCTCGAGCTCGCCTCCTCGCGCCTGCGGGAGCTGCTCGACGCCCGTGTCGTCCTGATCGAGCTTCCGACCGCCGATGGTCTCGACCTGACGGTCGAGGCAGCAAGCGGCGAGAACGCCGAGCAACTGCTGGGCTTGAAGCTCGTCCAGCAGCGCTCGAAGGCCGGACGAACGTTGATCCGGCTCCGCCCGGAGCGGATCGATTCGCTGATCGACGACCCAGAGGTCGACCAGTCCGCTCCACGTGTCGTCGAGGCGACGGCAGGGCTGTACGTGCCGCTGATCATTCGCGGCCGCGCGGCCGGGGTGGTCGTCGTCTACGACAAGCGCGGCCCCGATCCACGATTCTCAGACGCGGACATGCGGCTTGCGCAAGCCTTCGCGAACCGCGCTGCGCTCGCGCTCGAGCTTTCGGAGCGCGTCGGCCGCGAAGCTGTACGTGCGCTGCTCCAGGGCCAGGAGCTCGAGCGAACACGGGTCGCACGCGAGCTCCACGACGAAACCGGGCAGGCATTGACCTCGATCCTGCTCGGGCTGAAGGCGATCGAGGCCGAGATCGGAGAGGAGCCCGTCGCCCTGATCCGCGAGCTCGTCGGCTCGGCCCTCGGCAACGTCCGGCGGCTCACGGTCGAGCTACGCCCGCCGGTGCTCGACGACTTCGGGCTCGAGCCCGCGCTGGAGCGCCTCACCTCGGTCGTGGCCGAATCAAGCGGCCTGGACGTGCAGCTGAATGTCGCCGCCCGACTCGTCGAGCTTCCTGCGGAGTACGAGACGGCGCTCTATCGCATCGTCCAGGAGTCGCTCACGAACGTGGTCAAGCATGCCGAGGCGCAGTCGGTCAGCATCGTCGTCGCAGGCACACCCACCACCGCCCGCGTCGTGATCGAGGACGACGGAGTCGGATTCGACACCACGAACATCCGTGAGGGAGCGCTCGGCCTGGCCGGGATGCGCGAGCGCGTCTTGCTGCTCGGCGGCCGCTTCGAAGTGCACTCTGCCCCGGGGTCCGGCACGACGCTCGTCGTCGAGCTTCCTGTCTGAGCGAATCCGTAAAAACCCGCAGGCGTTTTTGTGGGCAAACCACCCTCCAGCTGGTGGCGATTCGGATACCACTGTGGCATGGAAGCTTTCATCGACGTTCAGCTCTGCGACGACCATGCACTTGTCCGTTCAGGGCTCCGTCGACTGCTCGAGGTCGAGCCCGGACTGCGGGTGATCGGAGAGGCAGCGAACGCCGACGAGGCCGTTGAGCAGGTACGCGCGGGCCAGCCGGACGTGCTGCTGCTCGACATCGTGATGCCTGGCAGGAGCGGTATCGAGGCGCTGCCCGAGATCGCCTCCGTGGCGCCCGAGACCAAGGTGCTGATGCTGTCGATGCAAGACGATCCGGTGTACGTCCGCCAGGCCTTTGCAGCCGGCGCGAACGGGTACCTGCTGAAAGAGGCCGCCGACACCGAGCTCGTGCAGGCGATTCGAGAGGTTGCCGCCGGCCGCCGGTATGTCCATCCTGCGCTCGGCGCCCGCCTGGCCGAGGCAGGGCTGCGCCCCGAGGCAGAGACGGACGCCGACTCCCTGTCGGGACGCGAGCACGAGGTCCTTCGGCTGCTCGCGCTCGGCCACACGAATCAAGAGATCGCCAAGCTGCTCTTCATCTCGATCCGGACCGCCGAGACCCACCGCGCCAGGATCATGCAGAAGCTCGGCCTGCGAACCCGGGCCGAACTCGTGCGATATGCGCTCACCGTGGGTGAGCTCGACGTCGAGCGCACCGTTCCCGCCTGACCCTGCTGCGGCTGGGACAGATTCAGCAGTTTCCACGTACGTGTGGGCGGTTTCCTACCGATGACGAAATCGCCGTGCTGCCGAAAACTGGGTCTGTCGTTCCAACCATCGAGAAAGGACATCCCATGAGCAGCAGCTCGATCACTCCGACCTTGGGGCATTCGATCCGCAAGCCGGTCTCCTCGACGACTCACGCGCCCGCCGTTCCTTCGACCGTCGAGTCGGTCGAAGAGCGACGCTGGCTGCTCATGCTCGGGCTCCCTTTCATCGCCTCCGCGTCGTTCTTTGCTGCGACGATCGGGACGGGAGCGCTCTGGCTGCTCGCACCTGCGATGGTGCTCGGCCCGGCGCTCCTCATCCTGGCGTTCGTCTACCTCTCGATCACCTCGGACTCGAACGGCGACTAGCTCACGGCGCGGCGCTCGCAGCTGTGGCGGAACGAGGCGCTCGCGCTGCGAGCATCGCAACGCCGACCGTGCTGACAGCGAGGCTCGCGAGCGCGGCGACCATGATCGCAGCCGCGGCTCCCGCCGACAGCAGCCGGTCCTGGAGACCGAGCGCCACGACCGCGGCGGGAACGCCGAGTTGCACGGTCGCGGCCAGACCCGCTGCAAGGGGCTGCCGCGTCACGAGTGCGGAGACGGCATGAATGCCGATGTTCAGCACGACGAGGAGCACCCCCAGCTCGATCAACGAGCCGCGGTGCACGAACTCGCGCACGTCGATCCGCGCGCCGAGGGCCACGAAGAAGAGTGGCACGAAGAACCCCTGCGCGATCCCGGTCACCTGCCGTGACAGCCGCTTCGGGCCACCGGTCGCGGCGACGACGAGGCCGACTCCGAAGCCCGCAACAAGGACGCTCACGCCGGCACGCACCGTGATCCAGGCGAGCCCGAAGAGCACGAGCAGCGACAGGCGCAGGTCGAGCGCCCAGGCACGGCTCTTCGAGCGTTGGCGCAGCTCTCGGATCCAGCCGCGGGTGTGGAGGAATCGAAGCGCGACGAGCAGCGCCACGCATCCGGCTGCAACGAGTGCGATCCCGAGCACCGCGTGCAGGGCTCGATGGGGACGGAGGACGAGCGGGACGACGACGATGCTGGCGACATCGGCGATCGCAACCTGCGCGGCGACGACGAGCGCCGTCGTATCGTCGAGCAGCCCGACCTCCTCGAGCGCAGGCACGAGCGCGGCTGCCGAACCGCTCGCGAGCACGACGGCGTAGATCGCGGGATGACCCAGCCCGGCGAGACGGGTGACAAGCCACCCCGCGCCGACCGCGAGCACTCCGGCGGTGCCGGCGGCAAGCGCTCCGCGCCGGATCTGCCGAACGAGCGCCGGCTCTCTGAGCGGCACATTCATGCCCGCCGTGAACATCACCATCGCAAAGCCGATCTCGGCCAGGAAGGCAAACGTCGGCTGGTCCGGGTGAAGCCAGCGAAAGCCCGACCGCCCGAGCAGCAAGCCGGCGAGCAGCTCGCCGACGACGACCGGCACGAGCACGTGCCGTCCTGCTCCAAGCAACGGGCCCGCAAGCCCCGCCAGCACGATCACGAACAGAACGCCGAAGCTCATCCGGGCAATCTTGCGCTTCCCGTCGGCCCGCGTCCCACTGGATAGGCTGGCCCGAGGTGGACGACAGACGGCTCCTCGATCGCAACCACGACGACGCGGAGGCGGAGCTGGAGCTGATCGCGGAGGAGTTCCGGCGCGGATTCGAGCTTGTCGCGCAGATCGACCGGCCGGCTGTGGCGATCTTCGGCTCGGCGCGGATCGCCGAGGGCCATCCCGTCTACGACACCGCGCGCGCGGCCGGGCGCCAGTTCGCAGAACGGGGTTGGGCCGTGGTCACCGGCGGCGGCCCCGGTTTGATGGAGGCCGCGAATCGAGGCGCGAGGGATGGAGGCGGGCTCTCGGTCGGCTTCAACATCGAGCTTCCACACGAGCAGGCGTCGAACGATTTCCTCGACATCTCGCACACCTTTCGTCACTTCTACGCCCGCAAGGTCTGTTTCGTGAAGCCCGCCGAGGGATTTGTGATCTTCCCGGGCGGGTACGGCACGCTCGACGAGCTCTCCGAGGCACTGACGCTGATCCAGACCGGCAAGGTCCTGCACTTCCCGGTTGTCCTCGTCGGCTCCGGCTACTGGGCCGCGTTCCTGGAGTGGCTCCGAGCGGAGCCGCTCCTCCAGGGAGCGATCACGCCGCGAGACCTCGAGCTCGCGGACCTCACGGACGATCCAGGCGAGGCGGTTCGCATCGTGCTCGACCACTACGAGCGGCGGCAGACCGAAGCTCCTTCTCCCTGAGGGCGCGGAGAGCATCTCGGTACAAGCCCGCAACGCAATCAGTGCACAGACGGATGGACGAAGCAGGAGCCGGCACCAGAGTGAGTTCCATCACGAAAGGAGCCTGCAATGAACGCCATCTTCACAATCGTCGTTCTGTCGTTCGTCGTCACGGTGCTCGGCGTCGTCGCGTACTCGCTCTTCGCAATGTCCCCGTTCGCCCGCCACACCGACAAGTTCCGTGATCCGCTGACAGGCTCGTGGCTGGGCGAAGGCCCGCTCGACTGATCAGCGTCCATCGTCCCAAAGATCCGCTCCCGGGAGCCCCGGCCACGACCGTCGGGCTCCCCTCGCCTCGTCGTCGACGAGCTGACCACGTCCATGCGGGTGCTCAGAATCCACGGATTTCGAGCAGCGACTTCGCGGGCTTTTACCGAGTCGATTGAACGGAGGCCGTTCGATGATGAAGGCAACCGAAAGGAGTTGCTCACAATGTTCCAGCTACTCACACATCTCCCGCACATCAAGGTCGCCGCCTCGGTCCTCGCCGCGGCCGCGCTCGGTGGCGGCGTCTATGCCTTCACCGCCACGAACACGGTTCCGGCGACGACAGCCGGATCCGGCCAGGGCGTCGTGTCCGGCTACACGGTCACGAACGTCCACTACAACCTGAACGCAGCGACGCCGACGAACATCGACTCGCTGACGTTCACGATCAGCCCGAGCGTTCCGAGCACGGGGACAGGCAAGGTCGACGTCCAGGCCACGCTCAGCACGGGCGGCCCGAATCCCTACACCTGCAGCACGAACACGGCAGGCGACACGGTCACGTGCGCAACGACCTCCCCACAGCTGACTGCCGCTCTCCTCACCGGGATCGTCGTCGTCGCCGCGCAGTAGGCGGACAGGGGCTCGGGGATGCCGATCACGATCCATCGCCGTGGGATCGCGGCCAGCCTGGCAGGCCTGGTCGTGCTCGCGGCTGCCTGGATCTTTCTCGCTCCGGTCCAGCTCGGCGGCTCGACCCTCTACACAGTCGTCGTCGGGAACAGCATGCAGCCGCTGCTGCACCGGGGCGACCTCGTGCTCGCACGACCGCAATCGAGCTACCGCGTCGGCGAGGTCGTCCTCTACCAGAGCTCTGTGATCCAGAGGCCGGTACTGCACCGGATCATCGCGATCAATGACGGGCATTACTTCTTCAAAGGCGACCACAACGATTTCATCGACCCTGGCTACGCGACCAGGAGCGAGCTTTCCGGCCAGCTCTGGTTCAAGGTCCCGGTCGCCGGCAGAGCAACCGCGTGGCTCGGGAAACCGCTGCACGCGGCATTCTTCGCCGGAGCCGCAGCGCTCCTGATCCTGCTCTCCGGCACGGGCGTCCGTCGGAGGCGGTCGCGCCGGCAACATCCACCGGAGCTCGTTGACCGCTCGGCGAGCAATCCAGGGCAGATTGGAAGCCGCTCACGGCGCGGCGTGCTCTCCCACCCCGAGGTCGAAGGCTCGCTCTTCCTCTCGATCGGCCTCCTCGTTGCGGCCGCGATCGTCCTCGGCATCGGCTTCGGGATGCCCTCGAGCCGAACTGCGCTCCAGCCGAACGCCTACGAGCAGAGCGGCACCTTCAGCTACTCGGCGCGAGTCAAGACCCCGAGCCCCGCGTATCCCACCGGCGTCGCGACAACCGGCCAGGCGCTGTTTCTTGACAGCTTCAACAAGGTCGATCTCCGCTTTGTCTACGACTTCACCTCGCAACTCTCACATGCCTTGACCGGAACGATCGAGCTGAAAGCGTTGATCTCGTCTCCGAGCGGCTGGCAGAACATCTACGAGGTGGAAAAGCGCGAGGCGTTCTCCGGCGACCACGCGGTCACGGGCGGCGCGCTCGACCTGGTCAGCATGCGGGCACTCATCACCCAGCTCTCGACGGCTGCCGGGACGCCGGGAGCGGAGTACACCGTCGCGCTCCAGCCGGTCGTCCGGCTCAAAGGCCAGGTGGGCGGAAAGCCATTCCACACGACCTTTTCGCCGTCGCTGCCGGTGTCCGTCACCCAGGCGGTCGTGAAGCTCGACATTGCCCCCACGCCGCCGCCCGGTAGCACGTTCACCGTGGCGACCGGGGATCCGACCCTGACGCAGGCGCTGCACCCAGCCACGACCGGCAGCCTCCCCGAGCGGGTCGCGAACCATGTGGCAATCGCCAGGTACGAGATCCCGATCTGGCCGTTCCGCGGAGTCGGGATCGGCCTCGCGTTGCTCGCTCTGCTGAACATGCTGCTCGGCCACCTCCTTGTGGGCCGGCTTGCCGGGCGCCCGGAGGAGGAGCTGATCGCCGAGCGTTACCACTGCCTGATCGTGCCCGTCGCCTCGTTCGAAACCGGCACGGACGCGATCGCGAAGGTGCTCGACTTCGAAAGCCTGGCCCGCCTGGCGAGCTACAGCGAGCGGCCGCTCTTGCGTGAGAGCCGCGAGGGCCGGTTTGTCTACGGCGTCGAGGACGACGACCATCTCTACATCTTCGAGGCGGCTGAGCCGGTCGAGACCGGTCCTCAGGCGCCCACCAGGCTCTCACGCATGCCCAGCTCGAAGGAGCGCTCGAGGCGCTGGTGGTTCCCCCATCCGCTCGGCCTCGCCGCACTGGTCGTCGTTGCCGCGACGCTCGCCGCGAGCTTCGCCGCGACGACAACGGTGCCGGTGAGCCACGCCGGGGTCTCGAGCCAGGCCCGGCAGCTCGCGCAGCTGCTGCCGGCACTCTGCGCGTCAACCGGCGCCACGAACCTGATCATCGCGACCGCGGGAACAACGACCGGAACGACAGGCGCCGACCTGATCCTCGGCCGGAACGTCACGGGCACCCTGTCCCTCAACGGTGGGAACGGCAACGACTGCATCGTCGCCGGCGGCCACGCCGGGACGACGAACAACTTCAACGGCGGTTCCGGCACCGACGTCTGCATCGGCCCGACCGCCGCGCGCAACAACTTCACGAGCTGCGAAATCCAGCACACGGGGTGATCGGGGCGAGCCTCAGAGCTCGTCGAGGACCGGCTCGAGCACGGCGTGCGGATGTCCGTGCGCATGCTCGGCTTCGCTCTCGACCCCACGCCTGCTCGAGAGGTAGCCGACGAAGGCAACGATCAGCACGGTGAGGATCAGGCTGACGGTCCCGGGCCCGAGGTTGAGCCCGTCCCGGTTCCGCGGCACCGCCAGCCAATCCGAGAACGAAGCGCCAAGTGGCCGCGTTGCGATGTAGGCGAACCAGAACGCGAAGATCTCGTTCAGGCCGAAGAGCCAATACGCGAGGGCGGGCACGGCGAAGACGCCGAGGAACATCAGCCCCGAGTCGAGGAAGCCGAGATGCAGGGGCGTCGCCGTGAGGTCGCCCGCGGCGGTCCCGAGAGCGAAGGTCGCGAGGACGGTCGCCCAGTAGAACTGCTCACGGCGCCGGCTGTCGATGCTGTGGATCGAGAGCGTCTTCTCGCTTCGATACCAGGCGGCGAAGATGGCCGTGAGCACGACGGCGTAGAAGATCGTCGAGTAGAGATAGGGAATGCCGAGCACGACGTGGAGCGCATCGGCGGCAGTCGTGCCGAAGACGGCGACCATGACCACGACGAGCCAGTAGCTCCAGGCCACATAGCGCTCCTTTCGAAACTGGATCTTCAACGCCGCTGCGAGGGCGATCAGCATGATCGGCACCGCGATCACGGGCCCGATGCGCTGGTTCATGAAGTCGGAGGTCGTCTCCCCCATCGCCGTCGTCAGGATCTTGATCACCCAGAACACCGCCGTGATCTCCGGCACCTTGGAAACGAGCTTGCGCGGCGACGGGATCCGGGTCTGCGGGGCGTCGAGCGCTTCTGCTGCCGTCAGATCGGCGCGTTCGGGCGTGCTCATGGTCGGGGCATCCTTTCGGCGGAGGTACTGGACGTCGTCGTCCGGGACGCCGGCGTCGGCGTGAATCGGAACGCAAAGGAGCCCCTTCGCCTCAGCGCTCCGAGAACCGCAGCCGAGCCGGGCGAAGGCACGAGCATTGCGCCACGACCCATGGTAGAGAGCCACGTCTCCGCCTTTGGGACGATTTAGCTCCTCCTTAAGGAGGGCGAAGCCTTCGGTCTTTCGGTCAGGCGAAGACGCGGCAGCCGGACGGATCGAAGCTCAGCCCAACCGTCTGGCCGCGATCGAAACGCCGTTCGTCGAAGACGCCGTTGATCCGGGTGCCGGCTGAGACGTCGACGGCGTGCTCGTAGCCCCGATCGCGAAACGCGACGTCGGCCACGGTTCCCTGCAGATGATGGTCTCCCAGGTCGCCGGCGGAGATCCGCACGGCCGTCGGCCGGATCGTCAACAGACCATCTACGGCAGCGGTTCCACTCGTCAGGACCGGCTGCGCATGCAGCACCCGGTGCAATGTCTGATCGGTGGGCTCGACCTCGACGGTGCCGCCCGGGCCCGCTTTCCCGATCCGCACCGGGAGCTCGCCGGCAAGCCCCGTGAAGCGC
Source organism: Gaiellaceae bacterium (assembly GCA_035550275.1). Classification (GTDB taxonomy): domain Bacteria; phylum Actinomycetota; class Thermoleophilia; order Gaiellales; family Gaiellaceae; genus PALSA-600. The sequence goes on along the minus strand of DASZPQ010000074.1, from coordinate 33,519 downwards.
GCGACAAACGGAGTCGCCGGGGAGGCATAGATCTCTTCCGGTCTCCCGAACTGGACGAGCCTCCCGCGATCGAGGACCCCGACCTGGTCGGCGAGCGCGAACGCCTCGGCCTGGTCGTGCGTGATGTAGATCGTGGTCGCGCCGGAAGCTCGCACGAGCGCCGAGATCTCGATCCGCATGCGCTCGCGCAGGTCGGCGTCGAGGTTCGAGAGCGGCTCGTCGCAGAGCACGAGACCGGCTTCGCCGACCAGCGCGCGAGCCAGGCCGACCCGCTGCTGCTCTCCCCCGGAGAGCTCGCTCGGATACCGGTCGGCGAGCGCCGAGAGCCCGACCCGGGCAAGCATGCTGGACGCCTGAGCGCGACGCGCGGGCTTCGTGAGCCCACGACGGCGAAGCGCGAACGCGACGTTGTCCCGCGCGACGAGGTGCGGCCAGAGCGCGTAGTCCTGGAAGACCATCGAGAGGTTGCGCCGTTCGGGCGGCACGTGGACGTTCTCGTTGGCGACCGGCCTGTCCCCGATCTCGATGCTCCCCGAGCTGATGCGCTCGATCCCGGCGAGGCAGCGAAGAAGCGTCGTCTTTCCGGATCCTGACGGGCCCAGGAGAACGAGAAACGTCCCCGGCTCGACATCGAGTGAGAAATCCTCGAGCGCGACGTTGCCACCCGGATAGACCTTCGAGACCTGGTCGAGCGTGATCGCCTCAGCCATTGAGGCCTTCCGCGAGTCGACGCCAGCCATGTGGGACGAGTAGGCGAAACGCGCCGAGCACGAGGATCACGATCGCGAACGCCACCCCGACTGAGATCACAGCTTGGGCCATGCCGATCCCAAAATGGTAATTCCCGAGGTTGTCCTGGATCGCAACGGAGACCGGCGGCGCAGACGGGGCGTACAGCAGCTGCGAGATCGGCAGCTCGAGGAACACGCCGGCGAACGTCAGCAGCCACGCCATCGCAAGTGGCCTCGCAAGCAGCGGCAGAACGCCTCGAAACCAGGCCGCTGCCGTGCCGGCGCCGTGGGTCCGTGCCGCGTCATGCAGGGAAGCCTGGAGCTGCGAGACCGCCCCCACCAACACCCGGGCATTCGTCGGGAGGCTCGACGCGATGTAGGCGATGATCAGCAGCGTCGTCGTTTGGTAGAGATCGACGCCCAGCCGGGAGAGAATCGGGAGGTTGTAGGCCAGGATGTAGCCGGCTGCGAAGACGACGCTCGGCAGCGCCACCGCCGCGAGCAGGAGGAAGTCGAGCAGGTGGGTCGCGCGCGTTCGCCGACGCGTGAGCAGGCGCGCGGCGACGAAACCGCCGACGACGGTCAGCGAGGCGGCGATCGCCCCGTATTCGAGTGAGCGCTCGACCGGCCCGAGCAGATCGCCGTTGTGGAACACGGCGGAGTAGTTCGTGAACGAGATGCTGAACGAGCCGCCGAAGTCGCCGAGCAACGACCCGCTCACCGCTCCGAAGGCCGGCACCGCAAGCGCAACAACGTAGAAGAGCGCAACGCCTCCGACGGCGATCGCGCGGCCGGGGCGCGACAGCGCCCGACGTGTCACGGCCCGCGTCCGGCCCGAGAGCACACCGTAGGAGCGGCCGCGAAGTGCCCTGGCCTGGAGAGCGAGCGGGATCGCGACGGACGCGACGAGGAGCCAGGCCATCGCCGCGGCCGCCGGGAAGCTCGGCGGGAAGTTGTTGATCGAGGCGTAGAGCTGGTAGGTCGCGAGGGTGAAGTGCGAGTTGTAGGCGAGCGTGGCGGCCACGCCGAAGTCACTCACGGATTCGGCGAAGCCGATCGCAAGCGCCGACCAGATCGCCGGAGCGAGGATCGGCGTCACGAGTCGCATTGCCTGCCAGCGAGTCGCACCATGAACGCGCGCCGCGTCTTCGAACTCCTGGCCCAGCCCGGCGAGCGCCGCACTGATTGCCAGAAAGGCGAAGGGCACCGAGCGCAAGCCGAGCATCAGGACGACTCCGAAGGGGCCGAGAATCGCGTGCGTCACAAACGGCAGATGCAGCCCGATGCGATACATGACGCCATCGACCTGAACGAGCCGGACCCACCCGAGCGACGGCAGCCAGGAGGGCAGCAGGAGCGCAAGCCACATCCCGCCGGCGACGAACCTCCGCCCAGGAAAGACGGTACGGCTGACGACCCACGCGATCGGGAAACCGACCGCAACGCCGAAGGCAGCCGCGGCGCAGCTCACCCAGATCGAATTCGTGAGTGCGACTGCGGTCGAGCCGGTGAAGGCATGCTCGAGATAGGTGAGCGTGAACCAGGCAGAGCCCTGGTCGAAGAGACGCGGGGAGAGGGCGAGCAGCAGAAAGCAGACGCACGGGGCGAGGATGAAGAACGCGATCACGAGCCAGAAGACGGGCAACAGCCCCTGGCGCAGGGGCGCGATCACCCTCGATCTGAGCGATCGCGAGCCGATGTTTCGGCCAGGCAGCAAGCCAGAGCGCGGCCCGGTGAGGGCCGCGCTCTGGACGGTTGGATCGGTGGAGGTGGACTGCAAACGGACGCCGGAATCAGCGCACGATGTGGTTGTCGAACCAGTCGTTGATCGTCGACTCCTGCGAGCCCCAGGTGTAGGGGTCGATCGTCTGCGTCTTCACATTCGCGATCGAGGGCAGTGCCGGAAGCGGCTTGACCCCCTGCACGACCGGGTAATACAGCGAGTCCCCGGTCGGGTCGCCGGTCTGCATCACGTGCTGCCCGGCCTTCGAGAGCACGAACTGGACGAACTGCTTGGCCTCGGCCTGCACAGCCGGCGACGCCTTCGCGTCGATGCCGATCGCGCTCGGGAGCACCGTCGCGGGATTCAGGTACTTGACCTGAAGCGACTTGTCGCCGATCTTGGCTCCGATCCCGGCAGAGCTCTGAACGAGCGCGAGCTCGATCTGGCCGGTCGTCAACGCCTGCAGCGTCGGGCCGTTCGTCGGGTTGATCACGAGCCCGTTCGTCTTCAGGCTGTCGAAGAACTGCTCGCCCTTGCTGACGCCGCCGAGGTGGTTCATCATCCCGGCGATGAACGGGAAGGTCGGCCCCGACTGCGAGGGATCGTTCATCCCGACCATGCCCTTCCACTGCGGCTGCAGCAGCTGCGTCCACGCGGAGGGCGGGCTCGTCACCTTCGACGAGTCATAGACAAGGGCGGCCATCAGGGTCACGCCAGTCGGCACGTAGCTCCCGTCTTTGGGAACCGACTGCTGGCCGAGCGAGTCCCATTTGACCGACGGCTCGACGCCCGGCAGAAGCAGGTGCTGCTGATCGAGACCGGCGAACGCGGTCGCGCCGTCGACCCAGAGCAGGCCCCAGTTGGGGTTGTTCTTGGACGCTTCGATCTGGGTGAGCAGCGGTCCCGTCGAGTTGTCGTCGAGCTTGGTCGGAATGCCGGTCGCCTTCTGGAAGGCAGCCACCATTGCCTTGTCGTAGCCCTGCGCCGAGTAAACGACAAGCGTCGGCTTACTGCTTGCTGACGCGCTCGCCACACAGGCGACCACGGCCACAAGAGCGAGCAACGCACCGGCTGCGAGTTGGTGCCGCCGTCGAACGGCGACGAATCTTCCGGTGTTCAATGTGTCCTCCGTTGTCTCGAATCCCGCCAGCAGGCTGGACGCCCTGGCTGACGTCGATGATGGATCGCGAGCTCCCCGAACGGGGTTACGGAGTCACGGCGAGCACGTTACGAGGTGGTGATAAATGTCCCTGAGATTACAAATAACCGTCATCTCAAGTAATGCTCGTTACATCTTATGACTTGCCACGTCGCTGTTCTCGATCAATGACAGCCCAGCGACCGGCTCGGACGCATCGGTGGCGTTGACCTCGAAGACCTTGGCCTCGAACTCCTCCAGGAGCACCTCGCAGCGCGACAGCCAGGTGCGCGCTTCCTCGCGGTTGGCCGCACCGAACCAATCTCGTTCCTCGACGCGATCGAACCAGGTCCCGATCTTCTCGAACTCCATCCGGATCTCTTCGGCCTCTTCGTAGGTGAAGTTCTTGCGAAACCGCTCGAACTCGATCTCCTTGACGAAGTTGACCTCGCAGTTCTCGACGATCTCCCGATAGTGCTGGGCGGACTGCTCGACGAAGAGCCCAACGAGCTTCTCTTCCTCGTCCGCCGGCAAGGTGCGCAGCGGGAGCATGTGGTATCGCCCGCCGTCGGAATCGATGCGTTCGAGGATCGGCGCGAGCTCGCGGCGGAGCGGCGCAGTGTCGGGAATCACACAGACGGAGTCCTGCAAGTAGACGGCGCCCGTCTTCTTCAGATTCCTCCAGACGGCGACTCGCCCCGCAGTCGGCTTGGCCGGCATGCGGTACACGAGCAGCAGAAACCGCCTCGGGCGCAGCTTCGCCGGATCAGTAGTCTGTGTCATTACGGTTACAAGGCATTACGGTTACTCAGCAGAGTTATACTCGCTCGGATGGACTACGACGACTTCCCGGAGGCTACTGCATGAGTGCTGTGCTTCTCGTTCTTTCAGCGTTCCTGGCCAGCGCGGTCGAGATGGTCGAGGCGTTGACGATCGTGCTCGCCGCCGGGCTCGCCCGCGGTTGGCGCTCATCGCTGACCGGCGTCGGGGCCGCGGTGGTCGTGCTCGCCGTGATCGTCGGTGCGCTTGGCCCGTCGCTCACGAGGATCCCCCTGCACGATCTCCGCCTCTTCGTCGGCTCGCTGCTGCTCGTCTTCGGGCTGCAGTGGCTGCGCAAGGCGATCCTGCGCGCCAGCGGCTTCAAGGCGCTCCACGACGAAGACGCGATCTTTGCCACCGAGCTCGATGAGGCGCAGCGGGTCGAGCGCATCGAACGCGGCGGCCTCGACTGGTACGGCTTCACGCTGTCGTTCAAGGGCGTCCTGCTCGAAGGGCTCGAGGTTGCCTTCATCGTCGTCACCTTCGGCAGCACCCAGGGAAGCATCTCGCTTGCCGCGCTCGGAGCTGCTGTCGCGCTCGTGCTCGTCGCGGGCGTCGGGATCGCCGTCCGCGCTCCGCTGGCCAGAGTCCCGGAGAACTCGATGAAGTTCGCGGTCGGGATCATGCTGACGTCGTTCGGCATCTTCTGGGCGACCGAAGGCGCCGGCGCGCATTGGCCCGGGTCGGACGCCGCGCTGATCGGGGTGATCTGCTTCGTGGCCGCGTCATCGGCGGTGCTGGTCACGCTCCTGCGCCGCGAGCGCGCGGCGCTCGTTCCGAGCGGAGCAGGGATATGAGCAGGATTGCGGCGTTCGGCCGTTTCTGGTGGGACTTCGTCGTCGGAGATGACTGGCTCGTCGCGGCAGAGATCGTGGCGGCGATCGCGATCACCGCAGCCGTGGCCCATAGCTCTGTGAGCGCGTGGTGGGTGCTGCCCGTCGTCGTTGCGCTGGTGCTCTACAGCTCGCTTCGGCGCGCGATCCGAGCCCAGCAGTAGCCGGCCGTCAGGCCGAGCGTTGCTGCGGGCGGACGAGGCCCGCGTTATAGGCGGCGATCACGGCTTGCACGCGGTCGCGAACTCCCAGCTTGCGCAGGATGCTCGAGACATGCGTCTTCACGGTTGTTTCGCTCAGGAACAGCTTCTGGGCGAGCTCGGCGTTCGAGAGCCCGCTCGCGAGCAACTCGAGCGTCTCGCGCTCGCGGTCGGTCAAGCCGGAGATGATCTCCGGGTCTGACGGAGAGCTCGTGGCGGCGAATCGATCGAGGAGCCGCCGGGTCACCGTCGGGCCGAGCAGTGCGTTTCCGTCGGCGATCAGCCTGATCGCGTCGATCAGGTCGACCGGGCGGACATCTTTCAGCAGGAAGCCGCTCGCCCCGGCCCGGATTGCTTCGTAGACGTACTCGTCGACGTCGAAGGTCGTGAGGACGAGGATCCTGGCGCTGCTGTCCGAGGCGACGATCTGCCGCGTCGCCTGGATCCCGTCGAGGACCGGCATGCGAATATCCATCAAGATCACGTCCGGCGCCAGCTCGTTCGCAAGAGCAGTCGCCTCCTGGCCGTCCTCGGCTTCGCCGACGACTTCGATGTCTCCACGTGTCTCGAGAATCAGCCGGAAGCCGCTGCGCACGAGCGCCTGGTCGTCGGCGATCAGGACGCGAATGCTCATTGGCTCTCCAGCAGCGGGATCCGGGCCGTCACGAGATACCCGCCCGTGTTCGGCGAGCCTGCGATCACCGTCCCGCCGAGCATCGCGACGCGCTGGCGCATGCCGGTCATGCCGTGTCCCGTGTAGTCGCCGTCGGCGGCTCCGCGCCCGTCGTCACGGATCTCGAGCTCGAGCACAGGCCCGTAGCGAACGCTGACGCGGGCGTGCTCGGCGGCGGCGTGCTTGATCGTGTTCGTGAGCGCCTCCTGGATGATTCGGTACGCGGACAGATCGACGGTGGGCGGCAAGGGACGAAGGGAGCCCTCGATCTCGAAGGCCACCTCGAGGCCGGTCGCGCGAACCTGCTCGATCAATCCGTCGAGTCGCGCGAGCCCGGGCTGGGGCTCGTACTCGGCGTCCTCGTGCAGGATCCCGAGCACGCGGCGGAGGTCGGTGAGCGCGGCGCGGGCTGCCACGTCGATCGCGGTGATCGGCTTCTCGACGCGCTGCGGGTCGAGCTCGAAGACCTCCCTCGCAGCGCCCGCCTGAACGACGATCACGCTGAGCGCGTGGGCGACCACGTCATGGAGCTCGCGCGCGATTCGGGCCTGCTCCTCCGCGACGACGCGCCGGGCGTCCGTCTCGCGCTCTCGCTCCAGGCGCGCGGCCTTCTCCTCGATCTCGCTCACATAGGCCCGGCGAGACCCGATGCTGTCGCCGAGCAGCCAGCCGGCGATGAGAAAGACGACCCGCCCCGCCGAATCACCGAAGTCCGGGTAATGCCCCGTCCCGGCGAGCGCGATCGCAATCGCCACGATCGAGAGCAGGCCGATGCTGCGCGCCAGTCGCGGCGTCGGCGTTGCAGCCAGGGTGTAGAGCGCGATCGCGACCTGGAAGGGGAGAAACCAGACATGGAGCGCGACGATCAGAACGGCGACCGCCGTGACGACGAGCAAAACCGCGAAGGGCCGCTGGCGTCGCCAGATCAGCGGCAACGTCTCTGCCGTGACCAGGATCGCCCCTGCCACGTGATGCGGGCGGTGCGTCGCCGCGAAAATCGTCGGCAGGCCGACCAGGACGACCAGCCCGAGATCGACGATCAAGGGGCGCCGGCGGAGCCAAGTCCAGATCATCTCCGAATCACCGTAGCGGCCTCCACGAAGCGACGGAGCCGCGCACCTGGCGGGCTAGGCGTCGCGGCGAGTGAGCAATCCTGCAGCGAGAACAATCGCAACGGCGCAGTAGCCGCAGAAGAGCGCGAGACCGGATCCCCAGGCCAGGCTGTGAGCGCCGTGCGTGAGCGAGAAGATCGAGCGGCCGGCGTTGTTGGGGAGGTACGGAGAAATGGCGTTGTTCCAGCTCGTCGGCAGGATGTCGAGGAGCGGCGGGATGACGAAGAAGATCGCCGCGAAGACCGCGATCCCGCCGGCCGTGTTGCGCAGCATCGCGCCGATTGCCAGCGCGAAGATCCCGAGCAGCATCAGGTAGACCGCTCCGCCGATCACCGCCCGCGCGACTCCCGGAGCCGAGAACGAGATCTGGAGAATGTCGTGGCGCGAGAGGATCGCCTGGCTGATGAAGAAGCCGAGCAGCACCGACGGCACGGACAGCACGAAGGTGACGACGGCGAAGACCGAAAGCTTCGCCCAGAGCACCGGCAGCCGCTTGGGAACCGCCGTCAGGCTGGCCCTGATCATCCCCGTCGAGTACTCGCCCGTGATGATGAGCACGCCGAGCACTCCGATCGCGAGCTGAGAGAGGTTCACGCCGGCGAGCGCGACGTCGAGCGGATGACGGTCAGCACGATCCTGCGGGCTCATGCTGCCCCAGTGCGATGAGGTGACGGCCGCAAAGAGGGCCGGCAAGCCGATCGTCAGGATCACCGCGACGGCCAGCGACCAGCGCGTCGAGCGCAGCGAGATCAGCTTCGTCCATTCCGAGCGGATCACATGCCATTGCGTGACGCGGCCGCTCGTTCCGAGGCGCGGTAGCGTCTGAGACTGCGCGACGGCGCTCATGCCGCTTCCACCACCGACAGGTCGTCGGCTCCAACGAAATCGCCCGTGCGGTACTCGACCTCGTCGCGGGTCATCTCCATGAATGCCTGCTCCAGCGAAACCTGGAGCGGAGTCAGCTCGTGCAGCACGAAGCCGTGCGCCGCGGCCGCTTCGCCGATCTGGGGAGCGCTCAGCCCCTGGATCTCGAGCAGTCCCGGCTCGATCGAGACGACCTTGATGTCGGGCCCGGCGACATGGCCGCGGAGCTCCTCGGCCTGCGGCGAGCGGACCCGGACGGTGTTGCCGGAAGCCTGGCGAACGAGCTCGTCGACGCTCGTGTCGGCGATCAGCTTGCCGCGGCCGATCACGATCAGGTGCTCTGCGGTCAGCGCCATCTCGCTCATCAGATGCGACGAGACGAAGACAGCCCGGCCTTGCGACGCGAGCTCCTTCAGAAGATTGCGGATCCAGTGGATGCCTTCCGGATCGAGGCCGTTGACCGGCTCGTCGAGCATCACCGTGTGCGGATCGCCGAGCAGCGCCGAGGCGATGCCGAGACGCTGGCCCATGCCGAGCGAGAACTGCCCGGCGCGTTTCTTCGCAACCTCGTGCAGCCCGACGAGATCGACCATCTCGTCGACGCGCGTCCGGGGAAGGCCGTGGGTCTGGGCCAGGGCGAGGAGATGGTTGTAGGCCGAGCGCCCGGTGTGAACGGATCGCGCTTCGAGCAGCGCACCGACCTCATGCAACGGCGCCGGGTGGTCGCGGTAATGCTTGCCGTTCACCTTCACGTCCCCCGACGTCGGCGAGTCGAGACCGAGGATCAGCCGCATCGTGGTCGACTTCCCCGAGCCGTTCGGGCCGAGGAAGCCGGTGACGATCCCCGGCTGAACGGTGAACGTCAGTCCGTCGACCGCGACCTTGTCGCCGTAGCGCTTGGTGAGCCCTTGTGCCTCGATCATGGCGTTCACGCTAACCGCAGGCCCCTCGGCCAGAGGGACGAAATCCTCTCATCCAAACGGACGAGCTGCAGGGATCCGAATCCCGCGACCGAGGACGTGATTTTTGGATCCTCGATGCCGATGACCACAACGGTGAATTCTTTTCAGTACACGTATCTGGCACGCCAGGCGATTTACGACGCCAATTTGGCGGTCTACGGCTACGAGCTGCTCTACCGGTCGGCGCCCTCGAATGACGGCCTGACCGTCGACGACGCCGCGATCGGCGACACCGCGATGTCGGCGGCCGCGCTCACGATCGCATTCACCGACATCGGGCTCGACACGATCGTCGGGGACTGCCCGGCCTGGGTCAACATCGGAGACGCGTTCGTGACCGAGGACCTCGCGGCGATCCTGCCGCCCGAACGAACGGTGATCGAGCTGCTCGAGAACGGCAGCGCCGACAACCGGGTGCTCGAGTCGCTGACGAAGCTTCGGGCGGAGGGGTACCGGATCGCCCTGGACGACTTCACCTTCCGTCCCGGCCTCGAGCCGCTCGTCAAGCTCGCGGACATCGTGAAGATCGACGTGCTCGCGCACGATGCCGAAGAGCTCGCCGAGCAGGTGCGGCTCCTGAAGCCCTACAACGTCGTTCTGCTGGCCGAAAAGGTCGAGACGTACGAGATTCTCGAGCGCTGCCGGGCGCTCGGCTTCATGCTCTTCCAGGGCTACTTCCTGTCCACTCCGCGCACGGTCTCGAACGTCCACGTCTCGACAGAGGCGGCCGTGCGCGTCCAGCTCGCAGCGCAGCTGAACGACCCGGACACGGACTTCAACGAGCTCGCCCAGATGATCGCCTCGGATGTCACCCTCAGCTACCGGCTCCTGCGCTACATCAACTCGGCCTTCGTCGGTCTCCGCAATCCGGTCGATTCGCTGCACGACGCGCTCGTGCTGCTCGGCTCGCGTCGCGTGCGGAGCTGGGTGACGCTGCTGCTGCTCTCCGATGCCGGCGCGGGGCGGCCGGATCTCGTTTCGACCGCGCTCCTGCGCGCGCACATGTGCCGCAGCCTCGCGGAGGCGATGGAGATCAATCCCGACCGGGCGTTCCTCGTCGGGCTGCTCTCCGTCGCCGATGCGCTCGTCGACCGGCCGCTGGCCGACGCGATCGAGGAGCTGCCGATCGGCGCCGACCTGATCGATGCGCTGCTGGAAGGCGCTGGGCCGCTCGGAGATCTGCTCGGGCGCGTGATCGCCCACGAGCACGCGGACTTTGCCGCCGCCTCGGCGTTCCCACTCGACGCGCGAACGACGACCCGTGCCTACATCGAGGCGCTCGACTGGTCGACGCGCCTCACCGGCTCGCTCGCCGCCTAGGAGCGTTCGGCGGGCACTGCGCTCGCTCGCCCGAGCCCGCCGTATTCGGGCTCTTGCTCGATCGAGCTGATCAGGTGAACGCTTGTTCCGGCGCCGACGATCCGGTCGCCGATCCTGAGAGGCTCGTCGTAGTGACGCGTGCCGATGCTGCCGTCTGCGAACGCGATGCGATAGCGGAGCTGCTGCTCGCTCGTTTCGGCTTCGACGGTCGGCACCAGGATGCCGATCTGGTCCGAGAGCATGAGCGTCGCGTCCACACAAACCACGGTAGAGCGCTCCGATGTCCCCTGGGTAACCACACCGTGAACGGTGTGTAACGATCGCGCAGCGCGGGCTAGTGGCCGATCTTCGAGCCGAGCTCGCCGTATACGGCGTCGAGCCTGCCCGCGTCGAGCGCGACGAACGCCTGGCCGCCCGTGAGCTTGGCGATCGACTCGACCGTCTTCGGATCCGGCGGCACGGGGATCGCCTGGTGGTAGAGGCCGTACCCGTAGGTCACGTTTCCGCCCGGCGTCCCGAGCGCGATCCCATCGACGCGGATCCCGGCAGCCTTTGCGAGCTTGGCCGCTTGAGCCGGTGTGAGCGCTCCGCGGTTCTGGGCTCCATCGGAGGCCAGCACGATCAGGGCCGGGAGAAAGTGACCAGGTGAATGATGAATCCCGTCCGTGTCGAGCGAGCCGACGGCGAGTGTCACCGCCGCTCCCAGACCATCCCCGAGCGCGGTCCCGGCCTCAGGCGTCAGTCGACCGAGGGCGTCGGAAACGACCTTTCGGTCGAGCGTCGGCGCCGCGTAGACCTGGGCATCCGAGCTGAACGCGATCACGCCGACCTTCGAGCTCTTTGGCAGGCGAGCGACGAAGGTGCGCATGGCGCTCCGAACGGCGGCGATGCGCGACGGCTTGATGTCTCTCGCCCGCATCGATCCGGAGACATCGACGAGCAGCACGACCGTCGGGTTCGCGGAGGTGGCGATCGGCAGACGGGACGGGTTCCCGGCGGCCGAGGAGCTCGACCCGCCGCTGAACGCGGCATAGACACCCGACCCGGCCACGACGAGCAGCGCCAGGATCAGCGCCAGGCGGAGGCGCCGCTCGCGGCGATGCTGCCTTGCCTCCTCGAAGAGCGCATCCGGATCGTCTCGCCGCGGCGGTCGCGGCGGAGCGGCGGTGAGCGGTTGGTCCGACTCGCGCAGCATAATGAAGCTATTATTCGTAGCACCATGCTCGATGTCAAGGTCGACCGCGACGAACCGACCCAACTCCACGACCAGGTCGCGGGGGAAATCCGCCGCGCGATCGCCGACGGCGAGGCCAAACCGGGCGAGCGGCTCCCTCCCGCCCGGGACCTCGCCGCGGTGCTCGGAGTGAACACGAACACCGTGCTGCGCGCCCTCCGCACGCTCCGCGACGAGGGCTTACTCGAGTTCCGCCGCGGCCGGGGAATCACCGTTGCGGGCACGCCCCCGCAGAGCGCCGTGATCGAGCGCGCGCGCGGTCTCGTCCAGTTCGCGCGCCAGCACGGCTATCGCGTCGACGAGCTGATCGACATCATCAAAGCCGTCCGCTGAGCTTCCGCTCATTCCTCCTGGAGCCAGGAGATCCGGCGGTTGAATGAGATCAGCTCCTCGACGGTCGGCGACCAGTCGGGCAGCACGGCCCACACCGTCGCCGGTGCGCCGTCGCGCGACCACGTTCGGATCTTCAGCTCGTCGGCTGCCGCCTTCGCGCTGATTGCCAGCTCCCAGTCCGGGTGCTGGTCGAGCGCGAGCCGCCTGGTCACGGACGCGCGGCGGAGCAGCTGCAGGTAGTCCTGCGCCACGTCCTCGGCGTCGAAATGCGAATACACGCCCAAAAACGATAGTGCGCACGTCTTGCGTGAGCTTTACATCGACGGTACGGCCGCCGAACGCAGCCCGGGAAGAGTGGCGTCATGAGGTTTCGTCATTCGATTGGAGGACTCGGCATGCGCAAGTTGATCCCGCTCGTCTTCGCAGCGATCGTCGTTGCTGCGTTTGCACTTCCGGCACTGGCCGCTGGTCCAGCGGCGTCGGTGTCCGCGACAACGGCAGCCGCAGCGAACCTGACCGCGAGATCACATTCGCACTGGTTCGCGGGCTCGGTCAGCTCCGTCGGCAGCGGCTCGCTGACCGTCGGCGTCCTCTGGACCCGTCAGCACGACGACAGCCTGAATGGCCAGGTCACCACGGTCTCGGTCAACTCCGACACGAAGATCACGTCGGGCAAGAAGCGGACGTCGATCTCGCTGTCCGACATTCAAGCCGGCGACCTCGTCGCCGTCGTGGCCAGCGGTAGCGGCAGCGATCTCACGAGCCTGACCGCCGCGCGGATCCACGTCTACTGCAACTGCCACTGGATCGGCGGCACCGTCAGCGCGATCGGCACGAGCAGTGTCACCGTCCAGGTGAAGCGCACCGGGCCGTACGACACGGTTCTCTCGGGCCAGGCCGTGCCGGTCAACGTCGACAGCAACACGGTCTTCGTGAGCGGTAAGAACAAGCAGGCGATCTCGCTGTCCGACCTCAAGGTCGGCTCCGGCGTCGGCGTCGTTTTCTCGGCTGACGGCTTCTTCAAGGCACCGGGCTTCGACCCGGCCAAGGCCAACTTCACCGCCAAGCGGATCCACCTCTGGGGTCACCGGATGGTTCCGCTCGCCTCCACTGACGCGTCCGTCAGCGCAGGCGTCTCGCTCCCGTAACACCCAAGTCTCCGGACCGAAGGCGTCAGACTGCGAGGTGCTTCCAGACGGGAGCATCTCGCTTTTTGCTGAGATAGGCAGGCGATGTGCTTCGACTACGAATCGCTGCCGCCGGTCCCGGTGATCGCCGGAGCCGCCATCTCGCACACCGACCTCGAGCTCGAGTCGGCCGACGGAACGATCTTCGCCGCGTTCGCAGCGCTTCCGGACGAGCCCGGCCCGGTTGGGATCGTCGTCCTGCCGGACGTGCGTGGGCTCTATCGCTTCTACGAAGAGCTCGCGCTGCGTTTTGCGGAGCGAGGCTACGCCGCGATTGCGATCGACTACTTCGGCCGCACCGCCGGAGTCGCAAAGCGCGACGATCAGTTCGAGTACCCGGAGCACGTCGCCCAGACGACCCCGGAGCAGATCCAGGCCGATGTCGCCGCCGCGATCGCCTGGCTGCGCTCGCCCGAGGGCGGCTCGTGCCAATCCATCTTCACGGTCGGCTTCTGCTTCGGCGGGCGTAACTCCTGGCTGGCGGCGGCGAGCCACGACCTGGCCGGCGCGGTCGGCTTCTACGGCAGCACGGGCGAGCGCAACGGCCAGCCGGGGCCGACGGAGCTGGCGCCGGCCTTCCGGGCGCCGATCCTCGCGCTCCAGGCCGGCGACGACGGGCACATCACGGCCGAGGACAACGCCGCTTTCGAGCAGGCGCTGACCGACGCCGGGGTCGAGCACGAGCTCGTGATCTACGACGGAGCGCCACATAGCTTCTTCGACCGCAAGCACGAGGAGTTCGCGGCAGCCTCCGACGATGCGTGGCGGCGCGTGCTCGCCTTCATCGAGAGCCACTGACCCGGCGCGCGCTCGCCGGTGTCTTCCTCGGCGCGCTGGTCTTCGCGGCCGGCGCGGGCGCCACGCCGAATCCGAAGAAGACCGTCACCGGCTGGATCGACGCGCTCGCGATGAACGGTCCCGAGGTTGCGTACTCGGCAGAGAACGCCGAGCACTGCCGGAACATCGTTGTCTGGAACGTCCTCACCGGCCAGGCCAGCCTCGTGAGCGGCCGGACGTCTGGCAGCTGCGGCGACGACGAACCGAGCGGGCAGCGAGTCAGCGGCATCGCGGTCGCCGGTAAGCAGGTGGCGTGGGTTCGCACGATCGCGGGCAACACCGAAGTCGACGACACGCTCTTCACCGCCACGATCGGCCACCTCGGAGACCACAAGCTCGCCGCCGCGCGCAGGCTCGGCGAGCCACCGGTCAAAGGCGCCTGGATCGGCACGCCTGTTGCCGGAGGCAACCTCGTCGCCGTCAGCCTGTGGACGACCAACGCCGCCGGGACGATCACGTCAGGATCGCTGCGCACGATCTCGGGCACGAAGCTCACGACCGCCGCAACGGGAACGACCGCGGTGGTCGCGGAGTCGGCCGACCTCGGGTGGATCGCCGTGCTTCGCTCCGACGGCACCGTTCGGCTCTCGAAGGCGAATGGGAGTGCCTACCTGACGGTCTCTCCCACATCGGCGAGCGAGATCGCGCTGCGCAAGGACTACCTCGCCGTCCTCACGAAGGCACACACGATCGAGATCTACAACGCGAACAGCGGCACGTTCATCCGCCGCTGGCCGGTGCCCGCCGGAGCCGCGCACCTCGACCTCTACGACGGGATCGCGATCTACGCGGTCTGGCGGAAGCTGCACGCGCTGCAGCTGACGACCGGGAGGGACGTCGTGATCGCGTCGTTGAAGCGCGCGGTCGTGGCCGACGAGATCGAGGCGCCCGGTGTCGTTTACGCCTACGACAGCGTTCGCGGGCTCGAGGACTTCGGCAACCTGGCCTTCGTGCCGATGCGAACCGTCGCGGCCGCGGTGGCCTAGACCAGGGCGCCACCCGGGATGAAGGCGAACGGCGCGCCTTCGCCGTCGGAATCCGGCCTCGGATTTCGCGTTTCGGGCATGCTCGCGCGGATGGTTGCCCTCCTCGCCTTGGCGCTCTCGATCGGCTTCGTCGACTCGGTCAATCCGTCGACACTCGGCCCGGCGCTCTATCTCGCGACCGGAAGACAGGCGGCCCGGAACGTGGCGCTCTTCGCGGCAGGCGCTTTCGGGGTCTACACGGTCGGCGGAATCGCAATCGCCCTCGGGCCCGGTCAGGCCTTGCTGGACGTGCTTCCGCATCCCGGCCATCGCGTGGTTCATCTCTTCGAGCTGTACGGCGGCGTGCTCGCCGTGCTGCTCGCGGTTGGACTGTGGCTCAAGCGGAGGAGCATCGAGCGGCGACTCGGTCGAGCAAGGAGCGAGCGCGGCGGGCATGGACCGTTCCTCCTCGGAGCCGGGATCATGCTGGTGGAGCTGCCGACGGCCTTCCCCTACTTCGCGCTGATCGCGGCGGTCGTCGGGTCCGGCAGGCGGCTGGTCGATCAGGTCGTCGTCCTGCTGCTCTTCAATCTGATCTTCGTCGCGCCGCTCCTGGCAATCGTTGCGCTCTGCGCCTTTGCACAGGAGCGGAGCGCGGGAACGCTGGAGCTGTGGCGGATGCGGATCAACCGCCTCGGGCCGATTCTCCTGCCGGCGATTGTCCTGATCGCCGGCATCGTCCTGGTCGCGGTCGGAGCCGCCGGCCTCACCTGAGCCGGGTTTGGACCACAAAAAAATGCACCGAGCCAGTCGCGCCTTCGTCCACCATCCCGGCGAACTTTCCGCCTCCTCCCTTGCGGGATTCGGCTTCCAGCCCATCGGAACGACTTCAACCTCAGGCGTCCCTTGCTCGGTGCAAGAGGCAACCTACGGCCACCGGGCTTCGAGGGCAAGGGCGCCGAAAATGAAACGTGCGCACATTGCGGAAGAATGTCGCGAGATCGACTCGAGATCTCAGCCAGTGTTGCGAAGTGCGGTCGCGATCCCGGCGATCGAACGCGAGAGCGGCGGCCTCGCCGACTCGTCACCGGCACGGACGCGGCGGAGCAGCTCGACCTGAATCGCGTTCATCGGGTCGACGTACGGGTTCCGAAGCTGGATCGACCTGCGCAATACGGGATGACGGTCGAGCAGCCGCTCCTCGTCGACGATCTCGAGCACCGCTTGCACGGCGCGCTCGTGCTCGGAGGCGATCGCGTCAAAGAACCGGCCCGGCTCGAGGCTGTCAGGCACGAGATCGAGATACTCCTGCGCGACCTCGAGGCTCGACTTCGCGAGCGTCATCTCGAGGTTGTCGACGAGCGACCGGAAGAACGGCAGGTCACGGTAGAGGCCGCGCAGCAGCTCCGTCTCGGCGGCTGCGAACGCCGTCCCGCAGCCGTACCAGGCCGGGAGCAGGGTGCGGTTCTGCGTCCAGGCAAAGACCCAGGGAATCGCCCGAAGCGAGCCGAGAAAGTCGCCGCTCTCGGGGCGCCGGGCGGGTCGCGAACCGATCTCGAGCAGCGAGAGCTCGTCGACAGGGGTGAATGCGCGGAAGAACTCGACGAAGCCGGGGCTGCCGTAGACGAGCGAGCGGTACGCCTGCTCGGCCGACCCCGCCAGCGCGTCGAGCAGGGTGCGCTCGGTCTCGTCGGGAACCCGGCCGGCGATCGACGGGAACGCCGACAGGACCGTCCCGGCGAGCGCCGCCTCGAGGTTGCGATAGGCAAGGCCCGGCAGGCCGTACTTGAACGAGACCGTCTCGCCCTGCTCGGTGAGCTTCAGCCGTCCGGGCGGCTGGCCCGGCGCCTGGGCCAGGATTGCGGCGTGCGTCGGGCCGCCGCCACGGCCGGCGCTCCCGCCACGGCCGTGGAAGATCGTCAGCTCGACGCCGCTTTCGCGCGCCACGGCGGCCAGCTCTTCCTGCGCGCGATACACGGCCCACTGTGCAGCCAGGTACCCCCCGTCCTTGCCGGAGTCCGAATAGCCCACCATCACCTCGAGCTTCCGTCCGCGCTCCGCGACCCGGCGGCCGTAGCGCTCGTCGGCGAGCAGCTCGCGCATGATCTCCGGCGCGCGCTGAAGGTCGGCGACCGTCTCGAAGAGCGGGACGACGGAGATCACCTCGTCGGTCAGGTCGAGCACACCGAGCGCGTCCGCGGCCGACGTCGACCCCGAGACGATCACCGTGTCGAGCGCAACGTCGCCGTGCCGGCGGCGAGCTTCACCGATCGCACGGAAGACGTCGTGGGTCCGTTCTGTCGGCGCGGCGATGTCGCGAGCGTGCAGCCGGACGTCGAGCTTCGCCAGATGGAAGCCGAACATCTCGACCCGGCGCTCGAGCGCCGCGATCCGGCCGTGCGCGATCCGGCCGCCGGCGTTCGCCTCGAGGCTGCGGCGAATCACAGCCAGGTCTGCCAGCAGCTCAGCGGGGTCCGCGTAGCCGTCGTGGCCGAGGCGCCACCACATGAACGAGAGCTTCCGCCGGTAGGGCTCTTGCTGGTTCCGGTCACCGAACAGGGCGACGTAGTCGGTCAGCTCCTGCTCGTCGCGGGCGATCGACTCGTCGAGCTCCGCCGAGATCTCGACCAGCGAGCGGCTCGAGGCGACGATCGCAGCCAGCTCGCGAACCTCGGTCCGGTAGCGGCCGATCGCGAGATCGCGTGCCCGCTCGAGCGCGAGCGCGATCGTGTCGGCGCCGACCGACGGGTTGCCGTCGAGGTCTCCGCCGATCCAGGTGCCGAAGGAGAAGGGCGGCCGCGCTCCAGGCACGCGGCGGCGGTACGCAGCGAGCAGTCGCTCACCCGCGTCGAGCAGGCTCTCTTCGAAGAACCAGAGCCCGTGGCGAATCTCATCGACGACCCGGGGGCGGTCTCGCACCTCGTCCGTCTGCCAGAGGATCGTGATCTCCTCGGCGAGCGCCGCTTCGATCTCGGCCCGTTCCGGCGCGGTCAGCTCCGGATCGTCGATGCGTGCGAGCAGCGCTGCGATACGGATGTGGGCGACGAGAAACGTTCGTCTGGTCGCTTCGGTCGGGTGAGCCGTCAGGACGATCTCGAGCGACACGTTCGCGAGCCGTTCTCGCAATTCGGACTCAGGCACGCCGGCGAGCTCCTCGAAGGCCTCATCGAGCGACTCGCGGGGCGGACGCTCGTCCCTGGCGTAGTCGCGCCGCCGGCGCAGGCGGTGATGCTGCTCCGCCGTGTTCGCGAGCTGGAAGTAGATGGAGAACGCGCGCAGGACGTCGACCTGCTCGGCCGGGTCGAGCGCGTGGACGGCGTTCCGGACGATCGAGGGATCGCCGTCGCCCCGTGAGGCGCGGGCACTCGCCCGAACGCGCTCGACCGATGCGAGCAGCGCCTCGCCGTCCTGCTCCACGATCACCTGCCCGAGCAGACCGCCAAGCAGGCGGATGTCGCGCCGAAGCGGCCCGACAGGCTCTTCGTGGCGGGATGGCCCTCCGAGGGTCGTTTCGGCGCTCATGGAGAGAGCATGCCTACCCGCCGGTCTTGGAGAAGTGCTGGTAGTCGGGCGAGCCGGTCCAGCGGCCGCCCCAGAGCCAGCCGACCGAGGCGAACGCCCGGTTCAGCTGCCCGTTCGGAACGGCCATCCCCGGCCGGAAGCGGCTGCGATCGGAGTACGCGGCTCCCGCTGGCGGGAGCCAGTGACCCGCCTCGTAATACGGATTCTCGACCGGGTTCACGTCGATCGCCTCGCCGTAGGCGTGCGCCGACCAGGCTTTCGGGCCCGTCGTGACGGCGTAGCGGCAGTTGAAGCCCGAGGTGTTGTCAGCGGCCATCGAGGCGCCGTCGCTGCCGTGGAACGCCGCGATCGGCTCCATCTTCCGGATCGGGAAGCGCTCGGCGTAGAGCGTCTTGAACACGGTGAGCACGTCCCGGACGACTGTCTCGTTGACCACGATCCCACCGACGTGCGAGGCGCCGTCGTAGCCCACGTAGCTGACGTGGAGCAGGCGGAGCTGGGCCGGCCCGACCGGGCAGCCCGCGCGATAGGAAGCTCCGAGCGAGGCCGCCGACACCGGGGACACCGTTCCGACAAATGGTGCGGGCGCGGCAAAGGCCAGGCTTGCGAAGACGGCGGCGGCCGCGAGCAAGGCCGCCAGCAAGAGCGCTCGGGACATAATCGTGAGGGTAGACCAGTGACCGGAAAACGACTACGCGCACTCATCGGGCCGGTCGCGGCGGCGTTGGCCGTCGCCGCACACGGCGGAACCGCGCGCGCGGCCGGTTGCACGACACGGCCAGGCGGCGTCGGCTCGACCGGCAGCGCATCGCAGCTGATCGTCGTCCGGGGCGCCGGGGCGTCCACATACGGAACGCTCAGCCTCTGGCAGCGCAAGAACGGCTGCTGGGTCGCAGCCGGCGGACCCTGGACGGCCCGCGTCGGACGCAACGGGCTCTCGGCCCATCACCGGGAAGGAGACGGCACGACACCTGAAGGCTCGTTCGGGCTCGAGCCGGTCTTCTACGGGACGGCGCCGAACCCGGGCGTGCGCTACCGCTACCACCGGCTCGTCTGCGGCGACTGGTGGGACGAGGATTCCTCATCGCCTGCCTACAACCGCTTCGAGCACGTCCCCTGCGGGATCCGGCCGCCGTTCGGCGGTGGCAGCGAGGCGCTCTGGCAGGAGACGACGGCGTACACCTCCTTCGCCGCCCTCACGTACAACGTCGATCCGGCCGTGCCTGGCCGCGGGTCGGCGATCTTCCTGCATGCCGACACCGGCTCCGCGACGAACGGCTGTGTGAGCCTGCCGCGGTCCGAGCTGAACAGGGTCCTCCGCTGGCTCGACCCGAAGCTGAAGCCGCTCGTCGTGATCGAGTGAGCTACGGGTAGCGGCGCGGCGCAGAGCCGTCGGGCACCAGTCGCCCAAGGGAGCCTCGCCGGCTGGCCACGAATCCATAGGCCCGCTCGAGCCCGGCGGAGCGGACGCCGAGCTGGGCGAGCACCGCCTTCACGGCTGCTCCGCGAGCGAGCAGGCACCCGTCGGGCTCGGCGAGCCGAAGCGAGTTGAGGCGCTCCTCGGCGGGAACGCTTGCGAGTAACGGCGTCGCTTCCTCGTCGGTGAGCGAGAGCAGCGCAAGCCGCTCATGCCGGTCGAGGCGTCGCACGGCGCGCGCCGCGAAGCGGCAGAACCGGCAGTCGGCGTCGTACAGAAGGACCGGACGAGTCATGCGAGCGCTGCGGCCATCCGCGACACGGCTTCGGTGAGCAACTCGCGCGACGTGCCGATGTTCAGCCGCGCCCACCCTGCCCCCTCGGCCCCGAAGCCGAGCCCGGAGGTGAGGGCAACCCGGCCGCGCTCGAGGAAGACCTCGGCCGGATCGTCGCCGAGGCCGAGCGAGCGGCAGTCGAGCCAGGTCAGGAAGCCGGCCTGCGGCGGGACGTAGCCCACACCTGGCAACTGCGATTCGAGGAGCTCGCCGAGGAGCCGGCGATTGCCGTCGAGGTAGTCCACGAGCTCGTCGAGCCACTCGACACCCGAATCGAAGGCTGCGACAGCCGCGAGCACGCCCAGATGTCCCGACTCGACGACGAGATGGGTGGGCATGCTCTCCAACCGGCCCTGCATCTGCGCCGACCCCGCGACGATCACCGCGCACTTGAGGCCCGCCGTGTTCCACGCCTTGCTCGTGCTCGTGATCACGACGGAGCGAGCCGCGGCGTCCGCGCCCAGCGACGGGACGGGAATGTGCGTCGCGCCGGGCATCGTCATCGGCGCGTGGATCTCGTCCGAAACGACGACGATGTCGTAGCGCTCTGCCAGCGCCGCGATCGCCTCCAGCTTGTCGCGCGTGAACACCTGGCCGATCGGGTTGTGCGGATTGCAGAGCAGATACGCACGAGCGCCACTTGCGAACGCGCGCTCGAGCGCGTCGAGGTCGAGCTCCCAGCCGTTCGGGCCCTCGGCCAGGGGCGCCTCGACGACCTTCCGCTCGAACCGCTCGATCGTCGAGAAGAAGGGCGGATAGACCGGCGGGCTGATCACGACGCCGGCACCGGGCTCGGTGACCGCCTTCAGCACCTCGACGATCCCCATCACCACATCCGGAGCGACGGTCACATGCTCCGGCTCGACGCTCCAGTTGAAGCGGGCGGCAGCGAAGCGCGCGAACGCTTCAGGCAATGCGCCGGGATGCGCGTAACCGCAGTCGCCGAGGTCGATCGCCTCGTGGAGCGCGGCCGCGACCGGCGGCGCGAGCGCGAAGTCCATCTCGGCCACCCAGGCCGGAAGCACATCGTCCGGATACATCCGCCATTTCTGGCTGCGCCGGGCCCGCAGCTCGTCGAGCGAGAGATCGTCGAAGCCCGCGCGCACTACGCCGCGGCTGCTTCCGGCCGTTTGCGGCCGAGCGCGAGAACCAGCCACGAGATCACGAAGGCCGCGATCGCAGCTCCGGCACCCCACTTGGCGCCGCAGAGGTTGTCCCAGCCAAACGCATGATCGAGCGAGAACCGCCCGGGGCCCACGGCGGCAAGAGCAACCGCGCTCGCGGCGATCAGCAGGTTGTACTCGTAGCCGCCGTTGCCGGCCCAGAAGCCGTTCTTCCAATGCACGGAGAAGATCGCGACCCCCATCACCGTTGCGAGCGCCAAGCCGGCGAAGGGCGTCAAGAGCCCCGCGGCGACGCCGAGACCGCCTCCGAACTCACCGAGCCCGGCCAGGAGCGCCATCGCCCCTGGCGCCCGAAACCCCATCGACTCGAACCCCGCGGCCGTCCCCTTCGGCCCGCCGCCGCCCCACACGCCGAAGAGCTTCTGGGCGCCATGGCCCGCCAACGTCAGACCGAGCACGATCCTCAGCAACAACAGTCCAGAAGCCATTGCGCCATCTCCTTGAAAGTGGTTGACCAGGCAAATACAAGCACGGAACGGGATGCCCGAGAGATCCGATGCTCAATCGCATATGGTCACGGCAATGGCTGCCAGCGCTCGCCCGCGAATCGTGATCGTCGGCGGCGGCTTCGGCGGCCTCGCGTGTGCGCGAAAGCTCGCGGGCAAACCGGTCGACGTCACGCTCGTCGACGCGCGCGACTACCACCTCTTCACGCCGCTGCTCTACCAGGTCGCGACCGCGCTGCTCAACCCGGCCGACATCGCGTATCCCTTCCGGGCGATCCTCCGCAAGGCGAAGAACGTGCGCTTTCATCAGGCGACCGTCGCCGCTGTCGACTTCGAGCGCAAGGTCGTCCGGACCGGCAACGGGCGCGAGCTTCCCTACGACGAGCTCGTGCTCGCGACCGGGAGCGTCAGCGACTACTTCGGGAATCCCGCGCTGGCCGAGGCGACACTCGGGATGAAGAACCTCGAGCAGGCCCAGCGGCTCCGAAACCACGTCCTCGCCTGCCTGGAGCACGCGGCACAGGCCGAGAACGACGTCGAGCAGAGCGCCTGGCTGACGTTCGTCGTCGTCGGCGGCGGGGCGACAGGCGTCGAATACGCTGGCGCTCTCGCCGAGCTCCGGAAGCTCGTCGGGCGCGAATACCCGGAGTTCTCGGCGCTGCGCATGCGGGTCGTCGTCGTCGAAGGCGCCGACCGGCTCCTGCCGGCCTTCCCGGAGAAGCTCGGCCGCTACGCCCAGAAGGTGCTCGAGCGGAAGGGAGCCGAGATCGTCACTGAGACGGTGATGACCGCCGCCGACGAGAAGGGCGCCACGCTTTCGAGCGGATCGGAGATCGCAGCGCGGACGATCGTCTGGTCGGCCGGAGTTCGCGCATCCGAGACCGGCGGCATGCAGGAGCTCGAGCGCGGCCGCTCGTTTCGTCTCGTCGTCGACGAGCGCCTGCACCCGGCGGGGCAGCCGAACGTCTACGCGATCGGAGATGCCGCCGGAGGCGAGAACGCGCTCCCGATGCTCTCAGCGCCGGCGATGCAGCAGGGCCGCTATGTGGCCCGCGCGATCCTCGCGGGCGTGCGCGGGCACGAGGCCCCGGGGCCGTTCCGCTACAAGGACAAAGGCACGATGGCGGTGATCGGCCGGGGCGCAGCGGTCGCGAACGTCCGCGGCTTCCAGCTCACAGGCTTTCTCGGCTGGCTCGCCTGGCTCGGCGTCCACCTCTATTACGTCGTCGGCTTCCGCAACCGGGTCGCCGTCTTCTTCCACTGGGGCTGGGACTACGTCCGGCGCGACCGGCCGACCCGGATGATCACGACCGTCGAGCCCGATTCCGTCGCAGACTCGCTCGGCGCTATTGACTCGTAGTCGCGTTCGCGAGCCACGAGACGGTGAAGTTGCGCCCGTCGGCTGAGATTGCTCCCGGTGAGGCGCCGGCGGTCGAGCCGCCACCGAAGCCGCCAAACCGGTCGGGCCCGGCGTACTGACCCCGCCCTGCGTTCGGGACGAGCGAGATCGGATACTCGTTCCAGGACGGGTTCGTGAGCGTTCCGCCGATGCCGTCGCCCTTGGCCGCGATGTTTCCGATCGTGACCGTCCCGAAGTTCGCCAGCGGCACGGGCACGCACTTGAGGGCGGAGCAGTTGGACGGCGCCTCGGCGATCCATTCCGCCGATGACGTGTCGAGCACGCTCGGGACGATCTTCTTCGTCACCGTCCAGTGCCTCGTCCGGTTCTTGACCTGGAGCTCGACGACGGTCTGACCGCCGGTCGTCGACGGGAGGATGTTCACGGAGGTCGTGATCGTGTCGCCGGGCATGACCTTGGCGGTCAGGTTGACCGGGTCGGCCGGGACGAGCTCATACCAGGCGTAGTAGGTCGGAGTCCCCGAGTCGCTGCAGTCGGCGTCCGTGCCCGTCTGCTCGAGCGCCTGCGAGGTCAGGCTGTAGCCGCCGATGCCGACCCAGATCGCAGAGGACGCCCCCGCGTCGCCCGGGCCGCAGGTCGCCGTCGGCACGGTCCACGTTCCGGTCACGCTCGTGTAATTGACCGGAGTGGTCGTGGAGCTCGTGACGGCGTATCCCGACCAGTTCGAGCTCGGTGTGCTCGGGGACAGGACATCCGCCGAGCGGGTCGTGTGGATCAACGCCGCCGGCGCCGGGGTTGCGTCGCCGCCGAGGACAATCGCCAGCCCGAGCGCGACGGACGCAACGGCGAGCACCGCCGCGTGCGCGCGACGGCTCAGGGCAGGGTGGTCAGCTCGAACGGGCATCAGCAACAGGGAAGCAGAGAACTATGAGGCATACCTAAGAAATCAGGGTAGACGCTGGTGCCGCATCGACTTGAGTCGGCCTCTAACTTGCACGCATGACTCGTGCGGCGAAGCTCGGTCTCGCAGCGGCCACCGGGCTCGCGCTCGTGCTGGCTGCGGCCTTGGCTGCGCGAGCCATCTTCTGGGCGCCGCTGAACGTCGACGAGGAGCTGACCCGGAGGGTCGCGACCGAGCCGCTCGGGTCGATCTTCCACATCGTCTCGAGCGAGCGCGGCGGCGGACCGTTCCACTTCTGGTTGATCCACTTCACGCTCGAATGGCCGAAGGGGCTCGTCGGCTTGCGCGTCCCGTCGCTGATCTTCTTCATCGCCTCGCTGCCCGCCGTGGCGTTGATCGGGCTCGAGCTGGCGGGCGCGACGGCCGCGGCTGCGGCTGTCCTCTTGACCGCGTCCGCGCCGCTCGCAATCTCCTATTCGACCTTCGGCCGTCCTCATACCTTGCTGCTCTTCTGGATCGAGTGGGGAACGCTGCTCGGGCTTCGGGCCGCTCGGCTCGGCGGCCGGCGACGGTGGATCGCGGCCGGCGCGGTGCTCGGGTCGTCGGTCTTCGTGCATCCGACCGCGCCGCTCTATGCGGCGACGGCAGGGCTCGCGACGCTCGTCTACTCAGCCCGGCCGCTGCGCGCGCTCGTGCGGGAAGCGTGGCCAGGCGCGCTCGCATTCGTGATCGCGCTCGTGCCCTACTACCTGAAGACGCTTCACGTGCTGAGCGATCGCTACGGCGTCGGATCGGGGGCGCCGCACGGCCGCACGTTCACCGGCAATCCCGTCTGGGTCGACGCGCTGCACGTCGTCGCACCGGGCCCGCACGATCTGAACTGGCTTTCCGTCTTCGCGCTCGTGGGATTCGCTGTGCTGGTCGTGACGCGACGGTTTCGAGTGGCAGGTGTGCTCGCGCTGACGGTGGTGATGCCGGTGCTCTTCTTCACCTACGTGCCCGCCAACGGCCTCTCGGCCCTGTTCTTCGACCGTTACATGCTCCCGGCGCTGCCCGCGTTCATGATCCTGGTGGGCGTCGCGATCGCAACGGTGGCGAACTGGGCCGGCGGGGCCCGACTGCTCGTCTTCGGCATCCTCGTGGCCGGGCTCGCGGCCTTCGACGCACGCATCGTTCTGACGCGCCAGAACCAGCTGAAGCACCTCGACCTGAACCAGATCACCGCTGCCGTGCGCGCGGACAGCGCGGGCTCGGTCCTCTTCAGCACCACCGGCTCACAGGACACGACCGGCTACCTCGGAGCATTCAACTTCGGCCGCCCGGCCAACCTGCTCGACCAGTACCTGAAGCTGCGGATCCCGTCGATCCCGCTCGTCGATGACGACACGTGCGTCCCGGTCGTCTCCTACCTCGCCTCCCCCTCGGCACCGGAGCACGGAATCTGGATCTTCTACGCCGCGCGAACCGATGAGGAGACCGCGGCGAGCGCTGCCTTTGCAGCCGCGCCGGGAGTCACCGTCGCCGAGCCTGCCCCGCACTACTTCCTGGTGCGCTCCAAGGCCGCGCTGCCGCCACGCCAGCTCGTCACGCTCGCACTCGCGTTGCGCCGCGACTGGCAGCGCGCCGTGCCGATGAACCCTCGGGTGATCGACCTCGTGAACGCCGACTCGCAGGCGCTCAACGAGCCTGCCGCGTGCAAGCCACACGGGTTCCTGGACGATCCGGACATCTCACCGAACTGGCCGGAGGCGTTGACCTAGGTGTCGAGGCAGCTGAGGATCGGGTTCACGCGGGGCGACAACGGAGCAATGGTCGTTAGGATGTTCGTCCATGACTGCTGATGACCGCTGCGAGTTGTTGTGCCTCGACCTGCCGAAGGCCGAACGGTTGCGCGCGTCGCGGCCGGAGGAGCGGGAAGCGCGTGCGCTTGCTGCGGAGTTCGCGGGGCTTGGGGACGCAACCCGGCTGACGGTCGCGCTCGCCCTGCAAGCGGGCGGCGAGTTGTGTGTCTGCGATCTGGCTTGGATCGTCGAGCGGGCCGAGAACCTCGTTTCTCATCATGTGCGTGCGCTTCGTGCTGCCGGTCTCGCCGACTACCGCCGCGAAGGGAAGATGGCGCTCTACTCGCTGACCGATCGTGGGCGAGCGCTGCTCGAGGTGGTCGGGCGAACGGTGGCGGTGTGACGAGCATCGAGCTGCAACGGCGACTGCCCGCGACGCCGCCGCGGGAGCGGCTCGCGCTCGAGCGGCGCGCGCGGCTGCTTGCCTGGAGCGGGAATGTCTGGCACATCGTCGAGTTCGGAGTTGCGATCGTCGCTGGTGTTGTCGCGGCAAGTCCGGCGCTGATCGGCTTCTCGCTCGACTCGTTGATCGAGCTCGCGGCAGGTTTCGTGATCGTCTGGCTGTACCGGTTGCGAAGCGGACGCGCGGATGAGCGCCGCGCGCAACAACTCGTTGCGGGCAGCTACTTCCTGCTGGTCGCCTTCATCCTGGTGGAATCGTCCTCCACGCTCGCCGCAGGTCATCACCCGGAGGTGAGCTGGGTGGGGATCGGCCTTGCGGCGTTCACGGCGCCGACGATGCCGCTGCTGGCGTTCGCGAAGCGTCGCGTCGGCCGCAGGCTGGGTTCCTCCGCGACAGTGTCCGAGGCCGCGCAGAATCAGATCTGCGCCTACCTCTCGATCGCGCTGCTCGCAGGGCTGCTCGCGAACGCGCTCGCCGGCTGGTGGTGGGCCGATCCGGCTGCGGCGGTTGCCATCGCCGCCCTGGCTGCGAAGGAAGGGCTCGACAGCTGGCGCGGAGCAAGCTGCGTCTGCTGCTGAGCTAGTGGCTCACTGCCGACGGTGCCGCTTGCCGCGCCTGTCGGCGGACGAATGAGATCACGAACGAGCCGGCGTAGATGAGTGCGGCGACGGCGAGGATCGCCGTGCTTGGTGGCAGTGACGAGATCACGTAGGCACAGATGACGCCGAGCCAGACAGAGGCGAGCGCGAACAGGCACGAGAGCGCGAGCGCGAGATAGGGCTGGGCGGTGAGGTTGATCGCGGCACCGGCGGGCGCGGCGATCAGGCCGAGTAGGAGCAGCGCGCCGACGGCCTGGGTCGCTTCGGCTGCGTCGATGCCGAGCAGGATGAGGAGAGCGGCGCCGAGCAGCGCGACGGGGACGCCGCGAGCGGCAGCAACCTGTGGGTCGATGGTGGCGTAGAGCAGCGGCCGCGCGATCGCGAGCACGACCAGAACGACGCAGACCCCGACCAGGGCGGCGAGCCGCGCCTCGCTCGTGGTGAGCGCGAAGATCGATCCGAAGAGCGTGCGGGAGGCGACGATGCCGTTGCCGCCGTTGACGCCGCGGTTGAAGAGGTCGAGGAAGAAGACGCCGAGGCCGAGCACCCAGACGAAGACGATGCCGATCGCCACGTCGTCGATGCGTGCGCGATGTCCGATCGCCGCCAGGAGCGCTGCGACGAAAACCGTGGTGGCGAACAATCCGAGGCGCAGGTCGACGCCGGCCGATGCGGCGGCGAGCGCGCCGGTGAAGGCGACGTGGCTGAGCGCGTCTCCGGCGAACACCTGGCTGCGCAAGACGACGAAGTAGCCGACGGCGCCGCAGGCAAGCGCGATCGGCGTGCCCGCGAGCAGGGCGTTGCGGATGAAGTCGTGCGCGACCAACGGCTACGCGATCGCGGGCGCGGCGGTCGCACGCCGGCCGATCCGCCTGACCGCGGTGCGGCTCAGGCGGCAGGCGAGGTAGAGGGCGAAGGCGATCGTGGCGACGTAGAAGCCGACGGAGTAGACGCTGAAGTAGGCGAGCGTCAGCCCGACCCAGATGATCATGAGCGCGAAGAGCACGGTCAGACCGAGGCTGAGCGGGATGCGCGAGGTCAGCTGCTGTGCTGCGGCAGCGGGAGCGACGAGCAGCGCGAAGACGAGCAGCACACCGGTGATCTGGGCGGTCGCTCCGACCGCCAGCCCGAGCACGACGAGGAACCCGACCTGAAGCAGCCGGACAGGAACGCCGCGCGCGTCGGCTGCCAGCTCGTCGACGGAGCTGTAGAGCAGCGGGCGGCCCGCAACCAGGAAGAAGACGAGTACCGCTGCAGTGATCGCCGCAAGCGTGTGCACCTGCGTCGTCGTGATGCCGAGAAACGATCCGAAGAGCAGCTCCTCGAGGTTCTCGAGGATGCCGCCGTAGAGGCTGAGGAAGAGGAAGCCGAGCGCGAGCCCGGTCGCCTGCACCGTGCCCGTGATGGCCGACTCCTGCCCGAGGTTACGCCGGCCCGCCGTGCGTGATCCGGCGGCAATCGCCAGCGCACCGGCGACACAGAAGGAGAAATAGCCGAGCGAGAGGGAGACGCCGGCAAGCGCGGCGGCGCTCGCGCCGGGGAACGACATCACCGACAGCGTGTGTCCGGCGAACGTCTCCCGCCGCAGCACCATGAACCAGCCGACGACGGACGCCATCACCGCGACAATCGTGCCCGCCTCGAGCGCGTTGACCATGAACGGGTAGACGACAAGCTGGTGGTAGTCCGTCAGCGGGTTGAGCGAGAGGTGTGGATTCACGGGTGCGCGTGCCGGTCGGAGTGGTGGTGTGGCGCCTCCGGCTGTCCGACGACGACCAGGCGGCCGTCCGATGTCTGCAATACCTCGACTGGCGACCCGTAGAGCTCGCTCAGCGTCTCGCTCCGGATCACCTGCTCGGGCGGGCCGGAGAGGATCCGCCCCGCGGCGACGTAGACGACCCGGTCGACGTGCGCGAGCAGCGGGTTGACGTCGTGGGCGACGAGCAGCACGGTCATCCCTTCCGAGCGGCAGATCCGGTTGAGCAGCGCGGCCACAGCCGTCTGGTTCGGCAGGTCGAGGCTGTCGAGCGGCTCGTCGAGAAACAGCATCCGCGGCCGCGAGACCAGCGCCGCCGCGATCAGCAGCCGCTGCTGCTCCCCGCCCGAGCATTCGCCGATCGGCCGCCGCGCATAGGCGGCGGCGCCGACGAGCCCGATCGCCTCCTCGACGCGGCGCTGCTCGGCCGAGCGGCCGGGGAGCGGTAGCCCCCAGCGGGCCCCGTCGAGGCCGAGCCGGACAAGGTCGACGCCGCGGATCCGCGTCGTCTCGTCGAAAGCGTGCCGCTGCGGCAGGTAGCCGATCTCCCGCTTCGCCGTCCGAGGGGTGCCGCCGAGCACCGATACCGTCCCCGTTGCCAGGGGCTGCTGTCCGAGGAGGACGCGCAGGAGCGTCGACTTGCCGGCACCGTTGGGGCCCAGCACCGCGACGAACTCACCCGGGTCGATGGTGAGCGTCGCCTGGCTCCAGATCGTCCCGCCGCCGAGGGTGACAGCGGCCCCGCGCAACTCGACCGCTGCGGTCGCGGGCGGGTCGAGCGGGACGGGCTCGCGACGATTGAGGTTCGCCAACGTCACCAAGCTAGCGTCCGGTTGCCTGATGCAGCGCCTTGATCAGACCGCGCAACTCTGCCACCTGCCACTGCTCGAAGTTCAGCGTCGCGGGCGAGAGCGTCTCGGTGACGGTCGCGATCGGGATGTGCTTCTGCTTGGCGATCGTGTTGATCCGTTGGATGTCCGGGGTCGCGTTCTGGCTGTTGTACACCCATACCTTGATCAGGCGGTTCTGCGCCTGGTTGTCGACGGTCTGCTTGTCCTTGGCGCTGATCTCCGTCCCTTCGGCGACCGCCTTCGCAAAGCTGTAGGGCGTCAGCAGCTTCAGCCCCATGCTCTGCCCGAGCGGCTGGAAGATGCTCTCGCTGTAGCCGACCGGGACGCCGGCGAACCGCTTCCGGATCTGCGCGCGCAGCTGGTCGTAGGTCTTGAGCGACTCCGTCTCGAAGTGCTTCTTCTGTGCCGCGAAGTACGAGCTGTCGGCCGGATCGATCGAGTCGTAGGCAGCGGTGATCGCGTTGATCACCTTCTGGACCGAGGCAGGGCTGTACCACTGGTGTGGGTTGTCGCCCTCCTTCATTCCCAGCAGGTTGCCGACGTCGAGCTCCGTCCGGCCGGAGACCGGATTGGCCGCCAGCAGTTGCGAGGCCCACTTGTCGTACCCGATCCCGTTCACGATCGCGAACTTCGCGCCCGCCATCGTCCGCGCATCGCCCGCGCTCGGCTGATACGAGTGTGGATCGGTATCCGGGTTGACGATGATGCTCGTCACCGACACCTTCGAGCCGCCGAGCTGCGTGGCGATGCTGCCCCAGAAGTTCTCGGCGGCAACGACTTGGAAGGGCGAGGAGGAGGGTCTTGCGGACGCGGAGCCCGCCAGAACGAGGGCGAGCAAAGCCGCCATGAAGATCGTGCGAGGAGTTGTCATGGCCCGAACAATAACGATAACCATTCCCAAAATCAACTTCGAGCGCGACCGGGCCTGTTGCAACACTGGCTTGATGCCACGCTCTGCGACCGCGCTCGGCTTCGTCGTGATGTTCGTCGTGCTCGTCGGCACCACGATCGGCGGCGTGGCCGTGAACTGGCCGCGCCACCGCACGATTCCGGGCTCCGAGCAATTTCGGCCGCCGAAGACCGTCGGCGCGAAGGTGATCGGTATGCACGAGACGCGCTGCCAGGAGCCGGGGGCGCACGACTGCTCGACCGTCACGGTCAGGCTGACCAGCGGGCCGAGCAAAGGCACGCAAACGTCGCTCCAGTTCGGCGGCGGAAGCGGAAACGCAGACGTCGGCCTCGGCGACCTGCTGCGGGTCTACAAGAACCCGGAGCCGAAAAGCGCGGTCCTGGCTGGCGTTCACCTACCTGCGTACTCGTTCTCCGACTTCCAGCGCACAGGGCCGCTCTGGTGGCTGTTCGGCGCCTTCGCCCTGGTCGTGCTCGCAGCGGGCCGCTGGCACGGCCTGCGGGCCCTCGTCGGCCTGGCGGCGAGCCTGACCACCGTCGTCTACTTCGTCGTGCCCGCGATCGCCGACGGGCGGCCGCCGTTGCAAGTGGCGGCGTTCGGAGGGCTCGGCGTCATGCTGCTGACGATCCCGCTCGTCCACGGCGGCGGCGCCAAGTCGCTTGCGGCCTGCCTTGGAACTGCCGCTGCGCTGCTGCTCACGCTCGGCCTCGCAGACCTCTTCGCTCACCTGGCCCACCTGAGCGGCCTGACCTCCGACGAGGCTGTCTACCTCCAGGCGACGACAAGCGTCTCGATCCGCGGGCTCCTGCTCGCCGGGATGGTGATCGGCGCGCTCGGCGTGCTCGGCGACACCACCGTCACGCAGGCCTCGACGGTGATCGCGCTTCGCCGCGCGAATCCGGCGCTCGGGTTCGCTGCGCTCGTGACGCATGCGACGACCGTCGGTCGCGATCACATCGCGGCGACGATCAACACCCTTGTCCTCGCCTACACAGGAGCCGCGCTGCCGATCCTGATCGTCTTCAGCATCGGCGGAACCTCGCTTGGAACAGCCGTGAACGGCGAATCGGTCGCCGAGCCGATCGTCGCGACCCTCGTCGGCTCGATCGGCCTGATCGCCGCGGTGCCCGTCACGACCGCGCTGGCGGCATTGCTCGCGCTCCATATGCCGGAGCGCCGATTGCAGGCCGAGCACGTGCACCTCCACGCGCACTAGAAGCCGAACCATCCTCACGAGGCATCATCCGGCCTGTGATGTTCTCGACCCACAACGCGCTCGTGCTCTTCGCGCTGCTTGCGGCAGGAGCGGCGCTGCTTGCGCTCGCGCCGGCCCTCCATCTGCCCTATCCGATCCTGCTCGTGCTCGGCGGCCTGGCGCTCGGCTTCGTGCCGGGGATTCCGCACATCGCCTTGCAGCCGGACATCGTCCTCGTCGCGCTCCTGCCGCCGCTCCTCTACTCCTCGGCGTTCTTCACCTCGCTGCGCGACCTGCGGACGAACATCAGGCCGCTGTCGCTGCTCGCAATCGGGCTCGTGCTGGTCACGACGGTGACGGTCGCCTGGGCCTGCCACACCTTCATCTCGGGGCTTTCGTGGGCCACGTCGTTCGTGATCGGGGCGATCGTGGCGCCGACGGATGCTGTTGCCGCAACCGCGATCGCCTCGCGAATCGGCCTGCCGCGGCGGCTGATCGCGATCATCGAGGGCGAGAGCCTCGTGAACGACGCAACCGCGCTCGTGATCTACCGGTTCGCCGTCGTCGCCGTCCTGACCGGCGCCTTCTCCCTCTGGCACGCCGTCTGGCGCTTCGGTGTCGACGTCGCGGGCGGGCTCGCCGTCGGGCTGGGGATCGGCTTCGTGATCCGCCAGGTGCGACGGCGGCTCAACCACTCGCCGACCGAGATCGCGATCGCGCTCTTCTCCGGGTACTTCGCCTACCTGCCGGCCGAGGCGCTCGGCGTCTCGGCGGTGCTCGCCGCGGTCACGGTCGGGGTCTATGTCGGCTGGTACACGCCCGAGCTGACGAACGTCCAGACGCGCCTGCAGGGAGACGCCGTCTGGGAGATCCTCGTCTTCATGCTGAACGCCCTCCTCTTCGTGCTCGTCGGACTGCAGCTGAGACCGATCCTCGACAACCTCTCGGGCCGCTCGCCCTTGACGCTGATCGCAGACGGGCTGGTCGTCAGCGGCGCCGTGATCCTGACGCGGCTGCTCTGGATCTATCCGGCGACGTATGTCCCGCGCTTCCTCTTCCCGAGCATCCGGGCGCGGGACCCGTATCCGCCCTGGCAGTACCCGACCGTGATCGGCTGGGCGGGACTTCGTGGCGCCGTCTCGCTCGCAGCCGCGCTTGCACTCCCATTCACCACGCTCGACGGCTCAGCGTTCCCCGATCGCGACTTCGTGATCTACCTCGCCTTCTGCACGATCCTCGCGACACTCGTCTTCCAGGGACTGACGTTGCCGCTCCTGATCCGGCTCCTCGGGCTCGAAGACGACGGCGCCGCCGCGAAGGAGGAGACGAAGGCCCGGATCTACGCCTCCGAGGCGGCGCTCGGACGACTCGAGGAGCTTTCGGGCGAGGACTGGGTGCGAGAGCAGACGCTCGAGCGGATGCGCGCGTCGTACGAGTTCCGCCGCAGCCGCTTCGCCGCCCGCTTCGACGGAGACGACGACGGCAGCATCGAACAGCAGTCACAGGACTTCCAACGGCTCCGCCGCGAGGTGCTCGATGCCGAACGCCGGGCGGTCGTCGATCTGCGCCGGCAGGGGCGAATCGACGACGCGGTGATGAACCGCATCACGCGGGACCTCGACCTCGAGGACGCGCGCCTCGATATCTAGGAGGCCGCCGCCCGGATCTGGCCGACGGCGTCCTCGACGCCGAGCGCGCGCAAGAGATCCGTCGCGATCGAGCGCGCCTGCCCGACGAGGACGTCGATCGCAAAGCCCATCCCTTCTTCGAGCGCCAGCGTCGCCTCCTGCGAGGCTTTGAGCGCACTTGTGCGCGCGTCCTCACCGAGCCCGTCCTGTTCGAGCGCGGTCTCCAGCTGGCGGGCGGCAA